>JAHBNG010000147.1 GCA_019217005.1 Chloroflexi bacterium TSY
CGATAGCCGTGAGCAGGAGCGGCTCCACATGGCCCAGGAACTCCACGATGGTCCACTACAAGATTTGATTGGAATTCGATTTCACCTGGGGGTATTGGCAGACACGATTCGTCATGAACCAGCTCGCGAGAAGTTATCGCTAGTTCAGAAAAGCCTACAAAACTCTATCAGAACTATTCGGGCTATGTGTGGCGAGATGAGGCCACCTACACTCGCACCATTTGGATTGGAGCAAGCCATACGCGCACATGCACAGCAATTTCGGACCAAATTTCCAGATATAACAGTTGACTTGGATATGGATGCCGACGGCCAGACATTGTCTGAGCATATCCGTCTGGCTCTCTTTCGGATTTATCAACAGGCGATGGTCAACGTGGCCCAACATGCCAACGCCAGCCATATACGCATCAGTTTTCGGTTAACTGACGAGCAGATTCGCTTAAAGATCGTTGACGATGGTTGTGGATTCGAGGTACCGCACCGGTGGATCGAACTGGCTCGTGATGGTCACTTCGGTCTGCTTGGTGTAGCAGAACGAACGGAAGCTATTGGTGGTCATCTATCGGTCTTATCGAACACAACAGTTGGTACATCGCTCACTGTCGTTGCAACCAGACTCAGCAAAAGTGGGTAAAATATTATGAACAAAATTCGAGTTCTGTTGATTGATGATCATCCGATTGTACGTTCCGGAATCCGAGTATTGCTGGAACAGGCAGGAGACATCGTGGTTGTAGGTGAATCAGATCGGGGTCACGACGCGCTCGATTTAGTCAAACAACTTATGCCCGACATTCTCTTGCTTGATATGGAAATGCCGGGCAAGTCGGGTGTTGAGATCGCTCGAGAGTTGAAAGAGGCTCAGCTTCCAATACGTGTTCTGGGGTTGAGTGCGTATGATGACGATCAATATATCATGAATTTACTCTCCAGCGGTGCTGCTGGTTATCTCACCAAAGAGGAAGCACTCGAGACAATTGTGGATGCTGTGCGTGGCGTAGCTCGTGGTGAGGAAGGATGGCTAAGTCGGCGCGCCGCAGCGAGCATGGCGGCAAGTACGCGTCAAGAGACCCGTAATCATATCCAGCTGACTGCTCGTGAAGAGGAGGTCCTCAATCTGTTGGCCGAGGGGTGGACTAATAATCGGATTGCAAGCGAACTGCACTTGAGTGAGCGGACTGTTCGTTTTCACCTCACGAATATTTACGACAAAGTTGGTGTCTCTACGCGCGCTGAAGCAATCCGTTGGGCTTTGACCGAACACAAGTAAGATGACAAGTTGACAGACGAGATTCGTGCCGCTATCTCTGGATCTTACCCTTCTGTTATCCTGTCGTAAACGACAGGTGCTTACTGTCCTTTCCGGCAATAAAAACCTGTCGTTAGGGTCGTTCCTCTTCAACGCTAGTTGATATATACTCACTGCAAGTGAAGATCAGTAGATTGCAATTCTCATCTATTGAATGTGTCTCATAGAATGTACTGTCGTACATTCTATATTGTGAAACACACTTCACGAATGTAGTAGATTCCCCGACCGATGTAAATTTCTATTAACCCAGCACCATTTCACCTTGGCTCATTAAATACGAACATGCAGAATGGAGATTGTCTCGCACGATTGCCGTTTTGTATATTTTTGGGAAATGAGCATACATTGGTCTTCGAACCAATTTTAATTGGTGCAACACAAAAGCTCATGAGATGAAATTGTGCAAACAGATTATTTTGTTTATGCCAAGGGCAATTGTCTACACAATTTTCATAGATGAGCGAAACTGAAAGGGAGGTGGTGGCCTTTGATTGTCCACAAGTTATATGTAGGTGGGTGTGACAAGATTAGTGATGAGAGCACAAATCTCTCAGGATATTTGTCAGCACGTGAATCACCAATTGTCCACCACCTACATATATAATATAAAACCCAACCGTTTTCCTCTCTTAGTAAATACCAGCAGAAGTTTGCATAAGGTTTTCCAAGCGATTCTTCAGAGAGAGTCAGCGAAATAAATTGCTGTGCTATTTACGAGAGGATGTACTAGGAAAGCGGAGATCTACAAGCGATCAATTCGCCGAATATTCATTCACAGGAATTGATCTTGTAGATGAGTCAACAGACAAAAAAGGGTAGCTACGATACGCAACAGTCTTTCCCAAACAATTATCCTTTGCAGATGACGTAGACAGTAAGAATTGGCGAAGAAAAGCGTATCATAGAACAATTGTGTACCTTTCGACAGATTTGCAGTTCGTATGCCAGAATGGTTCGCCAAAGCGCTGATTCAGATTCCTTTTCAAAGATCGACAGCGAAACGAGAAAGTCGTTTAAGATTCGGTAATGCGTTGGCTTGCGAATATTACTCTGCAACACATTAGCATAACATTACAGGAACGAACTAGTACGCATTGTAAACCCTTCATAAAACAGGACGTGCATCACTCAGATGCTAATAGAAATACCACCAAACGGGAGCGGACCATAGAGATATCTCTAATGGTTCGCTCCCGTTTAAATTCCAAAACCCAGACTTATCCTCTCAGAGGACGTTTCTGCCCTCTCCTCGTGAATTACCCATGATACTTCGATGAATAGATGAAGGAAACACAGGCTGGACCTTATTACAAAAGTACGTTCGGGAGAATTGGTCTGATCATAAAGACAAAATGGAAAGGTAGGGGTGATTAAGTTTCGCTAAGGATTCGGAATTAAATAACTCATCAATAGATTCTTCGTTTCACTCGAGAATGACATCGATGAGCTATTTAATCGTCATTCCTAAAGTGAACTCTGAATGAAATCGAGATTTTGCTTTATCTAATAGTAACGACACGCAAAACAGCGTTTTTAGCACATCCAAAGTATTGCTCTGGAAAAGCTTGGGAGGGAAAGATGGTCGTTTTTTTGGGTATGATAGGGATATTATTTGTTACAACTATAGTATATGCAGCAGTTGTTTGCGGTACCCGGTTTGATGACAGTAGGGACCAAAGTTTGCAACTGGAACACAACTTGGGGGAAGCAGATCAATATATGTGTCTTCCTAGCTGAAGATCTTCTATTTTTGCAACACGTATCTGAAGTCCTATTCGAGCAGGAATCAGACATGAAAGTGGTTGGCAAGGCAGAAAGGGTAGAGGACTTATTCGATCGTCTGGAATCTGCTTGTCCTGACATTGTGTTACTCGATTGGGAACTTCCTGGTCAACCTACCACATCATTGCTCGAAACGATTCATTCCTTGCCATCTCAACCAAAAGTGATGGCACTAAGCGTCTGGCCAGAAGCTCAACAGCCGGCAATTGTCGCTGGCGCTGATTCGTTCTTTTGCAAAGGCGATCCAGCCGACTACCTACTGAATGCGATGCGCACAGCATATCCCAACGCTGTTCAATAAAAAGGTACGAATCGCTCTAAATATTGAGGCTAGGTGTTAGATGAGGGTGAATTTATCGTACCCGATCCGATCTTTTTCCGAAAAAGGAGTATCATCCATGAGCTTCATCACCTGTGGACATAATATCGAGATCATCGACCAGATCAACAATTATGTTGTGTGTTGCCAGTTCAAGCGTGTGAATCGATCTCACACAATAACGCGATCCAGAATATCATTGGCAGAGAGTACAAGGCGCGTTCTTGCTCTACGAGCGTTTCTTGAAGTACAAACCCGCCGCGCAAACCACGAGGGACAACTCGAATGCTAAAACAGATATCGATGGTATGCAGAAATTCTCTCAGGGCGTCCTACTAAGACAGTCAGTTCGAACTGTATCAGAGGCTGTTTCAAAGCCCGACCAGTATGTCGGGCTTTTTGGCAGCTAAAGTACAAATGATGTTGGGTTGTCTTCCAGTTGATTTCCATCTAATGGCTGCGCAAACGAGCTGCTACCGCTATTGGGGACAGGGTATTTGGACAGACTAGCGAATGTACAGGAGGAATCCACAGATGACAAAGAATAAAGTACTGATTTTGCTAGATGGCTCAGAATTTCGAGAAAGAACCTTACCCCACGTACGAAGATATATTCCTCCGACAGATAATGATCTGATCCTGTTCCGCGTCGGCGATCCGCCTCGAACTCTCTATTTCCCAGATGAGATGCTGATCATTGATCTATATCTCCTGGGGCATCATCAGGTTCAGGCAACCATCCCTGCTCAACTCCGTGATGAGTTACTCACAACAAAAGATGCGTTAGAAGAAGCCGGGTACGCAGTAGCTGGTGAGGCTCGACTGGGCAATGTAGCCCAAGAAGTTGAACACTATATCACCGCTCGTGATATCGACCTCGTTGCGATGACGGTTCGCGACCGCATAGATATGAGTAAAGTCCTGTATGGATGTATCGCTGAACATATCCGTCGCCATGTCACAATTCCCGCCATGTCACAATTCCTGTGATGTTGTTGCATTCACCCAACTGACAGTGAGACGATTCACCTACTCATCTACTTATGCACCCTAAAGCAATTCGCTGATAACGGACAGGAAATCATTACGAGATAAAAGGAGGAAACGATTGAAAACGGTCAAAGAACTGTTGAACGTTAAAGGAGATAACGTCTGGTCTACTACACCCGACGCGACCGTATTTGATGCGTTAACAAAGATGGCGCAAAAAGACGTCGGTGCCCTCACAGTCATGGAGGGAGATCAATTAGTTGGCATTATTTCTGAACGCGATTACGCACGTAAAGTCATATTAAAAGGAAAAACTTGGGGTGGTTCAGAATTAGGTTTACACTTTTGATACATAGACAAAAATCTATATGAGGTCATTTTCTGCCTGAGCATGGCTCAAATTAGAAAATATAAACATCTTTTCTCTTTGCAAAAATGTAAACCTAATTGTCCGCCTAAAATGAACCACCCCAAAAACTTCATGGGAAACGATGGTTCGTGAGATCATGACCAGTCGCGTCATCTATGTCCATCCGGAGCAAACAGTAGAGGAGTGCATGGCATTGTTAACAGGGCGACGAATTCGTCACCTTCCAGTCATGAAGGATGAACGGGTTGTTGGAATGATTTCTATCGGCGATCTGGTTAAATCCATTATTTCTGAACAACAATTTATGATCGAGCAGTTCGAACATTACATCAGTGGTGCTTATTACCAATAGTGCATCCCTATGAGGTTGGCTTGAGTCGGTGGGCGTAGATAACAATACCCTGTTCCGTCATCACGGACTATTTGAAGGGCGAACAAGATCAATCTATGGACAAGGAAACGACACCCAACAACGCACGAAAGCTTCAGCAAACGCTCTCAGAGAATCGGGATCATTACTTAAAGAAAGAACTCTATCGCCTGGTCCGTGAGGATCCTATGGTTTTCGACTTTCTTCAGGACGGCTCCCTGGATGGAATCTGGTATTGGGACCTGGAGGATCCTGTCCACGAATGGATGAGTCCTCGATTCTGGGAGGTGTTTGGTTACGAGCCAGAAGAGCACCCGCACCTTGCAGAAGCGTGGCAGGATATGATCAATCCAGACGATCTCCAAGTTGCTTTGGACAATTTTCACAAGCATTGTGAAGATCCCGGCCACCCTTATGATCAAGTGGTGCGATATCGACACAAGAATGGCTCTACTGTCTGGGTTCGTTGTCGTGGACTTGCAATTCGAGACGAGCAGGGCAACCCCATCCGCATGTTGGGCGCTCACTCTGAGGTGACGGCATTAAAAGAGGCTGAAGCTACTCTCCAGCAGAAGAGCGAGGAATTGGAGCGCAGCAATGCAGAATTGGCACAGTTTGCCTATGTGGCTTCTCACGATCTACAAGAACCGTTACGCAAAATAATCGCGTTCAGCGACCGACTCCGTTCAAAGTATGGGGATGCGTTGGACGACACGGCCCAGGATTACATGGATCGCATGCAGAGTGCAGCGAACCGCATGCAGACATTGATCAATGATCTGCTCACTTTGTCACGGGTTACCACCCGTACTGAACCATTTCAGCAGGTTGATCTATTTCAGCTCGTTCAACAGGTCATATCAGATTTGGAGACAACAATTGAAGAGAGCCATGGACGAATCGAGCTTGATCGGTTGCCCACATTAGAGGCCGACCCATTGCAGATGCGTCAGATCTTCCAAAATCTGATCGGCAACGCCCTCAAATTCCACAGATCTGATACTGCGCCCATTGTTAGAATATACATCAATGATCACACACACACCGAAATTGAATCAGATACAGTCCGGATACTTGTTGAGGACAATGGGATTGGTTTTGATGAAAAAGTACCTCGATCGCATTTTTCAGCCATTTCAACGTCTGCATAGCCGCCGAGACTATGAAGGAACAGGGATGGGACTCGCTATCTGCCAGAGAATTGCCGAACGGCACCGCGGTACCCTAGAGGCGAAAGGTCAGCCCGATAAGGGTGCGACTTTTATTTTCACCCTGCCTGCTAACCAGGAGATGTAGAAATATGGCAAGCAAATCTAGTCAACCAATTCTCATTCTCATCGCGGAAGATGACCCTGATGACCGTCTACTCGCACAGGAAGCACTTCATGAAAGTCGTCTGGCAAACGAAGTGTGTTTTGTTGAAGATGGCGAGGAACTGATGGATTACCTTCACAATCGGGGAACATATGCTGATGCGATGGCCCCACGGCCTGGTTTGATCCTCCTCGACTTAAACATGCCGCGCAAGGATGGCAGAGAAGCTTTGGCGGAGATTAAACAATCTCCAGATTTGCGTCGCATTCCAGTTGTGGTCATGACCACCTCTCGAGCTGAAGAAGATATATTGCGCAGCTACGATTTGGGCGTCAGTTCTTTCATTGTGAAACCCGTCACCTTCGAAGGATTGGTGAAGGTTATGCAAACACTGGGAAAGTACTGGTTTGAAATCGTTGAACTGCCACCAGCTTAAGAATTCAAGAAGCGATGTAGCAAAAAAGGAGGAACCCAAAATGGCACAGAAAAGATCAAATGGGTCAGGCACCAACTCGGTACAAGTATTGCTCGTAGAGGACAATCCTGGTGATGTGGAGTTGACCCAGAGACTCACCCACTGCCCCACGCAACACAAACAAAGCAATCTCCGTGGTGGTGGCCTTTTGGCAAAAAGTAACTTTATACTGCGGTTGTGATGAGAACATGGTTTTTCCTATAGTTCTACCAGATAAAGCATAACCATATTTTCATACAGAGCTTAGTTTAGTATGCAACTGAGGAAAGAGGTAAGTCGTGACTGAGGAGCAGCAAGATTTAAAAACAAAAAATGCTTCATTCACAACTGACAGCCCCCCGATAGTCAAGATCCTGCTAATCGAAGATGATCCCGATGACGAATTTTTGGTGAGAGAGAGTCTGACCGAATCGAAAGGAGTTGAATTTACAGTAGAGTGGGCGGAACGCTTATCAACAGGGCTGAATCGCCTGAACCAAGGTGGAATTGATGTAGTCCTGCTCGATCTCTCCCTTCCCGACAGCCTGGGCGCCGAGACCTTCCGGCAGGTAAATGCTCAGGCACCAACTGTACCCGTTGTGGTCCTGACCGGTCTTGAGGATGAGATCTTAGGTGCTGAATTGGTCAGAGAGGGAGGTCAAGATTACCTGGTAAAGGGGCAGGTAAACGGCACCGTGCTGACCCGCTGCATCAACTATGCGATTGAACGCAAACAGGCGGAACAGGTCATCAGAAAGCTAGCAGAAGAGACCAGCGTGTTAGCCGAAATCGGACGCATCATCAGTTCATCCTTGCAAATTGATGAAGTCTATGAGCGTTTTTCCCAACAAGTGCTCAAGCTAATTCCCTGTGATCGGATCGCAGTCAACCTCATCGAACTCGACCATGAGCGGTTTCACAACGACTATATCTTTGGGGTTGACATTCCAGACCGTCAAAAGGGATACAGCAATCCTTTGCGCGGCACATACGAAGAGGAAGTCGTTCAAACCAGAAAAGGGCTAATTATTCAAGGATTGGACTCGGCGGAAATAGCAAGGCGCTATCCTAACCTGGTATACAGCCTCTTATCAAATCTACAATCGCATCTTGCTGTCCCATTGATCTCGAACGACGAGGTCATAGGCGTTCTACATCTCAGCTCAACCAGATCCAATGCCTTTGTCGAGCAAGAGTTGGCACTGCTCGAACGAATCGCCGCACAGATTGCTGGTGCCATCGCCAGTTCACAACTCTATGCGCAGCTCAAACAGGCGGAAGAGTTTCTCAAACAACAGGCGGAAGAGCTAAGACGATCCAATAAAGAGCTAGAGCAGTTTGCTTACGTGGCATCGCACGATCTTCAAGAACCATTGCGAATGGTCACGAGCTATGTCCAGTTCCTGGCCGCTGATTATCAAGGCAAATTAGACGCCGATGCTGATCGCTATATCAATTACGCCGTTGATGGAGCCAACCGAATGAAGGTGCTTATCGATGATCTGCTGGCCTTCTCTCGGGTGGGTACACAAGGAAGGCCTTTCGAGCCAACCAATTGTGTTAAGGCTCTGGAACAGATAGTCATCGATCTAGAAGCAGTTATCGATGAGAGCAGGGCAAAAGTAACGTGGGAAGATCTGCCAACAGTCATGGCCGATACATCCCAACTAACCCAGCTTCTGCGGAATCTAGTTAGCAACGGAATCAAATATTGTGGCGACTCGTCACCTCATGTCCACATTTCGGCCGAGCTTGTTACTGTCAATAATAACCAGAGTGAGGAAACCGAAGGAGAAATCGTGCGTGCCGTGCCACGTGCTACACGTGAGCAAACAGAAAAGGAGAAAGAATGGCGCTTTTCAGTCCGTGACAACGGCATTGGCATCGCGCCAGAGCACTATGAACGTATATTTTTAATGTTTCAAAGACTACATCATCGCTCCGAATATCCAGGAACCGGCATCGGTCTGGCAATTTGCCAGAAGATTGTCGAGCGGCATGGAGGCCGGATCTGGCTAGAGTCGGAGCCAGGAAATGGTTCGACATTCTATTTTACAATTCCATTGATAACCAAGGAGAAATCTAACATGTCACAGGAAAATAATAATGGCACGGCTGTTAAAGCTGCTAAGTTTGTCGAAATTTTGCTCGTGGAGGATAATCCGGGCGATGTAGAGTTGACCCAGAGAATTCTGACGGATTCAAAATTTGACCTAAATTTTAATGTTGCAGAAGATGGTGAGCGGGCAATGGATTTTCTTCGCCGGATAGGAGGACACAAAAGTGCGCCACGTCCTGACTTGGTTCTACTCGATCTGAACATGCCCAGAATGGATGGTTTTCAAGTCTTGGAGAAGCTAAAGGGAGATCCCGAACTTCAATCGATTCCGGTAATGATCCTGACTTCTACCCAAGGAGAGCGAGATCGTCTTTATGGTCTCGGTATTTCACCCAATCGCTACTGTCCAAAACCCCTCGATCTGGATCAGTTTGATACTTTGGTCGATCTATTACAATCTGGATCAGTTCCACCAGAAACGCAAGCAATTCCGCAGCAAGTAGAAGAGGAGTCCCGAAAAAGGTGGTGGCAATTCGGCAAACGGTAACCCTTATGCACGTCATCAGCATTCAAGATGGATTCCGCGGGCTGATGGAAAACAGAACAGTTTCCTTGGATGGTTCAATGTTATCTGATATCCTGACGCTTGGCAGAACCATTCTGAGGACAAGCCGCACCGAATGCCCATAGGCGGTAAGATGATGGACATGACCGACGTGATCGTCGATAATTTCCGGAAGCATCAATTGGATATGTTGGTCTGTCTAGGCGGTGGTGGAACCCAGAAAACGGCTCAAAGCTACTTCGAAGCAGGTGGCAAATGACAAAAAATATGCAACAACTCCAGAAAGAATTAGAACATGGGGCGTCCTTTCCTGAATTGAATCCCAGCGCGATTATCGAACTAGACCTAGCTGGGAACATCCATTTTCTCAACCCCGCCGCAACTCGTCTATTTCCAAATCTTCAGGCATCTGGTTTAGAACACCTGCTGCTGAAAGATGTACATACGGTGGTTGCCACGTTGAAAAGCGAAGAAAGAACCTCCCTCACTGATGAAGTGAGGATCGATAACGGCTGGTATCAGCGAGTGCTACATCTCGTTCAGAAGACCGATCGAGTCCGTCTCTTTGTGCTCGATGTGACTGAGCACAAGCGGACCGAGGAAGCGTTCAGGAAAGAGCGTTATTTGTTGCGTACGTTGATCGACAACCTGCCTGACTACATATTCGTCAAAGATACGGAAAGTCGCTTTGTGGTCAACAATGAAGCTCATTTACACGTGTTGGGTGCCACAACGCAGGAGGAGGTAGTGGGCAAGACCGATTTCGACATGTTCCCGCGAGAGTTAGCTGAACAATATTATGCCGACGAACAGGCAATCATTCGGTCTGGCGTGTCGCTGGTCGACCGGGAAGAGATAACCATTACACCAGAAGGCCGAAAGCAATGGCTATCGACGACCAAAGTACCTCTGCACGACAAGCACGGGACTCTCATAGGTCTGGTTGGCATGAGCCGAGATATTACTAAACGCAAGGAGGCAGAAAGCAAACTGCAACAGACAGCCAACGAATTGGCTCGTTCTAATGCTGAACTGGAACAGTTTGCGTATGTGGCATCTCACGATCTGCAAGAACCGTTGCGTGCGATAACAGGATATATTCAGTTGATCCAACGACGGTACGCGGAGAAGTTAGGCAAAGATGCAGATACGTTTATTGAGCGCTCCGTTGCTGCCGCAAATCGCATGAAAAGCCTGATTGAAGCGCTGCTTGCCTATTCGCGCGTGGGTAAACGTAGCAGTCTAGTCAGCCAGACAAACTGTTCGACCGTAGTGGCACAAACGTTAAATAGCCTAGAAGCAATTATACAAGAGAACAACGCTTCGATTACATACGATTCGCTCCCAACCGTCATGGCAGACGCCACTCAACTGGGACAACTCTTCCAGAATTTAATCAGCAATGCCATCAAGTTCCGTGGAGAGCAGACGCCCGCGATCCAAATCAAAGCGGTTTCTAATGATAGTGAGTGGCTTTCCTCGGTACACGACAATGGGATTGGCATCGAACCCCAATATGCTGAGCGCATCTTCCTGATCTTCCAACGCTTACATACGCGTTCCGAATATCCAGGGACAGGCATCGGTCTGGCGATGTGCAAAAAGATTGTTGAACATCATGGCGGTTGTATTTGGTTCGAGTCGGAACCAGGACAGGGGACAACGTTCTTTTTTACCTTGCCGCTAGAGGAAAATCTTCATTATGAACAGTAGTAAGCTGGGGCAACCAATTGAAGTCTTAATGTTTGAGGACAATCCCGACGATGTCCTCCTGACCCAAGAAGCGCTGGTTGAGACCAAAATGCATATCAATTTAAGTGTCGTCCAAGACGGTGTAGACGGATTGGCATTTTTGCGCCGTCAAGGAAACTTTGCAAATGCTCCACGGCCAGACCTAATTCTACTCGACCTAAACTTGCCTAAAAAAGATGGACGCGAGGTGCTGGCAGAAATCAAAGCTGACGCCGATCTCAAGGTCATCCCGATTGTCATTCTTACGACTTCAGAAGCGGATGAGGATATATTCAAAGCCTATTCCCTCCATGCAAATTGCTATATTACCAAGCCTGTCGACCTGGACCAGTTCATCCAAGTCGTTCAGACGATCGAAGATTTTTGGATCACGATCGTCAAATTACCCAGAGAAGAGAAGCTTTGAAGCATTGGGTTATCTCTGTAACGAATCAATTTGTATAATTTTTGATCGAGATTCTACGTAGTCGAAAAATACTTCTAACACTTAGACAGGCAAAAGCGGTACACTCTTTTGCTCATCAGAAATCGAAAAATTTTCGAGAAATTCGGTTTGTAATTTCAGCGCAAGCTCCTCAGGTTCCTTGTCAGTAAGCGTAAGTTGTCCACCCGCTGCACATTGCTCGCCCACAATTGTGCGGGCAATCTCACCTGCGCCAAGCTTGTTCTCGGTACGAATTGAAAAATAGATCGTATCTTGCCTGCGCCCCCATTCACTTATCGAAATAGTAATGATGGTCAAATCATGTTAGAATACAACCCATGACGCGTGGAATGGTAGAAGCCAAATTTACAAAAGCAATTATTCAATTTGAGAAGGAGCATTTAGGGCGCGGTCCACTTGATGCACGCACAATCTTCCTCAACGACATGATCCTTGTGCGACTGAAAGGGTTGATGACACCTGCCGAACAGAAACTAGCCGCTAGTACGGAAGGACGCGATCTAGTGAAAGAGATGCGCCGTCAACTCTTCGAAAGTTCCCGGCCATTGATAGAAGACATTGTTCGAAATGTAACTGATTGTCAACTGATCAGCCTACACACTGACATGAGCACAAAGACTGGTGAACGAATGATTGTCTTGGTTGTGGATGAGGATTTGGACAAGAAGTATCCGCTGATCAAAGGAAAACGTTAATCAAATTCTCATCCTTTTCCTTGTACAAACTATTGACAAAGTTTCAATATTCTGTATAATGGAGCCGAAGCTATAACTAAGGCGGACTAGGTAGCGTATAGCCTTTGCCCTTGAGCAAAGGGGATAAGATACAAAGTAGGCCGACACGAAGACCTGAATCCAGGTTCGTGTCGGCCTTTTTTTATTCTATTTCTTGGATGACATCAGGTTGTTGACTTGATTGTACAACCTGGGTGCGGCACCGACCGAGGTAACAAAATATGATTCCACTCAATCAAGATTTGCCTACCATCCAGCGTCTAAATATTCATAAATTCAAGTTCGTAGCGTGGTTACTTGCGCTGTTGCCGCTCGCAATCTTCGCACTATTGTTGAATGCCCAAAGCACCATTGTAAGTGGTCATTCGATCTACGGTACGCTCTCGTGGGTACCAAGTCTAGGCATCTCGCTTTCATGGCAGATTGATGGCCTGAGTTTGCTCTTTGGGCTGCTCATTAGTGGCATCGGTGCGCTGGTTCTTGTTTACGCTAGTGGTTATCTGGCCAGCGACGGGCAGTTGGGTCGCTTTTACCTATATCTGCTGACCTTTATGATAGCCATGTTGGGCCTTGTCTTTTCGGCCAATCTACTAACGCTCTTTATTTTCTGGGAGCTAACCAGTATCAGTTCCTATCTACTAATTGGCTACAAGCATCGCTACCAAAGTTCCCGTTCGTCTGCTCTGCAAGCCCTGCTCGTCACAGGCAGCGGTGGGCTCGCGCTCCTGGCCGGTATCCTGCTCCTCGGGCAGGTGTCCGGAACGATGGAGAGCGGCGAATTGGCTGTGCAGAGCCAGATGATTCAAGAGGATCCACTCTATAACGTCTTGGCTTGATGTGGGTGCTCGTATTGGGCCGGAACAGGGATTTCGTTGGTTGCTCAATGGATTGCCTCGGATAGCCACGTGGCAGACGAAGCAACTACAACATGGCTATCTGCGGTACTATCTCAGGTTGGTCATGGTCGTGATGGTGATGTTCGTTGGCTTTACGCTTTTGACACAGACCAGTATGAAGTGGAGGGTAAATGGGATTCCAACTTGGTCAGCCATCAGCGTCTACGAGGCGGGGCTACAGGCTCTCATGTTGGTGGCAACGGGGTACGCAGTTACTTCTGCTTCTCGCATGGTCGCAATTGTTTCCGTTGGCGTTGTGGGCCTGGGGATGACTTTACTCTTTGCTTTATACAGTGCACCTGACTTGGCCATGACGCAGTTTGCCGTAGAAACATTGACCGTTTTGCTCTTTGTCTTTGTCCTCTATCGGCTGCCTCTCTTTGCCAAACTGACAAGCCAGCGTGGACGGTTACGAGACGCAGCGGTTGCCGTGGTGACAGGTGGACTCATGGCGATGCTGGTACTGGTAGCTGTGCAGGAACCCCATCCTATGCATGTGAGTAACTACTTTGCCAATCAAAGTTGGCTAGCCGCAAACGGACGTAATGTCGTCAATGTAATTTTGGTTGATTTCCGGGCATTGGACACGCTCGGCGAAGTAATCGTTTTGGTTGTGGCTGCGCTTGGTGTGCATGCGCTGATTCGTCCGTTAATTCGTGACGTCAATCAGTCTGAAGCGGTTGACGTTAAACAGGCTTATTGGAAATAGATATTCTGATTCTTCCAGAGCGCAGTGGATAACTACCTCCTAGAGATTAACTCGCTCAACAAAATCCGAAATTTTTTTGGTTGTGGAGAATGAACAATGAATAACCACTCAGTAATTTTTGAGACATCAACACGATTTCTATTGCCTCTTTTGCTGCTCTTTTCGCTCTTTCTGCTCTTGCGTGGACACAACGAGCCGGGTGGCGGTTTTGTGGGCGGGTTGGTTGCAGCAGCGGCGATTGCTCTCTATGCACTGGCTGCTGGTGTTGAGAATGCACACAGAATGCTGCGCTTGGATTTACGTACGCTGATGGGTGTTGGATTGCTTTTTGCTATTGTGGCTGGAGTCTTTGGTTTGTTGACCGGTGGTCCGATTCTTACGGGGCTTTGGTACAGCCAGCCAATCCCTGTCGTGGGTAAGGTAGGTACACCGCTTCTCTTTGATGTAGGCGTCTACCTGGTGGTGCTCGGTGTCATACTGAAGATCCTCTTTACATTAATGACCGCACCAGAGGTAGCCCAGCAACCTGTGTCGATCAAGGGTTTGGTCGCCACAAACGTCCATGAAACCGCGCAAGACGAAACACCACACGCTGTGCGTGATGATCGGTGGAGATAGAAATTGTGGAAATTATTCTAGCCTTAACCGTGGGCGGATTATATGCTGCCGCTATTTACATGATGCTACGGAGAAGCATAGCCAAATTCATAATAGGGCTCGTGCTGCTGGGACATGCAACACATCTGCTCATCTTGACGGTCGGTCGCACTGTGCGTGGTGCCCCTCCGCTCATTGCAGGCAACGCTGACAAGCTGACCCCTATCTTCGCTGACCCAACACCCCAAGCACTGATTCTGACAGCCATTGTGATTAGCTTTGGTGTGCAGGCCTTTGCGCTAGTATTGATCAAACGAGTCTATCAAACCCAAGGCACGGGTGATGTGGATCGGATGCGCGCAACTGACCGTTTAGAGGCGATCTGATGATCCAATTATTACTCGTCTTACCCATTCTCATCCCGCTTACCACGGCGGTGGTTATGCTGCTGGTCTGGCAGCGCATTGACATTCAGCGTTTGCTCAGCATCGTAGGCACAGGTGGACTGCTGTTGGCGACTGCCTTCCTCTTTGTGATAGGACACACAGATGGCATCCAAGTCGCGAACATTGGTGGTTGGGCAGCGCCTTTTGGCATTGCTCTTGTCGCGGACCTTTTGAGTATGGTGATGCTGGTGCTGATTGGGTTAATCGGTTTCATGGTGAGCATCTATGGTCTGGTCGACATGGATGAGATGCATCAGCACGACGGCTATTATCCACTGGTGCAAGTGCTGCTAATGGCGTTGAATGGAGCCGTGCTGACTGGTGACATATTTAATCTCTTCGTTTGGTTCGAGGTCATGCTGATTGCGTCCTTTGTCTTGCTCTCTCTAGGCGGTGGACGCATCCAAATCGAAGGTGCCTTTAAGTATGTGGCGCTCAATCTGTTTGCATCATCCATCTTCCTGGCCGCAATCGGAATTCTCTATGGCGTCACAGGCACATTGAACATGGCCGACCTGGCGCTAAGTTTCGATCGGGGTATTGTTGAGCCAGGACTAATTACGACGTTGGCGGTTCTGTTCCTGATCGCCTTTGGCATCAAGTCCGCAGTCTTTCCCCTTTTCTTTTGGCTGCCTGCATCGTACCATACAGCACCGCCAGTCATCTCCGCCCTCTTTGCTGGCTTGCTAACGAAGGTGGGCGTCTATGTGTTGATTCGTTTCTTTACACTTCTCTTTGTGCATGATGTTGCCTATACCCACACGTTATTGCTTTGGATCGCGGGCACGACGATGGTTGTTGGTGTTTTGGGGGCGGCAGCGCAAAATGAGATTCGACGTATCCTTTCCTTCCACATTGTGAGCCAGATCGGTTACATGATGATGGGGTTGGCCATTTCAACACCTTTGGCGCTGGCGGGAGCAATCTTCTTTATTGTTCACAATATCAGGGGTGGTTCATTTTAGCTGGATAGATAGGTTTACACTTTTAGAAACAGAAAGAACGTTTATATTCTCTGATTTCGCCGGTTCTCAGAGAGAAAACGGTCTCATATAGATTTTTGTCTATATATCAAAAGTGTAAACCTAATTTTGAACCACCCCCAATATCATTGTGAAAACCAATCTCTTTCTCATCGGTGGCGTAGTGCGGCGCTTGCAGAGAACAGAAAAGCTGGAACAATTAGGCGGGCTCTATCGCAGTTGGCCGGGATTGACGGTGCTCTTTCTCATCTCGGCGCTGGCGTTGGCCGGTCTGCCTCCCTTTTCCGGCTTTTGGGCCAAGCTACTTCTGATCCGTGCCGGACTTGCCTCAGAGGAATGGATTATTGTTGCCGTGTCATTGGCTGTCAGCGTTTTAACTCTTTACTCCATGACGAAAATCTGGAACGAAGCTTTTTGGAAAGAAGCAGGCGATGAAGCCTTTCGCCCTGAGAACGCAATACCACTGCCGAGAAGAGTTGCCTGGTCGCTTATGGCACCGATTGTTCTGCTCTCTACGTTGGCGGTAGGCATGGGAATCGTGGTCGAACCCAGCTTACAGATGGTGGACGCTGCCGCCGCTCAGCTTGTCAATCCAACTGGCTATATTGAGGCTGTGTTGGGTACAGATGTGACAAGTGTTGTGCCAAGGTATACTGAGCAAGGCCATAGATGAGAAAAATTAGCCCAGTTTTACCCGAGTAGATCATTCTTATCTATGAGCGCTTGTGGTATTAATAGAGGACTCGAAATAGTTAAAATTAGACTCATTAGACTTCACTCTCGAGGGGATGTGCCCATGGGGAAGCAAAACCTGACGGGCCTACCTGGATGGGTGTAAATTGGCCAGACTCAAATAGAGGAAAAAATCATGCGCATTTGGTCTTTCTATCGCGTCCTGATGTTTTTGGTTGCATCGACAGGGTTTTGGATTCTTTTAGGAGCAGCATAATGCTGACCAAGCGTACGGACCGACGATGGAAACGCTTTGATCCACAAGATATGGTGCGTGTCTCTTTAGCTGGGCTTCGATTTGCCATATCGCATGACCGTAACGTGGCGATCCAGATGTTCGTCACAATAACAGTTCTGCTATTAGCATTTTGGCTACGGCAATGGTTTGATTTTGTGCTGCTTCTCATTGTCACTGGTCATATGCTTGTTACTGAGATGGTGAATACCGCGATTGAAGCCATCTGTGACTATATCCAGCCGGACTACGATCCACGCATTGGTTTAATCAAAGATATTGCCGCGGCAGCCTCTGGCATTGCTATTGTGATCTGGGTAGTCACGATAATATACGAACTTATGCGGATTTGGTCTACACTTCAAGATTCGTACTAAGTGCTATCCGGAGCGTTCCATGCCAATGTATTCTGACTTGAGAGGCTACTTTTTGGCGCCTGCAACATTAGTGCAGGACGGCGGCGCAAAAAACAGCCTTCGGCCAAATCGACAAACGTTTATTCGTTATCGACAAAAAGTTGTCGATGTGACCGAGTAAGCGCCTATTTGGACTCAGAACCTTTTTGAGTGGGTTCTACATGCAAAGGGAATAAACAGATGTTGTTACTCAACCTATCTCTGGCCATTGTATGGCTTCTGCTGACAGGTCAGTTTACGGTTCAAAACTTTTTCGTTGGTTTTTTTGTCACCTATGGTGTGCTTGGGCTGTTTGGACAAGCCATCCAAGGAAATGCTTCCCAAGCGCAAGCACCCAGATTTTTCAGTAAGGGATTCGAGGTGCTCTACTTTGGGCTCTTCTTTCTCTGGGAATTGATTCTAGCCAATGTGCGCGTCGCCATTGATGTTTTGCGCCCGACGCCAAAGATAGAGCCCGCGGTTGTCGCTGTTCCCATAGACGGTTTTTCTGACGCCGAGGTCACCTTGCTTGCCAATTTTATAACGCTCACGCCAGGAACTCTTAGTCTTGATGTGATTGAAAATAGAAGTGTAAAGAGTGGGAGAAACGAAGGCAACAAACGTTCACGCATGCTTTACATCCATGCGATGCATGCAGGAGTCACCCAAAATGCAGTTGAGCGCTTCCGTCGCCAAATTCAGCTGGATCTGGCCCGCAGAGTCAGGGAGGTCTTGAGATAGTGAATATAAATTTTCTGATTTTCAATGCTGCATTGTCATTGCTCGTAGGCTCGGTATTGCTGGTTGCCTTTCGAGTCGCGCGTGGTCCCCATCTTCTGGATCGGGTTGTTGCGCTCGATTTCATGGCGGTTGTAGCAGTCGGCATGTTGGGCGTCTATGCCATTGCCACCGACCAACCAGCCTATCTAGATGTAGCCGCGGTCATTGCTCTTTTGAGCTTTCTGAGCACCGTTGGTTTTGCGTACTATGTCGAGCGGCAACGTACAAATTTATCCCGGGGAGAATAAACGAAGATGGACTTTGTGCTGGAGGAACTAGCGGTGCCTTTGCTTATTATCCTTGGTGCGGTACTCATGCTGATTGCGGCGATTGGCATTGTACGCATGCCAGATGTCTATCTACGCAACTCAGTTTCGTCCAAGGGGGCAACGTTGGGAGTTGCTGCGCTGATGCTAGCGAACGCTCTGTACTTTAACGAGTTGGGGACAAGCAGTCGTGCACTGGCTGTGATCTTTTTCATATTTCTGACTGCACCCGTGGCAGCGCATATGCTTGGTCGAACTGCCTACCGAAGCAAGGTGCCGTTTTGGTTCGCAACATACATTGATGCAGACATGATTTCACCAGAGGTGCAGAGCGAAAGTGATTCTCGATCTAATTCGGAAAGATAGAGCAAATCAGTTGAATCCAGACAAATGCGATTCTTTGTTGCCCAATCACCAGAAATCTGGATCGATCAGACATCATCTGCTGTCGAATTTAGGGTGGCTGTGGATATTTGAATAGCGTAATCATCAACAGACGAAGGAACACAGTGCTTCATGATAGTACAGATTGTCATTCTTATCGGGAGCATCATTGCGCTCTGGCTTGGTGCTTTGTGGATTGTGGAGGGTGCAGTACACCTGGCACGTCGACTTGGTTTGTCGGAACTGGTCATTGGGTTGACCATTGTTGCCGTTGGTACATCGTTACCAGAACTTGCAGTCAGTGTCGATGCGGCATTTGAAGGTGCGCCTGATATTGCGTTGGGGAACGTCATCGGTTCCAACATCTTTAATCTTGGTCTTATCTTGGGGAGCGTTGTGCTCTTTCACTCAATCCGCACATCCCAGCGTCTTGTTCTGCGAGATGGCTTGATGCTGTTTGGCGCAACACTGTTGCTGGCCATATTTTTGGTTGATTTGCATCTGGCGCGCTGGGAAGGTGGAATATTGTTAGCGATGTTGGTAGCCTATTTGCTCTACCTCGGAATTGATCGTGAGGGGCCAACAGAGGATACACCTGAAGGCAGCTTTACGTGGCAGGACGTGCCCCGTCTGATCATTGGGTTGGGTATTGTTTTGATTGGTGCACACTTTTTGGTCGAATCGGCATCAATCTTGGCTCGTGCGGCAGGTGTCTCCGAGTGGCTGATTGGCGTAACGATTGTGGCCCTTGGCACTTCCACACCTGAAATCGCCACGTCGCTTGCGGGATTGCTCCGCGGGTCGCACAGTATTTCTGTTGGCAATTTGATCGGCAGCGATCTATTCAACATACTCGGTGCACTTGGTCTTGCCGCTTCAGTCAGCCCCTTTGCTATAAGCACAGCTGCACAACAGAGTCTGTTACCGATGGTTGGCATGTCTGCTCTACTCGTCATTCTCATGCGCTCCGGCTGGCAGCTTACGCGGTGGAAGGGTGGTCTCTTAGTGTTGTCGGGATTGATGCGTTGGGGAATAAACATTGGAGGATAATAAACATAAGGAAATCGATATGACTAAGAATCGGCTGATCAATCGTTCAACTTCAGGTCCAGAAAGCGTTGGCCAAAGCGAGACATATGGCGGTAAAGCCTCGCCACAGGTTGGCGATAAACGGATCACGCAAGGCCAACTAGATGCCGTGGTCCTCCGCTTGCGAGAGGAACTGGACAAATCGCTACGGCGTGCAGGAACAGCAGCGAGCGCTTCAATCACGGAGAACGTTTTGACGGTACGTGTCGAACATAGCCTGACGGCAGCGGAGCACCATCTGATGCGTCGGGCATCGGGTCGAACGTTTTTCCAACACTATATCGAAGAGCTGGCGGAGCAGGTGTATCCCACTTTTGCCCACCATGTCGAACACATTCTGTCCTGCACCGTTACCTACACAAACGTCAAGGTTGAGTGCGAAAATGACCGTATCATCTTTGCCTTTGGACTACGCCCACAGCCAACATGGTCACAGATCACTACGGAGATGAACGAGGCGATGGGACATCATGCTTGAGTTTCCATTGAGTCGTGCCCTCATTGAATTGCTCGCCATCATACTGCTATTGGCGCTCAATGGTCTCTTTGCATTGTCAGAGATTGCAGTCGTCTCAGCAAACAAAGCACGTCTGCAACAATTGGCCGAGGGCGATGCGCGTGCATTGCGTGTCCTTGACCTTGCCGACGAGCCAACGACCTTTCTGTCTACTGTCCAAATTGGCATTACGCTGGTGGGCATCCTTGCCGGCGCATTGAGCGGTGCAACCCTCAGTATTGAATTGGCCACTTTACTCGCCTACTGGGACTGGCTGTCGCCATACACAGAGATCATTAGCTTCACTGCTATTGTTATTCTGGTTACCTTTTTGTCACTCCTCATTGGTGAGCTAATTCCCAAGTCGATTGCGCTCAGCAACCCAGAGCGTTTTGCCATTGTTGTTGCCCCCTTTATGCAACGGTTGGCCTATGTGTCGGCCCCAATTGTCCTGATCCTGAGTGCCATCACTGAGCGTATGCTCCGCGTGTTGCACATCCCGCAAAATAGCCAACCACCTGTGACTGAAGAGGAGATCAAAGTATTGTTGGCGGAAGGGGCGGCTGCGGGAGTCTTTGAGCCATTAGAGCAGCAGATCGTGACGCAGGCGCTGGAACTGGATGATATTTCGCTGCGCTCGATCATCACGCATCGAACGTTCGCAAAATGGATTGACTTGAGCGATTCAGCCGAAACCGTGCACCAAAAGATCGTGATGCATAACTTTACGGCCTTTCCACTCTGTGATGGCAGTATGGATCAGGTTGTGGGGGTCGTCTTGGCGCGCGATGTACTGCTGGCGCTGGAAGATGCATCTTTCAGATCTACGCCTGTGGATCTAACAGCAATTGCACAGAAGGCTATCGTTGTCCCGTTAACATCAGCGCCATCAAGCCTTCTACAACATTTTCGAGATCCGCAAACCCGCGTGATCTTTGCCGCAGATGAGTATGGTGGCGTCGAAGGCATGGTCACCCAAACTGATATTTTGACGACATTGACTGCACGGTCGCAAACTCTACTAGAACACTAATTTTCACCTGATTCCCAGCTTTCCGCTGGATGGGGGACGGGTTTTGCGTTTCGCAATTCGAGCCTGGCTCTGAATACAGGTTGACGCAAATTCGATCATTCGTTTGGATTCTTTGAAATCTCGAGCGCCAGTTTGGATCACGAGCTGGCGCTCGTTTGCCAAGATTAGGGGAGAAAACATGCCCGATTTTGAAGACATTTTTGATGGAGTGAAGAAGCAGTTTCGGAAGCAAAAGAAGCGCAGTAAAAAGAGTAAGAAAAGAGAAAAGAGAGAGGGACAGTATCAACGTTCGGCACTAGAACTATTGATTGAACGTTTTCAGGGAGGTTCCGACGCACACGATTCAAAGCCTATCACGAATAGACAACCTCCTTCCGCTGTAAACAACCAAGAGATAAATCAAGCTGCTCCTAATAACGAGACTTTGCGCAGCTACTTAACCCAGGCCCAGGCATATCACCAGGGCATCGTGACTTTGGTCAACCAGGCTTCGTCTGAATTTAATCGTGCGCGGCTGACGGAGTTGACACGCTATATTGATCACTGGCAGAGCTCGTTGGTTGCACTCATCCAGCGCGTGGATCAATTTCAGCAAAATGCACTGCTCCAGCATGATTTGAAGGCTGTACCCAAGGCCATCGCACGGCTAGAAACTCAACTGGCGGAGGCTTCTTCCGCACAGATCCAGCGTGAATTGAAGCGTACGTTGACCAATCGCGAGCAGCAACTTTCCGCCTTGGAAAATTTGCATCACACAATGCAATGGGCCGAAATAAAGATCGAAAATACGGTTTCAATCTTGGGCACTATCTATTCACAAGCATTGATGAGCCAGTCGAAGGGTCAAGTTGCAAACTATCAGCGTCTGTTGCTCGACGTGGAGGAGGAGGCGCGGGCGTTAGATGACTATGTTGCGACTCTGACAGAAATCAAGCTGGGAGATATCCTTACGAAACCGACGAATCGTATGGGAGATCTATAATGGAGCTGATCTGGTTAACAACAGCATATGGAGCAGGGTTAGGTGCGAAAGCATTGCGTCTGCCGGTACTCGTCGGGTTTTTGCTAGCCGGACTGATTCTGGCTGCCTCTGGGGTTACAGCCACTGACACCCTGATCACCATCGGCGATTTTGGCGTGACCGTTCTGCTCTTTGCTGTGGGGTTGCATATTCGAATCAAGAACATGTTGCGGTTGGAGGTACTTGGTGTCGGATCGATCCACATGCTGATCAGCGGTGCACTCTTTACGAGTGTGTTGTTTATCCTCGGGGTCGCTCCCATTGCTGCTCTGCTTGTTGCGATCGGATTGGGTTTTTCCAGCACGGTATTAACTGCAAAATCGCTCGAGGCACGCAAGGAACTGGATGCTTACCACGGTCGCGTGGCGATAGGTATTCTAATTTTGCAAGATTTGGTGGCGGTGGTGTTGCTGGCGTTTACAGGTGCAGAAATGCCGAATTGGTGGGCTGTCGGTCTATTAATTCTACCTTTTTTGCGGCCACTGCTGCTTCGCGGGTTGGAGTTTAGTGGTCAGGATGAACTGCTGCTCGTCTACGGGCTGCTGATGGCACTGGGGGTCGGCTGGCTCTTCGAAATTGGTGGGTTAAGCGCCAAGTTAGGTGCGCTGGTCGCAGGAGTATTACTATCTGGGCATGAACGAGCGAATGAACTCTATGATAAGCTGTGGGCCATCAAAGAGGTGTTTTTGGTTGCGTTCTTTTTACAAGTCGGTCTCACTGGCTTGCCATCACTCGGTGACTTATGGATGTTGGGGTTTCTACTTCTTTTACTGCCATTGAAGGGGATACTTTTCTTTGTATTGCTATTGGTCTTCCGTCTACGCGCGCGCACGGCCTTTATGACCAGCTTAACGCTCACGGCCTACAGCGAGTTCGCTCTAATTGTGGGTGCGGCGTCGGCCCAAAGTGGTCTCATGCCAGAGTCGATTGTGGTGATCTTGGGTTTGTTGGTGGCGGTTTCATATGCCTTGAATGCCCCACTCAGCAACGCTGCCAACAGTCTATGGAGACACAATGAGGGGTGGCTTTGTCGTTTCGAGCGTCAGCGTATTGATCATCCCGATGAACAGCCTCACGCGCTAGGAAGAACGGATATTCTCATTGTGGGGATGGGTCGTGTTGGTACAGCAGCCTATGATTATCTGATCGAGAATGGCAATCGACCGCTGGGGCTAGACAACGATCCAGCTCAAATTGAGCGAAATCTGGCTGCAGGTCGCCGGGTTATCTTTGGCGACGAACAAGATCCCGAGCTATGGCAGGAGTTGGAGATTAAGGGACTGTATGCGGTTTTGCTGGCAACTCCCGATCATCGTGGTAGTGCATTAGCCACGCAGCTGCTGCGCGAACTTGGCTTCGATGGTCCCATCAATGCTGTGATTCGCAATGAAGCCGATAGTCAACCGCTGATCGACGCCGGTGTTACCACCATCAGCTTGCCTATGACGCAAGCGGGAACAGAGTTGGCCAAGGCGTCTTTACCGATTGAAGGTACGTCTGGTTAAGTGAGCCCTTGTGAGAACTAAGAAAACAGATCGGTCAGAAGCGGTTAGACAGATCTACTGTTCATTTTTCAGACAAGCATGGAGCGCATCGAAATCCTTACTGGCCACAAAGGCTGTAATATCATCTCCAGACTCAAAGACAGTACTGCCATGAGGAATTAAGGTTTTTCCATTGCGTCTGATGCTGATCAGGATACACTCGAACGGCAACTCGGGACCGATTTCTCGAATTGTTTTACCCACAGCTCCGTCGGTAGAATCTAGCACCAGATTAACAAATTCGGTTTCATTATCGATCTGAATCTGCGATCGCTTGGCTCGGTGGAGCAATTCAGATCGTCGGGTAAGCGCCATGTTGTAGGAACGAATGATCTTATAATGATGTTCAGTTAAATTCAAATTTCATTTGCCCTAAAACAGGAGCGATTGTCATCAACATATTTCATGTTGCTCGCCTCAATGTCTCTGCATCAGCGGAACCAACGTTGGATACTTATGAGGATGATCTGGAATTAGACGGATTTGGCTTGCTGGTCATTGAAGAATGGGGTTTCGTGGAATGTTTTCGATTGAACCCGCTGAGCTGTTTGCGTACCTGAGGAATGCGCACGAGAAGCAATACTGCCACAATCACGGCAAAGAGAATGCGCTGTGGATTTGAACTGGTCCTGACTGACGAGGTGGGGAATCCCCATTCAGCGGCAAAATTTTCACGCCACCAATAGTGCCAAACAGCAACGGGGATTGCCAGATAAACCAGTCGATGCAGACGCTTCCAGTTTTTTCGGAGCAGACGCATTGTGAATTGATTCGAAGTCAAGGCCAACGGGATTAGCAACGCCAAGGCATATACACCGGCGCGTGCGTATGGCATCTTTGCCCATATGTCGGGTTCGAATGCGTGTCTCGTTATGTACCAAATGCTTCGCCATGCCTCAACGTCATAGAAGATGGCTTTGTTGCCAATGAGGAAGAGTGCGTGGAAAAGGGCAAAGCCAAAACCCCACAACCCAAGCGACTTACGCACAGTGATCGCCTGGCGAAATCCCAAAATAGTTGCCAATGGTGTACAAGATAGCGATAGTATGAGCAGGACCAGTGCGCTCTTGTCGCTGAACAAAACAACATTACGCGCCTTCTGAGTGGCAAAGAGCGCAATGATGTTTGATTCGGATGTAGTCCAGATAAGTATGGACAGCCGTACCAGAAGGAGTAACACAGCCAGATTGACAAGCAGCCAGAACCAATTTTTGCGAATGTATTGGATGAGTTGGGAATGTATCATGATTTTCGGGTATGCACCACAAGGTGCCTAAATGGAGTCGACACATTGCTTCATTCACTCAACTGTCGTGAGCTGGTGAATTTATTTGATATACACCGTAGCCCCGAAGATGGTTCCCATTTCAATCCTTCACTATCTGCTGGACAACTCGCGTAACGTCGCCACCAACTTTGCATCCTTCTCTCGCCCTTGCGATGCCACACGGATGTGATAGCGATCCATGCCCTGTTTGTTGGCACAATCCCGTACATAGAGCTTGAATTTTTGCAACAGTATCATCTGCAGGTCACGTGCAGTCATTCCGGTCTCAATGCGCACCAGTACAAAGTTGGCTCCCGTGGGATAGACGAAGTAACCAGGAAGTTCCTGCAACTGTGTCTCGAGCCAGCGCACATCGCGAATGACACGGCGGCGGGCAGCGTGATATTCTCCAGCCGTTGCGGGCAACATGCTTAAAAAAACCTCGGCCAACGTATTGAGATTCCAGGTGGGCAAGACATGGCGCAGATGTGTGACAAGCTCTTGATTCCCTGTGTAGCAATAACCAAGACGGAGACCTGGCACACCGCAATGTTTGCTCATGCTGCGCAGAACGAGCAGATTGGAAAACTGCTCAGCGGTGTGGAGTAGCGAAGGGATCTCTTCATCCGCAAAATCAATAAACGATTCGTCGACAATGACCATGTCCATCCATGTCGCGGCGTGCAGAAACTCATGCAATTGTACAAGCGAAAAAGTTTGACCCGTCGGATTGCCTGGGTTGATAATCAGCGCGGCGTGCAGTTGATTCTGTTGCAACCAGACCAAATAGTGGTCCAAATCCAGCTGATAATTCTCATCGGACGACAGCGAATAAAGATGTACTTTCTCCGGTTCCATTTTTTCCACATATTCGCTGAAAGTGGGAATCGCCACACCTAAATTTTCAAGAATGCATTCACATACTGTGGTAATCAGTTCGGTGGCACCGTTGCCCATGATAAGATGCGCCGGATCGACGCCGATGGCCTGGGCGACGTGCTCCGTGTACGTCGTCGTATTGCTGGATGGATAGTGTTTGATCAGCACGGGCAGACGCTCTTGTAGCTGGCTAATCATATCTGCAGTTGGGTAATAAGGGTTGGCGATGAAGCAGAAATCAACGATACTTTGCGCCTCTTCATAGCCAACTAGATCGATGAGCGAAGGGGAATGGGTCGTTTCTTCAAACAGCACTTGATTGATCTGAATAGACATCTGCGCTCCTTTCATCGCACGAGGAAGCTAGAAGCCATTATTATAACAGATATTGCCCCGATCTGTGTTATAATCACTAAAGACAGTTGCTATTATATCCCCAATAAAAGCTATCCCGATATGAGACTGACTCTGTCCCAACGTGAAGCAGTTGCTTTCTATCTGTTTAACAAGTTAGAACAGTTATGAACCTAATCTTCATCTGCATCGACACTCTGCGTTACGACTACCTTGGCTGCAATGGGAATGATTGGATCTACACGCCCAATCTAGACGCATTTGCCCAAGAAGCCGTCGTGTTTGACAATGCCTATCTGGGCAGTTTTCCTACCATTCCCTTCCGTACCGATGTTTTTACTGGTCGCTTTGGGAATCCGTTCCACCCTTGGTTGCCGCTAGGATTTGACCGCGTTACACTGCCGAAACTATTGGGTGACGACGGCTGGGCGACCTATCTTTGCTTTGATACACCGCATCTGATCAATGGTGGTCATGGGTTCGACTATCCCTTCCACGGTTGGCATTTTGTACGGGGCAACGAGGTCGATCAGCACAGAATCGACGATATCGGCCCGGATCGACCGAACACTTATGCGGATCGATATAACGACCGTTTACGCAGACAAACATACCCTCAATACATACGCAACAACCGCGGCCGTCAGTTGGAGGATGAGTGGCACTCGCCCCAGCTTTTTAAGGCTGCTGCTGATTTTGTGGAGATGAATCGCCGGCGCGATCGATATTTCCTCTGGATTGACTGCTTTGACCCACACGAGCCGTGGGATCCGCCCGACCATTATGTTGCCCTCTACGACGATCCTGATTTTGACAAAGGCTGCCAGATGATGGGATGGGAACCGCTCGAGTCCCTGAGTCCTACCGAATTGAAGCATGTACAAGCGCACTATGCAGGTGAAGTGACTATGGTCGATCATCACATTGGCCGCTTTCTGGATCGGCTCGCTGCCACTGGCCGCGACAAAGACACCATTGTCGTCATTGCTTCGGACCACGGCACCAACTGTGGAGCACATGGTCAGCTAAGCAAAGGCGGTCCACTATACGAGCAGATGGCGCATACGGTTTTCATGGTACGGATGCCAGGTGCTGAGCCAGGGCGTCGAGATGGAATCGTCCAACCCGCAGACTACGCACCGACCCTATTGGAGTTACTGGATTTACCACATCCTGACACATTTCAGGGCCGGTCATTTGCTTCAGCCATCGTGGGCTCCGGCGATCCAGGGCGCGACTACGCAATCAGCGGAACAGCTCCCGATATCTCTGTGGCGGGGGATATCGTCTACACGGTTCAAGACAAGCGTTGATGCCTGCTGGATCGTCCCGATCCAGTGCGGCGTGAATTGTATGACAAGACGAATGATCGCAGCGAGGAAAAGAATGTAATTGCTAACCATCCACAAGAGGCGGAACGATTGCATCAAGCATTGGTGGGCTTTCTACATGCTCACGATGCCCACCCTGCACTGGTTGAGTGGCTGGAAACGGGTACGAAGGGTGACACGAGCGACTACCAACACCGCCATTTGTATCTAGCCAACTTTAAACCCTATTTCGCCTTGGCGCTAGAGGAGATGATGTAAGCTGAAACGCATCATTCGTGAATCTTATCAATCAGAGGGGTTACGACCATTGAAAAGATGATAAAACGTAACGTCTTCGATGCTCATTTTCACATTGGGCCATGGGGGATGCAGAAGTTTGCCGGATATCTCATTAGACCAATGCCAGGGTTGGGTGGTGTTGTTGAGGATCATGGTTCTGGTCTAGATTGCTCCGCCTATTTTGAGCGATATGGGATTGCTGGGGGCCTTGTGGTACCTACCTATTTGGATGATCCGGCTGCAGCTTTTCGCTACAACGATCTGGTCATTGCCGCGGTGTCAGAAGTGCAAGAGCTTTACGGCGGGTTGTGGGTATCGCCCATGACCGATGTACAGGCACTGAATGAAGAGGTATTAGCCAAACTTCCTCAACCCAAAATTCGGGCGCTGAAAATTGCGTCGAATTCATGGTCAGGAATCGGCATCCATCCCCAGGATTGGAGCGTTCAAGTCCGCCGCAATATGGAGATGATTTTGAACGCGGCTCACGCTCACCGCTTGCCGATCCAATTTCACACAGGCTATCTTCCCGGTGCAGATCCGCTCGACTTTGCAGCATTTATGCTGGAGTATGGAGATGCCGCTACCTACCATTTGGTCCACATGGGGGAAGCCATTGCTCCGACCTTTCGCTTTGTGCCGCGGTTTATCGAGTGGTTGAAAAAAGGGTATGATGTCTACACGGATACCTCAATTGTGCCGGGATTTGGGCCGAGTTGGCTGATTCATGAATGTCTTGAAGAAGAGGTTGGCCTTGACCGGATCCTCTTTGGTACAGACACCCCCTGGGGACGTTTTCCCTCCGAATATTGGAAAGTAGAGGGCATTGAAGTTGAGGAGAGCATCAAAGAACAGATCTTCTGGACCAATGCCCAAACGCTCTACTGTTCATGAGGACAGGGTGTCCCAAGCAGAGACCGTCACCACATTCCCTCATACAGCCCAACAGTAACTCAGGATTACACTTGCTCAAATCTTCCTCACTGAAACACATCCTCATCTCAGACCCCATGATCGTTACCCAGTCAATTAGGACCGGTCATGAGCCGACTTGACCACAGATACAATTGAGACTGTCTACATCACCTGACAACCCGCCCGCATTTAGATGATGTTGTTCTTTGTTCTTTCATGCGCGCTCCATCTCCTCTATCGGCAACATCGACGGTTGCTTCCTCGTTGCACCATCGTAACGATATGGCCCTGTCCCAGTTGCTTTCTCGTTGCGACCAAACGTTATCCTAAAACCATAACCTGAACGATTTCAGGCAAATTATTTCACGACTATTCTATATAGTAGAGGAGAATTGATTATGAAGATGAAACAGTTACTCATGCTATTGTTGAGCACATTTATTGTGCTGAACAGTTACCTACCGGCTGCTGCAGCCTCGCTCGAGGAAAAGATGTATGCCCCTCTCAGCGGGCCTACATGTGTTGACTTTGCGGATCTAACAGTGGGTACCGTCTACAATTATGGCGACGTCTTTGTTTCTCGTCGAGTTGGGGTTGGTGTTAATCATTATTTCGATCCTTACCGCAAACCCCACAAGGGGATCGTTCAAGTCGGCCCTGGCGGTATGACAACTGGTACCCCACATGAGTTAGCAATCAAACTCGCCAGTGTCACCTTTGATTTACCAGCACCACTGACAAGTGGACTCACGCTACAATATTATGTTGTACCGGGCGGTCCCCTGAATATCCGCATCAATGGACAATTCCTCAATTTTGGTGAGATGACGGATATCCACGGTCTTTGGATCGGTGGCGTCAATGTACAAGTGTTTGGTACACCCGAACAGGGCACGCTATACCTGAACGGCACAGTCAATGACTTGCTCATCGGTGGTCAAAAGCTTGCCGTCAATGATCTCTGTTTCTAAACCGCGGTTGCAATGAGAGCATAACTTTTCCACTGCTCCACTAGTCTGAGCAAAGCTACGTTTTCACACAAAGTTCAGTCCCATGAGGGTGGCCGGTATTTACGTCACCCTCATGGGACGACTTATTGCTCCTTAGAGAAGTTTGTACCGTCTCTGATCTAAGTACATCGTAAACTAAATAATTCGACATTTTTCACGATTAAGAGGCTTTTTCAATCGCAAGCAGTGGGACAGAACCGACCTTCCCGGACACGCTTTGTATGTAATGGCAGTTCCAAAAGGGCGCGTTGAAGAAGAACTGATAGAGAGAACCAGCAGCGTGTTATGTCAACATATAGATGAGGACAAAGGCAAGGAACCCAAAGGCGATACATAGTAAAAAATTAGAAGCAATTAAGCGATAGGTTGGCGACGATGGGCTCGTTGCTGCAAATGGAAAGATTCATCATAAGGTTTCTTGTCTTGCCACAATTTCCAAATGATGCAAATCCAGCGATTAGCGAGAGTGCGATCAGCATGACTCTTTTTTGAGACCGCGTTGGCGAGCGGCGGTGTAAAAAGCAGCGGCCCAAGAAGACTCTTTGCGGGAGCAGCGAGCAAATTGCTGAGTAAAATAACGAAAGTCGTGATCGCAAGCTCTGCGGAAATGAACGGTTCTGACTTTGCCACTTTGTTTGGTGACAGGACAGGTTCCCGCCAGAGACTGAAGGCTCATGGGAGAGGGAAAGCGTTCCCTGTCTTCGCCAAACTTGACCAGAAGACTGGGAGCTAAAAGCTGGCCAGCACCAGGTAAAGAAGCAAAGATATGCTGATCCGGATGTTGCAGAAAAAGTGACTGTAACTGGTCAAGGGTCTCTTGTTCATAGCGCAGTGCAAGCAAAAGACATTCAGCCAGCTGAAGAGCTTCTCGTTGATACGCTGGCACAAATGCAGGAGCTGATGTGGGATAAGTGGCGGTTAACTTATCATAACAAGTGACCCATTTACGGGGTTGCGTATGTCGGTGCTGCTTGAGAAACTCTTGGAAGCCTTCATAGGTGGAGTTGCGCACATGCTCTGGCGTTGGATAGGTCAGAACCAGGTGGCAGGCAATCCGAGAAGGCCAGTTGCTGAAGACCTCAAGCAGCGCCGGATGGTAACGCAACAGGCAAGCGCGCAGACGGTTGGATAAGGCCACAGTCTCTTTGGTCCAGTATTGTGTGGCACTGCTGACCACTCGCATCTGCTGGAGTAATTCACTGCCAGGTGACCAAGGATAAAATCGATGGACATCGGTCCGCAACAAATCTGCTATCACATAGGCATCACTCTTATCATTATGCGCACCACTTTGACTATAGCGCTCCCGACTCTTGTTCACCACATTCGGCGGCACCACATAGACATTCTTGTACCCGCTCGACCAGAGATAATCAATCAGCAAATTATGCGCTGTTTCCAGTCCCACTGTCACTTCATCATGGCTCGCTCCTGTCTTCTTTCTCATTTCTTCAATTTGGCGAAATCCCTTCTGGCTATGCTCTATCTGCGCATAGCCCAGCGCTCGTCCTGTCTCATCCAACATCATCACATCATGTTTCTTTTCACTCCAGTCGATTCCCATTTTCACTTTCATCTTGGACCTCCTCTCCCGTATCGCCTGAGCTCCTCAACTTTGGACGCTGTTTTCCGTTTTCCTGTTATGGCACTCGAGGTGCTGCACGCTTTCGACGTTGCACGGCGTCGACCTGGCGGACTGTCCGGGAAGGGCGGTCGCACCGCTCGAAGAGGTTGGTCCTTTTTGCCAGGTCGAGAGTCCAATAAGTTTCGGCTTTCCTTGCTTTTGCCTTCCCTTATTTTATCTCCCTTTCCTATATTACCTAACAGGAAGAGGGCAAGAGTTGTGGGGCGTTCGAGGCGATTTCTGCCCTCTTCCTATTAGATAATATAGGAAAGGAGTTAGAATGAGAGAGACAGAAAGAGAGAAGCTGTCACTCGGAATCGAACTCCGGCTTGGTAAAAAGGACCGCCCTCTTCCCGCGGTGCGACCGCCCTTCCCGGACCGTCCACCAAGCCGAGGCCTAGAACCGTCGCAAGCGTGTAGCATCTCGAATGCCATAATAGGAAAACGGAAAAGAGCGTCCGAAAAAAATGACCAAAGGCAATCCTCAAGTGAATGAGGAGGTCAAAAATGCAGATATTCATAGGAATAGACTGGAGTGAAACAAAACATGATGTAATGATAACGGATGAAAACGGTCGTCGAATTAACTACATGACAATAGAACATAGTGTGGATGGCTTTAAGCAACTAGAAAAGTGGCGAGAAACGATGGATATCGGCCATGAAAAAATGTCGAATCGGATTAGAGACAGCACATAATCTGATAATTGACTACTTATGGGATGCTGGGTATACAAATCTATATGTCCTCCCACCGAACGTGGTCAAAGCAAGTCGGGCGAGGTACAATCAGAGCGGTGCTCGCACTGATGAAAGTGATGCATATACGATAGCTGAACTGGTCAGAACAGATGTTCACCGATTCTATCCTTGGCATCCAGGGAGTGAATTACTCCAGCAAATGCGCATCGTGGTGAGCATGACCGAGTTTTGGCGCAAAGAAACGGTTGCTGTCTCCAATCGCTTGCGTAGTTGTTTGCTCAGATACCATCCCGCTTTGCTCAATGTCTTTAGTTGGCCATCGCCCATTGCAGCTCATCTGATTCTGGCTTATCCGTCGCCGCAAGCAGCAGAAAAAGCAACCTATGATGAATTTCAGGTCTTTCTCAAGCAACATAAACATAATCAGCCCTCCAAATGGCTCACCTGTTTTGATGCCTTGACCACACAACATCCCCGTTCAGCTCCGGGTGTTGCCCAAGCTTGTCAAGTTCAAGCCCAGCAACTTGCCCGACTCTTGCTCCATACCCTCAACTCCAAGCAAGCAACACTCCAACAGTTGAACTCTCTTTTTCTGCAACACGAGGATCACCCCATTTTTGCTTCCCTGCCGGGCGCAGGAGAGCTCTTGGCTCCCTTTGCTGGTCAAATTTGGCGAAGATCGCCGCCGCTTCCCCCATTCCAGCATGGTCCAGACTTTAGCTGGCACGGCTCCCGTTACCAACCAAAGTGGCAAAGTCCACTTGGTCCACTTTCGCCGCTCTTGTGATAAAGAGTTTCGTTACTTTTCTCAGCAACTGGCTCGTTCTTCGCGCCAGCAATCTCGCTGGCTTCGGCTTACTTTACAAGCTCGTCAAAAGGGCCACTCGGTCAGTCGCTCTCATCGGGCTTTAGCCAACCGCTGGCTGGCCATTCTTTGGAAAATGTGGCAAGACCGAACCACCTATGACGAATCTTTCCACATTCGTCAACGAACTATCCGTCGTCGACCACAAGCTTAGTTTTTCTGCTTTCTTTTTTTTCAGCTACGGCAAAAGTCGGGTACAAAAAATGACCATAAGGTGAAATCCTAGAGCAGCCCTCTGTTTGCATGAAAAATTTGTACCCGACTTTTGCTGCTACTGTTTTTTTTCTTGATTGCCTTTGATTTCTCTCTTATGTCTACTTGCTACCAGCTCAATACCCAAGTTTACATAAAGTCGGAATTGTTGATTTTTTCCGACTCTTTTCAACGCGCCTATTTGGTATCTCTCTTACTGACTAAGCGTGTCCGGGAAGGTCTTGCCCACTTTAGAGCGCAGATGCTGGGAAACCATCGAAATTCTTAGTTGACAGTGTACGGAGAGACGTGCCGCAAAACGTTCCTGGGTGGAATATCCTACAGAATCAGTGACCCGCGAGCAACCTGCTGCGCTCATCATCACGTAAAAGTGGGGAACGACTCTCGTTCCATAATATCTGCTCCACCGCTTCTTCTAATGATTGTGTATGGCTCTGTCTCACGGCCTCATCAAATATGTCTGTTGGTGTTTTCTCTTGCAACGAAGACAAATGCCGATCGGCATCCTGTTTGTCTCGCTTCTCTGTTGCCGGATGATTCAGAGCAATTGTTAGTAAACAAATGGCCTCCCGCGTTCTACCCTGCCCTAAATATAGTTCTGCAAAGCAGACAATGGCCAAGGTTGCCACAAGCGTCAAGTCGTGTGTCCAGCCCAACGATAAGCCTGCAATGAGATGCGATTCTGCCTGCAATAACTGTTCTTGTGCTACTTTGCAGCGCCCGATAAAGAGATGGGCCAATGCTTCTGGGTGGGTACGCTCGCTTTGTTTAGCCAGTGTCAGCACCTCTTGTAGATAGGCTTCGGATTCATCCCAAGAATTCAGTTTATAGGCTGCAATGGCCAAGTGAATCAGGAGAAATGCATAGAATCTGTGCTCAGTGCCTATCTCACGGGTCAACGCCCAGCACTCTTCCAGATATTTCTGCCCCTGCTCGATTTGGTCTTGCACCACCAAATATTCACCGTAGATGAGCAATTGGTGGGCGAGATTGGATAGATCGCCCATTGCTCGCAATTCATCCAATGATTTTTGATAGAAGGTTATCACCTCTTTGACTTCGCCTAACTCCCGTTCCACCAATCCCTTGCGAATTAGCAGGTCTGATACTCCATCTTGTGTACCATAGGTTCGTGCCAGATCGAGGCCCTCATCGAGAATTGTTTTGGCGCGGCGGTGTTTGCCTTTCAACCACACAATATTGCCAAGAATGTCAAAATGCC
>JAHBNG010000146.1 GCA_019217005.1 Chloroflexi bacterium TSY
GTGGATATCGCCAAAATGATGTTCAACAAGAAATTCTGCAATGGGTGCCAAGAGTTGATTTTCTACCAGATCGATGTCGGACTTGGACATCTCCTCTCGCACTAAGTCGAAGGCCCATGTTATAGGTAGCGACCAGACGGCTTCATCTAAGGTTTGGTGGGTTGCGATGCCTGGTTTGGGATTAGGATGGGACATGCCAACCGAGTGAGACATTCCTGCATAACCAGTGTATCGTGTAGCATAATCGGTCAGGATTTTAACGACATGATCAAGATGGGCTGAATTGGTTTCCAATTGCCAAAGAACTGCTAAACACAGTGCTCCTTGTGAGAGACGATTGTTGGCAAACCAACGCCAGGACGCGTCGAAGATCTCACCGCGAATGATTGCTCCATCCACCGGACAAAGGTGTGCCGTTGGAGAGGCAGCATCGAATTGCAACTCAACGCCATGCTCTGGACAGAAGTAATGATGATAGTGGCCACCGGGGGCTTCGGGAACGGCGAGCCTCTGTGCAATGAACGTGTCAACGTCGTTGCGAAGTCGATCCATCGCATCGGCAAAAGAGGGTGATTGTATACGCTGGCGCAGAGCGGACCATTGCGTTGAAGGTAGTAAGGCAGGTGATTGTGTATTCTGGCGCATCACGTGAAATTTCTCAATTTATAACACTGGTTCAGCATTCTGCATTCGAAGCTTAAGACTGATACGCCTCTAGCGTCTGCTGGGCGATCTTGTCCCAAGCGAGCGATTGAGCATGGTGATAGGCTGCTTTGTTCAAAGCTGTCCGATTACAGTCGCGAAAAATACGCAGGGCTTGTTCCAAACCGTCTGGTTGCTTTGGATTGTAGAGAATCCCGATTTCATCATTGACCAACTCCGGTAAACACCCAATGGCGGGGACGATCACGGATCGACTAAAACCCATTGCTGTAATGGCCGAACCGGAGGTTAAAACATCCAGGAAGGGAAGCACGACAACGTCTGCGGCGTTGAGATAGATCTGCAAGTCAGTGTAGGGAATGTGAGCGGATGGCTGAAGAGCAATGCGTGGATCAACATTATCAAGCCGCTGAATCAACTGTTGACCGTAGTCTGTATAATATTTGCCAGCAAATAACAGAGTCACGTCTGTATCTGATAGATTTCCAAAGGCATCAACGAGGTTTTCGATTCCTTTGTAAGGCCGAATGTTGCCAAAATAGAGGTAGATGAGATGATCATGTGGCAGAGCAAGCCGCGTCCGTGCGTCTGCCTGGCTGATTGTATTTGGATACGCATCGATGAAATTACCGTGGGGAATGACAAAGATATTCTCATTGCGGTAGAAGTGTTTTTTTACAAGTTGCTTCGCGTAGTCACAGTGAGTGATCACGACGGAGGCAATTTGCGCAATAGCCTGTCGTACGAGCCGATCTAGGTCGTGGCTTGTGCTTTCGTGGGGATAGAAGTTGTGCATTGTCCAGACGACTTTGTAGCCCAGTGCGCGTGCGTATGCCAAGAACTCGATAAACTCGGCGCAACGTTGTAAGCTACCATCTAAGTCGCCTGTATCATAATGATAGTGGGGCCAATTGAGATGCAGCACATCAACCTGTTCGGGATTGTCGCGCAGCCAATCCTTGTCCCATGGCTCCCCTCGATCACCTGGAATGACTTCGACGCCAACCCCTGCCATCGCTCGCTTCAACAAAGCCGCGTAGGGGTTATTTTGATGAATTTGGAAAGCATTCGGGTCCCAGTAGAATTTTGCGCGCATGAATTTTGGCGATTCTTGAGAAAGATTGATCCTAATTTAGATGCTGAGAATTTTTTTATAGTCTCAGTAGATCCAAATTTGGCGTTTTTGGCTATTTTCAGTCGAGATTGCAGGGATTTTGGAGTCATTTATTCAGATTTCGGTTACAGAAAACAACCTATTTCATATCTGAAAATCGCCCAAATCTAACGCAAAAACTAGATATCGACCGGCAAATTTGTATTTATGTCAACTGTTTAGCCAGAATTCTCTCTCAAAACCTGAAATTTGGATCTACTGAGTCTGCCAGTTCGAGCGCCATCGTGGCATTCTGCTCAACCAGCAGAACTCCAACGCCTTCCTCTTTATTGATGCGTTCAACGATTTCGAAGATCTCCTCGACTAATTGTGGTGCCAGTCCCAAAGAGGGTTCATCCAACAGCATCAGCTTTGGGCGCGCCATCAATGCTCGTCCGATGGCGCGCATCTGTTGTTCGCCGCCTGAGAGATAACCGGCCTTCACGGTACGCCGTTCAGCCAGTCGAGGAAAGTAAGTGAAAATCCGTTCTAAATCTTCCGCAATGCCGTCCCGACGAGTATAAGCGCCGACCATCAAGTTATCTTCGGGTGTAAGATGCTCAAAGACGCGTCGGTCTTCCATGACCTGTACCACACCGCTCCTGACAATATCAGCTGCGTCCTTATGGGCGAGCTGTTTGCCTTGAAACTCGATTTCCCCTTTGGTGACCTCGCCTCGTTCACCATGAAGCAGCCCGGAGATAGCCTTCAGCGTCGTACTCTTTCCAGCTCCGTTTGCACCAAGCAGCGCCACGATTCCACCATCCGGCATAGAGAGCGAGACTCCTTTTAGCACGAGAATTACGCGGTCATAGACAGCTTCAATATTGTTAACAACAAGACCTGTATTTGAATTTGAATTGGCCATTGCTGATTGGTCTCTGGTCGTTGGCAATTAGTCGTTGGTGATTGGTGACCAGCCGATCGATGTCACGAAGTCGAGCTCGATATCGCAAGAGAATAGCGAGTGGAGATTCAACGATCAGGCTGGTTGCCTCAATCTTCAACTCTCTAATCTCCCAATCTCCAGGCCTTAACGCAATGACATTGACCAGCCACTAGCGACCAATCACCAGCAACCCTCTACTCTTCGTATAGTTCTGGATTTGCAGCCTTGAACGCTTCTGCTGATTCTTCGATCAGACCTTGGACAATATCTTCGTAGGCAATTGTCCAATCACCAATGGGAACCATGCGTTCTCCATCGAACTCATGCATCTGGGCAAAAGGTGATCCCATGTGATCGGTGTCAGATGTGGTCAGGTCAGGTGGTACGAGACCCTCGAGTCCGGCTTCAACCAGCGTTTCAGGTGTGATATGCTCATAACCCCACACGACTTGCTCGCTGGTTACTGGATGACCAAATTCCTCACCCGCCAACCGAATAGCGATGGCCGCCGCCGCCATGTTAAAGACACCACGGTTATAGAGCTGAGTTCCCACTTCTTCGCGTGGCCCATAGGCTTTTTCGGCGTCATGAACCTCCGTCAGCAAGGTTGAGATAATGGGACTGTCCGTCCCGGAACTAGCCCAATAATTGGCGCGTACAGCTTTCGCGATGTCAGGACCAGCCAGTTCGATGTCCTGATCAGTCGGTGACCAGGGACAGCCGATGATTTGTGGCATTGGATAACCAACGCGTGCCGCTTCTTGCAAGGAGACAACCGTTGACTGACCCCACATGCGCAGGATCACCCAATCTGGCTGGCTGCGTTCCGCAATATCGGTCCAGACAGCTGTCTGCTCCAGGCCCGGCCACTCGACTGGGAAGGTTTGCAGTTCAAAACCAAGTTGCTCAGCCAAGACTTCCATCAGCGGCAGTGTCTCACGTCCATAGTCGATATCAGCGTAGACCATCGCAATCTTCTTCCCTGCTAATGCCTCCTCCCCACCTTCTTGTTCAGCGATGAACGCAGTCGTTGCTGCCTCAACGGTCCAGTAGGTTGGGGAGAGGAGGAAGTTATAGGGAAATGCCTCGCCAAAAGCTGCCGCCGAGATACCATAACCTGTGTGCAGAATCGGCATTTTGTCTTCAAAGGCACGCGGTGTTACAGCATAAGTTGTACCAGTGCTGAAGGGGATAAAGGTGACCATATTGCCCTCAGTCTTGCCTCGTTCATAGGCTTCCACACCCCGAGGCGTTTCGTAGCCTGTTTCGACTTCCAGCACTTTGACTGGCCAGCCGTCAATACCGCCCTGATCATTGATATAGGTGGCCATATCTTGGATTCCATTGCCCAACGGAGTACCGGTATGTTGGTAGCTACCAGTGCGATATCCAGCAAGAGTGACAATGTATGGCTCTTTGGGCGCGTCCGCATCGGTGGCGGAGTCACTGCCACCAGTTGATCCGGCTGGAGTAGTTGGCGCACATGCCGCCAGTATGAGCATGGCACAGAGCAGGAGCGATAGAGTAAAGTGTCTCTTCATTTCTTTGTTACCTCCGATTCAGAATGTTGGTGGTCGATTGTTGAACGTTGTCCGCTATTTGACCGATCGTATCAGCTAGTTTTTGGACGCGGCTGGTGGATCCGCATTTCCATCTTCCTGAGAATCATCATTGACATATTGCTTTGGGGTAGCCCTGGCTTCATTCACGTGATCTGCTTTTTCAGATTGAGCCAAGATATCTTTGATTGCCATGATAGATAGACCCGTTACATCAGCAATGACAGAAATATCATAGCTGCGTTCATGCATGACGCGTACGATTTGCCGATTTCGAAGATCAATACCTTCTTCACGGCCTTCTTCGCGGCCTTCTCTGTGACCTTCTTCGCGGCCTTCTTCGCGGCTTTTGGCACGGACTTTTTCTTTTTCTCGTTCGATGGCTGTCAATAGCATGCTCTGAACCTCCTCTTTATCGCGAATCACCTGCGCTAGCGAACCATATTCCTCTTCATCCACACGACCATGAAGAGCCAACTGCTTGAACCAATTTAGAAAAAAGATAGACGGCCTCTCGATCCGACTCTTTGTCATAGAGGGTCAGCAAAACCTCTTCCAACAATTCCACATGATAGTGCGCCTCTGCGATGAAAAGTGCTGAAATAATGTTGCGGATGCCCAGCAGTTGGCTCAATGAGAACTCATTCTCGATAATCTTGAGATACTCAAAGTCCAACCGATGCTGACCCAGAGGCGGATACGCTTCAATCAACTCTGCGATGTTTGTCGGTGCCGTCCACTGATTATCGCCATTATACAACACAATGGGCAAAATGGCAGGTAGCTTCGCAACCTCTTTCTTGGCCGTACCGTGGGTCAGCAGATAATCCATGTAGAAACCAGTCAGATAGTGCAGTACTCGCACAGCCATGAAGCGCTACACCGTGGATTGAAACTCGACCAGAATGTGGGGTGGTTCAAAATTAGGTTTACACTTTTGATATATAGACAAAGATCTATATGAGACCGTTTTCTCTCTGAGAACCGGCGAAATCAGAGAATATAAACGTTCTTTCTGTTTCTAAAAGTGTAAACCTATCTATCCAGCTAAAATGAACCACCCCCAGAATGTAGAAGTAAACCTCGTGTTGGGTCCCATCTGCTCGAATCAGAGGAACACCATAGATGATGTCACTCTCTGTCTCTTTATAGTGTTCAGAGATGAAGGATTTATCTAAGCGAATGGCCTCGTCAAAATCCAGTTCTTGCACCCAGTCCTCTTCGACAAAGGTCTCGATCAGTTGCCGAAAGATGGTCTTGTTGCTGAAGAGCCGTTTATACCCGCTATCATGAACAGTATGTGCCATCGTTTGTGACCGAACTTCCCACTTCAACGTTTTAGGAATGAGAATGAATCGACTTTCAACACAATTTGTTGGAGTGTACCGCTTTCTGGTTCCAAATGCCAACGACCTAGTACGAAAAGGGCCACAAACGAAAATAATCTTTGATATTGTCCCATAATTTAGCAAGGCCGAGTGGTTCTGTAATCAGAAAGATGATGACCAACGCCCCAAAGATGATCGATTCAACGCCTGCCGTAATACCACTGCTCACATAGAATCCAGCAGCATCACCCAAAAACGTCAGAAACTGATTGAGGAAGATGGGCAACAGAAGAATAAAAGCCACACCAAGAAAACTGCCGAGAATGCTACCCAACCCGCCTATAATCACCATTGCCAAAAGCTCAATTGAGAGATTGAGTCCAAATTCTAAAACGTGGGCCACGCCGAAGTAAAAGAAGATGAGCAATGCCCCAGAAATTCCAGCGTAGAATGAACTAATGGTAAAGGCCAACAATTTGTAGTAGGTGATGTTGAAGCCCAAAATAGTGGCCGCCACATCGTGATCGCGGACGGCAATCCAGGCCCGACCAACCCGACTACGCATTAAATTCATCGCCAGAATCGTGAGAATAATTAAAAAAATAAGGGCGACAAAATAACGTTCAGTATAGGACTGAATGCGAAAACCAAAGATGTATGTCGCAGGCGGAAAGAGCGTATCTCCACCCACAGCCCCCAGACCAGTTGGCAACAAAAGAGGCGTTAATCGACTAATGACCCAAGGTAGGGCAAATTGGGCAGCCAAGGTTGCCATCGCGAGATAAAGGCCCTTGATGCGGGCGGATGGGATGCCAAAGAGCAGACCGACCAGTGCCGCCATAATGCCGCCACAGAGTACGCTCAATAAGAAGGGCACGTCCCGCATATAAATGAGCGTCGCTGTGGTACCCACCAACGGCCATAAATGCGCCATGCCCCAGCGAGATTTGACCACACGAACCGGCCAACAGATTGAGACCAATCACGGCAATCGAAAAGAGTAAAAATGGAAGAATGATGGCTGAGAACCAATATTCTGTGGCGATGAATGGAACGATCGCAATTGCCAATACGAGGATCGCGCTGATCGCCCAACGAGCGAGCGGCACGCGAAAGAAGGCCATATCACCCTGATAAGTCGTCTCATAAACACCACATTCTCTGTTGATCATAAAGTCTTAACCTTATTCACAATCAGTAGGCCGCAATCGTGTCATTCTCGAGCGAAGCGAAGAATCTAACGATTGCGGCCTACTGACAATTCATTAAACTCTTTCAATAATTTCCCGCCCAAAGAGTCCATAGGGTCGAACCCAGAGAACGATTAACATGAGCAAGTAAGGAAAGAACTCCTTGGTTCCACCGCCAACAATCGGATCTATGTATCCAGCTACGAGGTTTTCGGCTGCTCCAACCAGCAATCCCGCGAGAATCGCCCCAACCAGACTGTCTAATCCCCCCAAGATCACGACTGCAAATGCCCGGAAGGCTAGGAGTGAAAGAGAAAACTGCACGGTCATGCGCGTGCCCCAGATAAGCGCGGCAACAAGCGCAATCGACCCTGCCGCACCCCAGACAATTACCCAGAGTTGTTTGATCGAAACACCGACCGATAATGCTGCTTCGTGGTCATCAGAGATGGCACGCAGCGCACGACCGGTTTGCGTATTCATAAAAACGTAAGCCGTTCCAGCGAAAAGCAGAAGAGAAGTCACGGCACCGATCAGGTTGATTGGCAGAATCAGCATACCACCAAGTTCGATCGGTGAGCGAGGAATTCCCAAATTAAGGGTAAAGACGGGCCAGATATTGCTCGCTAGCGTTTGAGCACCTTCGATAAAGAGCGAGAGTCCCAATGTGACCATGATCAGGCTGATAATTGGTTGTGCCACGAGAGGCCGCAAGACGAGACGCTCGACCAAAAAACTCATTCCGATCATTCCAGCAGCCCCGATCAAAATCGCTGCCCACCCAGGCAATCCAAAATGGATCAGCAACGCCACCAAGAAACCGGCCAACAAGACCATCGATCCCTGGGCAAAGTTGAGTACGCCCGACGCCTTGTAGATCAAGACAAGACCCAGTGCAACCAGTGCATAAAGTGTGCCTGTCAATAGGCCATTGATCAGCAAATCAAGAAAAAAATCCAAGCGTCTCCCCTTCCTTAGAGTTTATCGGGAGTGTGTCCCAAAGTGTGTAAATGCAGCGTTTCTCTGACTGAACAACGTTCATTTGCACACTTTGTGGTACACACTCTGTTTATTCGAAAAGTTCTGTGACGATCTATTCTTGCTTGAGAAATTAGTTGGACCCACAATCACTTTTCGGATAGGGTTTTAACCGCTCACATTATCAATTCGCAGCATCCGCTCCAATTCAGTGGTGCGACCATCTTCATAGGTGATGAGTGCATTCACGACGACTTCATCCTGTTTCATGTAGAGTGCTTCTTTAATATTGGCATATTTTTCGGCAATGAAACCACGGCGCACCTTGCGCGTCCTTGTGACCTCTTCATCATCAGGGTCCAACTCTTTGTGGAGGACGAGAAAACGCTTGATTTGTAGTTCGGGCGAGAGGCTTGCATTGACTCGTTTAATTTCATCCTGCATCAAAGCGTAGACCTCGTTCTTCTGTGCCAAATCAATATAGCCGCCATAGGGGATGCGCCGCCGTTCGGCCCAATTCGAAACAATGTCCATATCGATGTTGATCATTGCCGTGACAAACGATTCATTGTCGCCCAAGGCCACAACCTCTTTGATATAGGGACTAAACTTCAGCTTATTCTCAATATACTTTACTTTCTGGTAAAAGAAAAGAGATGAGGTGAGAAATGTGACAAAAAGCGGTTAGCAGTTCATCCTAAAGGTAGAGAACCCAAAAAGGAGGAAGGAATGCTAACCGCGCCAGAAATAACTATAGCAGTACTGATGAATGTATTGCAAGTAACGCCGATGGGAACAAACGTAAATGTAATGCGTCTGATGTGGGCAATGCTGAATGGGTCGTTTCTGAAAAGTCGAGGAGCAATCCATAGCGCATTGAAAGAAAGCGGGTTTGAAGATGAGGAGCTCCGGCGAAGCTGGTGGAGCTTCGATATGGATCATGGGATATCACAAGTCTGCTGGGGTCGTGGCAAGAAGAAGTGGAAAGGGAATGGGAGGCAAAAAAGTTAGAAGGGTACCGAGTGAAAAGCATAGATATCACAGGGTTCTGGCGACCGAAGCTGCAAGGGAAAGTGAACCGACTCTATAACTCAACGGCTCGTCGGCATTGCCCGCGCTCATCTTTGGAGTGATGATAAGCTCGGGGAGATAGGCGGGAAGCGAGTGCCACTGCTCAAGGCAATCATGAGATGCACGGTTGGAACAAAGGAAAGTGAGTTTCGGAAAAGCTGCTGAAAGAGACGAAGAAATCACTGGAGTCAGACGAAGTGGCGGTGGTCGATGCCGGGTTTACAATCAGAGAAATGCTAGAAAGCGGCATAGACCGATTTGTCCTGCGGGAAGCCATTAACTGCACAGTGCGCCGCAATGAGTTCCCCAAACGCAAAGAAAAGGCAGACCACCTGAATATGGTGATATTGTGCGTCCGCTCTCGCAGCTATAAGGAAAGCGACTCGAGGCTACAACTCCGGACTCGTCTGGTCGCTTTTCTATAGTGGTCGCCTGATTTGCTATCAAGCATGGCACAATCTCGTCCCCAGAACAACCAAGGTGGATACAGCCAACCGTACCTACTCGATTTACGTCATTCAGGATCCGGCCTACAACACACCTTTGGTTTTGGCGACCGTTATGACTTTGCAGCCTGAAACCATTTATCTTGTCTACCTGGAACGCTGGCCTGTTGAACATCCCCCCCTTGGCTTCCAAGCAGATGATTGGCTTACATCGTCAATTTGTTCATGCCGATGAGGCTTGTTTCCGCTTACCTGAACTGGGGCTGCTTGCTGGCAATCTTCTTTCCCATTTAGCCGCTTCTCTTCCTCCCATACCGACTGGCTACTGGGATCGAGAGCCTCAATCCACTCCCGGCAGGCTGCGCCGTGTTCTCTCGAGTGCTCTTTTTCCAACTCCTGACCAACTCGACCCTGACTTTCGGAAAAAGGCCTCGGTTTCACACCATTTCCCTAAAGGCGTTCTCGCTCATCGCCGCCTCAATGCCGCTGCTTAAACTAGCCGAGCACTATTTTTACATTTTATCCCGTTTTTTCAGGGTGGATTCTTTTTTCCGCCCCTTTCGGTTTGCCCTTTGTCACTCAAGCCTTTACCAGAAAGTAAAGAACAATGAATGTTGGATATCTAGACAAGCCAGTTATAATTATCCCAGAAGGCCGTCGCAGGGAATGGAGTTGTACTCAGATTTCTCAGATAAATGCAGATTTTGAACGCATTTCCAGCGAAATCTGGGAAAACCTGTTTTGTAGATACATACCTGCTATCCACCAAAGGACTGTTGATGCTCCTTGCTACGAAACTATTTGCACCAACGCTACGGGCTGACTTGATTGTTCGCCCTCATCTACTCAATCAGCTAAACATGGGTCTAGATCTCGTTTTGACGCTTGTATCTGCACCAGCTGGCTTTGGCAAAACGACCCTCATTCGCGCTTGGTTGGCCGAACAGAAATGCCCCCTTTGGGTGGCTCTCGCTGGATGAATCCGATAATGATCCCACGATCTTCTTCACCTATTTCACGGCTGCTCTCCAACAGATCGATTCGCAACTTGGTGCTTCGATAGACAACTGGAGCCAACCGACTACATCATTGATGCAACTCTGCAATGACATAATGGCGAGCGGTATGAACATGATTTTGGTGCTAGATGACTATCATCACATCGACTCGATGCCGATTCATAAAACATTAGAATTTCTGATTGAGCATGCTCCTCCCAACCTTCATCTCGTGCTAATCAGTCGTACCGATCCTCCCTTGCCTTTGGCGCGGCTGCGCGTACGGGCACAAATGACAGAAATTCGCGCGGATGCCCTGCGCTTCACACAAGACGAAGCGGTACAATTCTTTACCAATACGATGTCGTTAACTTTGTCTTCGGCAGAGGTAAGGCGGTTAGAAGAACGGACTGAAGGGTGGGTGGCTGGATTGCAGATGGCAGGAGTTGCTCTACAGGGGAGCAACCCGGAAGTGACCAGGGACCCGCGCGAGTTCATTCAGAATTTTTCCGGCAGTCATCGTTACATCTCAGACTCAGTAGATCCAAATTTGGCGTTTTTGGCTATTTTCAGTCGAGATTGCAGGGATTTTGGAGTCATTTATTCAGATTTCGGTTACAGAAAACAACCTATTTCATATCTGAAAATCGCCCAAATCTAACGCAAAAACTAGATATCGACCGGCAAATTTGTATTTATGTCAACTGTTTAGCCAGAATTCTCTCTCAAAACCTGAAATTTGGATCTACTGAGACTATCTGATGGACGAGGTATTGGACCAGCAGCCGGAAGAGATGTACGATTTCTTGGTCAAGACATCGTTCCTCGAGCGAATGTGTGCACCACTTATCGAGGCGACGATCCCCGATTTCGACCGCGCCAAAGCACAGTTGATCCTGGAGCAGCTTGATGCAACGAACCTGTTCATTGTTCCTCTAGATAGTGAACGCCACTGGTATCGCTATCATCATTTATTTGCCCAATTGTTGCGACGGCGTTTCCAGAAGACATATGCGAAAAGCGCGACCGGCTACCATCAGCGTGCCAGTCAATGGTATGTCGACCATAATCTCGTGATCGATGCCGTTAATCATGCTCTTCGCGGGAAACACTTTGAGTTTGCGGCAAATCTTATTCACAAGATATGGGTCGGTAGAGGTCATCAATCAGTTTCTCAACAGCAGATATTCGCTTGGTTGCGTACCCTACCCGTTGAGATCATTCATCATCAGCCACGACTAGCGTTCCATTATGTTACTGCACAATATCGCCGCAATCCTCAGAATCGTTCGATTGAGGCATTGATCTCACAAATCACAGAGGCGGGACAAACCGATGAGCAACAGAGCGACTTCTTGGTGCTCATGAAAACGGTTTGGCTTCAATTCGCTACCTGGCAAGGAGATCATGCGCAGTGCAGCAGATTGATAGCGGAAACTAGCTTTGAGGGAGCCAACATACGGCCAATGACACAATGTTTCTTTCTGCGAACATGCGCTCTATTCTATCTAGAAAATGAGGGTAACCTGAATCAGGCAGAAGCAGTACAGACAGAGGCGCTAAACATTGGAAGCTCATCGGGACATAGCATCGTATCTGTCGGGAACGCTTCACGACTGGGCGATATCTCTATGCAGCAGGGAAAGCTACGTCAAGCAGAGTTACATTATCGCGCCGCAATGGATGCTTCATCCCAGACAGATGTAGCAGACCGTACATATCAGTATCAACCACTGCTGGGTCTGGCACAACTCGCCTATCGACAACAGCGATTAGACAAGGCTCTCTCCTATGCCGAGCAAGTCCATCGTCTACCGATCTATGCCGAAACTGACATTACTTATCCTGAATTCCGCCTTCATTTGGCCGCTATACTTGCAACGATTCATATTGCCAACCAAACGCCAGAGAATGCATTCTCCTTTATTCATGACATCAGTCATTTTGCTTTATCCCATCCGGGGTGGTTCATTTTAGGCGGACAATTAGGTTTACATTTTTGCAAAGAGAAAAGATGTTTATATTTTCTAATTTGAGCCATGCTCAGGCAGAAAATGACCTCATATAGATTTTTGTCTATGTATCAAAAGTGTAAACCTAATTCTGAACCACCCCTCCCATCCGAGCGCTTATCATCAGCGATTGGGTGCAATGACAGAGGCACGGCTTTGGTTGGCACTTGGCGACATGACAATGGTTGCCCCGTGGGCAGAAAAGAGTACGCAGTATACATTGGACCCATTCCGTCTCTTGTTTGCTCAGGAACAGTTGATTTTGGCCTATTATGAACTACTGGCCCAGCGCGTGCAGGAAGCAAATCACCGGCTTGCCTCACTACTACCTGTGGTGGAAGCAGCAGGGTGGAATGAGCTGCTGATGGAAGCCTTGGTCTTACAAGCTCTTGTCTGTCAGGCGAGTACCGATATTGAGATGGCCCTTCACGCATTGCAGCGCACCCTACTGTTGGCCAAGCCAGAAGGCTATATCGCTATCTTTGTGAACAAAGGTGAACCAATAGCTGAGTTGCTACGGCGCATGAGCCATCACGATACAGCCACCGATTATATTCCCAATTTGCTAAGGGCTTTTGATGACATTACCAATTCTAACACAAGTAATGCAACTCAGATCGCTCCTTCACCGCCTCATCTTGTCGAGCCGTTGAGCAATCGTGAGCTAGAAGTACTTTCTCTGCTTGCTCAAGGACTGACCAACCGGGAACTCGCCCAACACCTGTCTATTGCCTCTAGCACTGTGGAGCGTCACCTTGCCAATATCTACGGCAAACTCCAAGTCAACAATCGCACTCATGCCGTTTCTCGCGCCCGCACCTTAAATCTCCTTACGTAGATCAACCTTACGCAGATATTTCCCACAGAAACACATACAGGCTCAAGCGGATCTCAGAGGGTTGAGAAAAAAGAGCCGTATTTATCATGAAGGAACTGAAGAGATTGAAGGATGGTTTGCCTCTTCTTCGATTCTTTCACTTCTTTTATGGTTTGATTGTTCAGCTCAACCCCTCAAGATCCTGTTGAACCTACATACACAGTTCCTTTGCGGCAAATGCAAAGTGTATACCCTCTACAGGTTTTCATGAATACGAGTACACCATGAGTCGTGACAAAAAATACATGCTCAATACGGAGTTTCATGGATGCGGCTGCATACTGCTCAGTGCTATGCTACGCACGTGAGCAACATATCATTCCTACACATACGTAACAAAGGAAACACAAACAATGAACAGTTCACTCTTCAACACACAATCCACTTTTCTTCTGGTGCTGGTCATCTTGCTCTTAAGTGCCTGCGTTCCCATAGCACCCGTGGCGGTTAGCGGACCAACTAATGGAGAGCAGCCAGCGGAGGCTATCGTGCTCGATCCAGCCGTGATTGAAACCACCAGTCGTGCCTTCTTCTCTACCATGTTGGCCGGAGATATGGATGGTTGGCTTGCAACGCTGGCTGCGGACGCGGTGAGTTATGAACCGGTGGGCTCGCCTCCCAATGTCGGCCATGAAGGGTTGTTGGCATGGGCAGGTTCAATGAGCGGCTTTGACTCGGTCAATATAGAACTACATGACCTATTCGTGGCGGGCAACAGTGCAGCCATCACCTGGACGTCCACCTTTATCTTGCCAGGTGGTGAAGCTATCGCGATCAATGGGGTTGACGTTCATGAGTATAACAGTGCGGGAACAATCCAGACGGTGAAGGGCTATTTCGACCCCATGCCCTTGATGGCCGCCATGAGTCCAAAGGAGTAGCTCAATGACGACAATGACTCAGAGAATGCTCAAAAGCTTAAAGGGTATCATTTTGCATCAACGTCGGCTTGAAGCATAGATTCGATGGGTTAAAATGTTCAGGTAGTGTATGACGGTTAACGGAAAAAGTATCCCTGATTCTTACAAGGATGTGGGGTACTTTGATCTCCAAAATACATACTTGCTACATGATTTCATGGATGTGACTACATACTGCCCGATGCTATGCTATAGTTGCGGAAATCGGGTAACGCACGATGAGTGTACTCAATTTTGGTCAAAAATCATTACAAGGAGAAACGAGATGAAGAGAGATGATTTTCCTGCACCGCGTGAAGGCTTTGTTATTACAATATATCTAACGGTTTTAGATGTAGATCGCGCCAGAAACTTCTATGCTTCTGTCCTTGGTGGTCGAGTACTACGCGAGCAAGACCCATGCATTATCAAACTTGCCAATACCTGGATCACGTTAAGTACGGGCGGAGGCCCGACAGAAGACAAACCAAATGTGACTTTGGCTCCGCCCAGCGATCCAAAACAGGCAAGTCATTTCATAATCTCACAACCAAAGGAGCAATTTGCATGCACGAGAAGATACCAACAAACGGTCGCGCGACCCTCACACAATCAGCATTTCGCAAAGAGTTTGGAGTTGCCATCAACATTGAGGCTTCGCCCGCACAAGTCTGGTCGCGGCTCACCGATGCCGCCGATATCCCACGCTGGACCTCAACGGTGAGCAGTGTGGAGGGGCGAATTGCCAAGGGCGAAAAAATCGCACTCACCGTACCGTACGCGCCCGGACGGACCTTTAACCTGACGGTCCAGGAGTGTGTACCCCAAAAGAAGCTAGTATGGGGGGACGATATGGCTCCCATGTTCAAGGGCATACGCACCTATACGCTGACCGAGAAGAGTGATGGCTCAACTGATTTCTCTATGGTCGAAGTCCTGACTGGCGTGATGCTGCCGCTGATTGGTCGCTCGCTACCCGACTTTGGACCACCGTTCGAGCAATATGCCGCCGATCTGAAACGTGTGGCAGAGGTTAGCAATGGTCATTAGAGAGAGAACCTGCTAATGTGCTCAAACAAATTCTGACGCTCATCAGACGAAATTGTGCAACCGCAATATTTTGTCTCTGAGGAAAAGATTGGTTTACACACTTTTCATAGATGAGCCAATTCTGAGTAATCGAAAAGAGTACCCCTCATGTTCACAAGCATCAGGGGTACTTTAATATTCAGTAGATAAACATGCGGTGAGCCAACACAACAGGGGATGAAAAATGTGTTAAAGTGTGGTGGCAGCCGCCGAACAGAAATCGGGAAAGGTCCGTGGTCAAGTAAAGAACGCTCAGTAGCTAGATTGGTGTACACCGACGCACCACGGGATGTGGACGTTCCTCGGGACGAAACACGCAGGGCAGACTGTGCTCACAATCGGGTACACACATAAGCGGCTGCGAAAGGAAAGGAAGATGGAAGTGATGTTTCCGAAGTGCAGCGGCCTGGATGTTCACAAGCGGATGGTAGTGGCGTGTGTGGTAGATGAATCAGGGAGGATGGAGCAGGTGCGCAAGCGATTTGGGACAACGACGGTCGAGTTGGAGGGGTTGAGGTCGTGGCTGTCGTCGTATGGGATCACGCATGTGGCGATGGAGAGTACGGGAGTGTATTGGAAACCGATCTACAATGTGTTGCATGAGCATTTTGAGGTCTGGATTGTGAATGCCCGCCATCTGGCACAGGTGCCTGGTCGCAAGACGGATGAGAGCGATGCGGCCTGGATCACGAAACTGATGAGTTATGGACTGCTGGAGCGCAGTTTCATTCCAGATGTGGAGCAAAGGGACTTGCGAGACCTGACGCGCTATCGGACGCGTCTCTTGCAAGAGAAGAGTGCGGCAGTCAATCGCCTGCATAAGGTGTTGGAAGATGCCAACGTCAAGTTGGGATCGGTGGTCACGAGCATCCAAGGTGTATCGGCACGCCAGATGATCGAGGCCCTGATTGCAGATGAGATGGACCCAGAAGCCATGGCTGACTTGGCACAAAAGCGGCTGCGGGCCAAGATTCCCCAGTTGGTTGATGCGTTGACGGGACTGGTCCGTCCTCATCATCGTTTTATGCTGCAAGAAGTTCTGCATCATCTCGATCACCTGAATGTACGCATTGATGCCCTCAATCAACAGATTGGGGTCCTCATGGCTCCGCATGCTGACCTCATCGCACGCCTAGATGCCATTCCCGGTGTGGGGCGAGTCGTCACCGAGATAATTCTGGCGGAGATCGGTCCCTCGGTCGAAAGCTGGCCCTCAGCTAAGAAACTGGCCTCCTGGGCTTGTGTCTGTCCTGGCAACAACGAATCGGCGGGCAAACGCAAGAGTGGTCGCCGACGAAAGGGCCAGAAATGGTTAGTCACCGCCCTCATTGAAGCGGCTTGGGCCGCCTCTCGCACCAAGGACACCTATCTCGCCGCACAGTTCCACCGTCTCAAGGCACGACGCGGAGCCAAGCGGGCAGCTATTGCCGTGGCCCATTCCATCTTGACCATCGTCTATCATCTCATCGACAAGCCCGATGCCGTCTTTGAAGAACTCGGCGGCGACTTCTTTCTCAAACGACGCAAGGAGCATGCACAAGCCGGCGCACTCAAAACCCTCGAGTCCCTCGGCTTCAAGGTTTTCTTGGCACCGACCGCCTAAGTACGGTGCTCACTACAACTGATTTGCGTTGGGCACAGGCAACGACGCCATCCACTCTGGCGGGACAACTTGGACCCGCTTCTTATTCAACGCGGCCTTTAACCCCTCTCTCTCTTCTCTTGCTGCCCTTTTTTTCAGGGCAGACAGCAATCGTTAGATTCTTCGCTCCACTCGAGAATGACACGATTGCTGTCTATTGATAGTCAAAATACATATGCACTACATGATTTCATGGATGCGACATCGCATTCACTTAGAAGGTCATTTGGATGAAGAATGGTCGGATTGGCTAAATGGCAGCGTCGTCGTATATCATGACGACGGCACAACAACCGTGACCCGCAAAGTCAAGGAGCAGGCTGCGCTCTTTGGCTTACTAATTAAGATTCGGGATTTGGGCGTGCCTCTGATTTCTGTTAACCGAGTTGAGCCGCCGAAAGAGCAATAATATCCAATGGATATTGGTTACGGCAAGCTTAGTACTACTGTGCATCAAGTAAAGGCTCGATAATGTTCGATTTTTGCACAAGATAATGCGAGCGTTTAGCGGAAGCAAGACGACGTTGCTTGTAGCGAAGGCGCTCGATAGTCTCAGCGAGTGTCAAGACAGGTTTAGGCAGAACGGCATGGAGAAGTTCAACAACCTGTGGCAAAGTGAGAGCGGGGGCATCATATTTGAGGAAAAACTGAGAACGAGCCAAGAAACCAAAGGCCAAAATGACTAAGGTCATATGATGATGCCAACCGAGCCAACTGCGAGTTTCATATTCGTTGAGTCCGAGAAACTGCTTGGCTTGTTCAAAAATGGTTTCAATGGGCCAACGCAAAGCAGAAACAGTGGCGAAGTCATCCAAGGAAGTCTCAAGGGGTGCATTGGAGAGAAAGTATTGCAGAGAGCAATCGGGATTGCGGCGGACGATGAGCCAGAGAGCAGAACCGGGGAGCCCATTGCGGACAGAGACAATGCGGCGACAAGCAATGGAAGCAACGATGAAGCCCTTGGAGCCCTCTTTGAGAACATGCTGTTGCCACTCATGCTCCTGGAAGGTGTCAGCGAGTTGAGCAACGGTGAGAGGCGTAGGTTCACCAGGCCGGACGCGGAGCTTGGAAGCTTTGCGCCCGCATCCAGATGATGCGGGCAGATAGGTCTGGGGGCTGGAGGTCCAGACACGAGTCTCTTTGGGCACTTCAGCAAAGTAGCTGTAAGCGGTTTGGCCATCAATGCAGTCAAGCAGATGAGTATCTTTGCCAAAGGCTTCATCCATAGTGATCCAGCGGATGGGCAACGCACCCAGGGCGTGCGTCTGCTCAATCATGGACCAAGCCAATTCATTTTTTGTTTGGAAGGTCAGGTCAGTGGGAAGACCGGTTTTGTACCGCTTCTCTGCATACTCATCACTAAACCATTCTTGGGGGATATACAACCGACAGTTCAGTAAGGTATAGCCATGAGAGCTATTATATCCCAGGAAGACTCCGGCTTGACAGTTGGCGATCTTGCCCAGTTCGCCACACCGCTGCCGCTTGACGCCCACTGACTCTTCTCCTTGCTTGGGAATGTCGCTCCCATCCAGGAGTAAGACGCCATTTGCGTCTCCCAACAACTCACCTGTCTGTCGAGTATGTTCCGCCAGCATCGCTTCACCGCTCCAGCGGCTCTGACCCACAAAGCTTTGCAGGGGGCGTACACCCGATTCTCCTACTGTCGCCAGCGCGATGTTCTCGGCCGATTTGCGTTTGATTTCGGGGTCTAACAAGCCTCGCATGTAGTGGTACGCATGCTCTCTGAGCCACATGGCTGAAGTATGGACTATATATGGCATGATACTCCTGGAGTTGGTCGGCCAGTGCCGCCAGTTGCTCTTCTGTCAGTTCCAGCAGCGGCGGGCTTTCCAGTTGGCTGTAGTCATATTGATTGACTGCTTGAGCAAGTTTCATCTTGATTTCCTTTCATCGAAGACTGCTTCATTTTATTGGCTCTTCAGTCTATCTCATTTTTCCTTTGCATTCTGTTTGCGTTTTGTTAGCAATATGCCCAGAAATATAACGAATTTCCTTTGTGTTTCACAATATATTGCTGCACAGTAGTATTAGGCGCAAATAAGTAGATCCAATTTTTCGCAACGATTAACTCAGGAGAGATCAACTATGCAACAGCCAATTTTGGTCACTGGTGCAACCGGACGATATGGCGAACCCGTCGCACGACACCTGAAGGAGAAAGGGTTTCAGGTACGAGTCATGTCACGCAGTGAAGCCAGCGCCAGAAAACGCTTTGACGAATCCTACGAAGTGGCGACAGGAGATGTCACAGACCTCAACAGCCTGGAAAAGGCGATAAGCGGATGTGATGGCGTCCACATCAGCGTCAGCGGTGAAGCGGAACAGATCGGGACGGAAAATGTGGTCAAAGTTGCGACCGAACAAGGATTGCAGCGCATCACTTACGTATCAGGCACTGCGACTTTTGAAGAAAATGCACGCTTTCCCGTTCTCAAGAAAAAGCTGCTGGCCGAGAAGGCTATCCGCGAAAGCGGCATTCCCTACACGATCTTAGCGCCTGCCTTTGCCATGGAAGTCTTGCCAATGCACATTCAAGGCAGTAAAGCCTATGTGTTTGGCAAGCAACCCCATCCGTTCCATTGGCTCGCCGCCGATGATTTAGGACGCATGGTGGCTACTGTCTATGGGACGGACGAGACCATGAACAAGCGTTTGTTCATCTATGGACCAGAAAATCTTTCGATCCATGAAGCTCTGTTACGTTACTGTGCCGTACTTCACCCGGAGATCAGAAAAACCTCAACAATGCCCTTTTGGCTCGCCAATATTATTGCCAAATTGACGCGCAATCAGGTAATGGCGACCGCTGTCGAGGTCTATACATTTTACGAGAAGGTGGGCGGCGACGGCGGCGATCCAACAGAGGCCAAGCGTCTCTTGGGCGAACCCAAGATCACAATAGAGAAATGGCTGGAAAGGAAGCAAGGCAAGTAGCAATAAAATATCCCCTTATCCATTCAAACCAGAAAGGAGAGCCGAACTGTGTCTGTCTTCACTATCTTTATGACGCAGATTACCATAAGCCTGATCGCTTGTACGCTACTCGCAGTCGCTGTCTGGCCCCACTTACGTGAGTGGTCGCTTCGTGATGCGCTAATTCCCCTGCTCTTTATTCAAGCCTTTCGCGTGGTGGCTTTAGGTGTACTCGTGCCAAACCTAGTTGGCACCGACTTTCCACAGGAAACCGGAGCTATTATCGCGTATGGTGACCTCGCATCAGCGATACTTGCCTTACTCGCCCTATTCGCCGCGACCTTCAATATGAGCATCATGAAGCCGCTCACTTGGCTCTTTAACATTGTTGGTTTCATCGATTTGTTCAACGCAATGATCCAGGGATCTATCGCCGAGATGTATCAGTATAAATTGGGACCCCAATGGTACGTGCCAACATTTTACACCTCATTTCTTCTTCTTACTCACATTCTAATCTTTATGCTCTTGCTCAGGAAAAGAGAGGCTGAGCAGGGATAATGAGACGTTAGACTTACCATAACCTTTGCCAGGCAGATGCCGCTGGATGGAGAACCAGCCGACACCTTTGCGATTGAAGATTATTCCGAGCCGATTGGTCGGGCGATTGCGGACTGATATCGCTGAAATTTTCAAAATCAATGAGAGTTATTTTCGACGAAATCTTGCGCTTCTTGCAACAGAGAGGCCCATTGTTCCCGATCTAAATACCCAATAAGCGCCCATTCCCGAAAGACGCGTCCATTGGGGGCAAATGGTTGTGCTGCCCCTTGCTCAATGAGTTCGTTGACGCGTTGAGCGGGCAGCTTAACGATGAGATCACTGGTGTTCTTTTCAAGCGAGGCGAAAAACTTACCATCGATGCGTAAACAGGGAAATCCCATCATTGTTCCTCGTTCGGCTGTGCCACTCACCAACATCGGTTCGGCCAATTCCCAAAACAGTGAGTTTTTTTGACTTTACTTTCTGGTAAAGGCTTGAGTGACAAAGGGCAAACCGAAAGGGGCGGAAAAAAGAATCCACCCTGAAAAAACGGGATAAAATGTAAAAATAGTGCTCGGCTAGTTTAAGCAGCGGCATTGAGGCGGCGATGAGCGAGAACGCCTTTAGGGAAATGGTGTGAAACCGAGGCCTTTTTCCGAAAGTCAGGGTCGAGTTGGTCAGGAGTTGGAAAAAGAGCACTCGAGAGAACACGGCGCAGCCTGCCGGGAGTGGAGGCTCTCGATCCCAGTAGCCAGTCGGTATGGGAGGAAGAGAAGCGGCTAAATGGGAAAGAAGATTGCCAGCCAGCAGCCCCAGTTCAGGTAAGCGGAAACAAGCCTCATCGGCATGAACAAATTGACGATGTAAGCCAATCATCTGCTTGGAAGCCAAGGGGGGAGGTTCAACAGGCCAGCGTTCCAGGTAGACAAGATAAATGGTTTCAGGCTGCAAAGTCATAACGGTCGCCAAAACCAAAGGTGTGTTGTAGGCCGGATCCTGAATGACGTAAATCGAGTAGGTACGGTTGGCTGTATCCACCTTGGTTGTTCTGGGGACGAGATTGTGCCATGCTTGATAGCAAATCAGGCGACCACTATAGAGAAAGCGACCAGACGAGTCCGGAGTTGTAGCCTCGAGTCGCTTTCCTTATAGCTGCGAGAGCGGTCGCACAATATCACCATATTCAGGTGGTCTGCCTTTTTCTTTGCGTTTGGGGAACTCATTGCGGCGCACTGTGCAGTTAATGGCTTCCCGCAGGACAAATCGGTCTATGCCGCTTTCTAGCATTTCTCTGATTGTAAACCCGGCATCGACCACCGCCACTTCGTCTGACTCCAGTGATTTCTTCGTCTCTGTCAGCAGCTTTTTCCGAAACTCACTTTCCTTTGTTCCAACCGTGCATCTCATGATTGCCTTGAGCAGTGGCACTCGCTTCCCGCCTATCCCCCGAGCTTATCATCACTCCAAAGATGAGCGCGGGCAATGCCCGACGAGCCGTTGAGTTATAGAGTCGGTTCACTTTCCCTTGCAGCTTCGGTCGCCAGAACCCTGTGATATCTATGCTTTTCACTCGGTACCCTTCTAACTTTTTTGCCTCCCATTCCCTTTCCACTCCACTTCTTCTTGCCACGACCCCAGCAGACTTGTGATATCCCATGATCCATATCGAAAGCTCCACCAGCTTCGCCGGAGCTCCTCATCTTCAAACCCGCTTTCTTTCAATGCGCTATGGATTGCTCCTCGACTTTTCAGAAACGACCCATTCAGCATTGCCCACATCAGACGCATTACATTTACGTTTGTTCCCATCGGCGTTACTTGCAATACATTCATCAGTACTGCTATAGTTATTTCTGGCGCGGTTAGCATTCCTTCCTCCTTTTTGGGTTCTCTACCTTTTGGATGAACTGCTAACCGCTTTTTGTCACATTTCTCATCTCTTTTCTTTTACCAGAAAGTAAAGTTGGATCATTTTCCATCTTTGTTCGAATCCTTGTGTTTGGTCAGATTATTCGTTAGTAACTTGTGATTTGAAAGTTATTAGCCATTATACTCACTTGTGATTTGAAAGTCAAGACCAAATGTTCTATAGGGACATTTTACTTTGGAGCAGAAATGGGAGAATGGCATGCACGGATGAAATAGCACATCGATCATCCTACAAATTGCTCAACCGTGCGTTGTATTCGGCTCGCGCCCCGAATGCACATTCTCTCTCATGAAATATGCCCGAACGTTGTGAGTTACTTGTATCTCGCAAGCTATCCAGGTATAATTTTTTATAGTTTAGGAAAGTATAAAAATCAGCAGCGAGACAAGGCCCGATTCCTGCTGATGGCTGATAGCTGAAAGCTTTTTTCATGTAGATTTGAAAATCAGACGTTCAGAACGTATATTCTGTTTTTGCGAGTATGGAAGATTTTATGCCGGAGTTAAAACGATCCACCTGCCCCATTACCAACGTGCTGGACCTGGTTGGTGACAGGTGGAGTTTGCTGATTGTGCGGGATATGCTGTTACATGATAAACATCGCTATGGCGATTTTTTGGCTTCGGATGAGGGCATCACCACGAATATTTTGGCCGACAGATTAAAGCGTCTTGAGCAATACGGCATACTTGAGAAGACACCATACCAGCATAACCCAGTGCGACACGAATATCATCTGACCGAAAAGGGGCGCGACTTAGAAGCCGTGATCATGGAAATGGTCAACTGGGGCTTAAAGTATATTCCCGGTACAGGATAGAGTTGGCTTATCTCTACTCAATCAAACTTGGATCCAGTGCATCCCGCAATCCATCGCCAACAAAGGAAAAGCCTAGCATCGAGAGTGCAACCGCCAATGTGGGAAAGAGCGCCAGATGCCAGTAAACCCGCACATAGGCCCCGCTGACACCAACCATCTTGCCCCAGCTAGCGAAGGGATCATTGATACCAATTCCTAAAAAACTGAGCCCTGCCTCCCCCAACATTGCACCTGGGATTCCGAAGCTAATCGCAACCAGAATTGGTGAGAGAGCATTCGGCATCAAATGGCGAAAGATAATACGATTTTGCTTCACCCCAACCGAGCGCGCGGCCTCGATATACTCCTTCTCTCGCAAGGAAAGAATTTGACCGCGCGTTAAGCGGGTATAACCAATCCAACCCGTTATGCTCAAGGCTAAGATGACCATCCACATGCCTCCGCCAAAGACCGAAACAATGAGAATCGCGAACATCAAGCCCGGAAAGGCAGTCATAATCTCAACGAGGCGTACAACGACAAAATCGACCTTCCCCCCCAGATAGCCGGCCAACCCTCCCAGGGGAATTCCAATCACAACAGCCACAAATTGGACTGAAAGAGCCACCGTCATTGAGGTACGAGCGCCATAAATCATACGGCTCAGATAGTCGCGACCCACCTCATCGGTGCCAAGCGGATGTTCAGGATGTTCAAAAGGGAAGAGCAAAACGCGGTCAAAATAGGCTTTGTCGTATGGATGTGAGGTCAACAGATCGGCAAAGACAGCCAAGAAGACAAAAATAAGAACCAGCACGAGGCCAAAGACTGCCAGACGGTTCTGCACAAAGCGTCTGGCTGCATCCCGCCACAGGGTGCGGTGCCCTAACATATCTTTTCGGGCAGATTGTTGGCTGGCTGTGACGGCAACTGTGGCTTGGCTCACTAGTTGCCCCCTTCAGCGCCAAGACGAACGCGGGGATCGATCCAAGTATATGCAATATCTGTTAACAGATAGGCAATGCCCCATAGAAATGCGATGAGCAAGAAAAGTGCCATGATCATGGGGTAGTCACGATTGAAGACGCTCGTAACGAAATATTGCCCCAGACCATTAATGCGAAAGGTTGACTCAATAAAAATACTGCCCGTCATCAAGTTGGGGATGATGGTAATCAGAGCAGTCGTCATGGGAATTAGCGCATTGCGAAAGATGTGTCGCAACATCACCGCTCGTTCATTTAATCCTTTGGCACGAGCCGTACGTGCATAATCTTGACGCATCACGTCCACAACGCTGGCGCGTGTAAAACGGGCAATTACGGCTAAAGGTGCTAGCGCATAAGCAACCACAGGCATAACCCAGTCAGAGCAGAAGAGACGCGTTCCAAATAAACATGTGGCATTTGGGCTACTCCAACCGCCCATTGGCAACCATTTCCAATAAACAGCAAAAAGCAAAATAAACCAGAGCGCAACCACAAAATTGGGAACCGTGATGCCAAGCGTCGCAAAGAAGGTTACCACATTGTCTACCCAAGAATTCTGACGATAAGCCGCCAACAGCCCTAATCCAATCCCAAGTGAAAACGAGAGAAGAATGGTGACAATCCCCGCTTGGGCCGTCAACTGCCAACGTTTGGCGATCAGAGCCGTTACCGTTGTGGTTGGTTGTTGATATGGAATGCCAAAGTCAAAACGAAGTGCATTCTTCATATAATTTAAGTACTGGACATAATAAGGTTTATCCAGACCATACTTGCGCAGGATATTTTCCTTGGCTGCGGGAGGAAGCCGGCCTTTTGTTTCGTCAAATGGTCCTCCAGCAACGGAGTGCATCAAGGCAAATGTCACCATCGAGACAATCCACATGACGAAAATTAAAGAGAGAACGCGACCAATAATGTAGCGAGTCATAATCTTATTTGGAGACTAGATGACTTCAGGACTGGAAGACTTCAAGACTGAATGACTTCAGGACTAGATGACTTCAGGACTAGATGATAGGTACATCTGTGCAAAACCATCGTGACCAACAATTTCAGCAAACTATAGGTTCTATACTCGAATCAACTTGAGAACCAGAGTCTGTCTCTCTGGTAGAAGCGTCGAAAACTCCGTTCCCAAGATAATTAAACATCTAAATCTTGATGATTAACAATCTTTTTGCTGCTGATCACACTCATTACCACTACCCCAGTCCTCTAGTCCTCTAGTCTTCCAGCCCTCTAGTCATCCAGTCTTCCAGTCATCCAGTCCCCTCTTCATCCTACTCAGATTGGGCAATATAAAGATTCGATATGGCCGAATCGTTGCCCCAGTGGAACCCGGCAATTCCTTGCGAATCTGGTTCGCGGAAAGAGTCGCCTTGGATATAGGGCTGCACTAAATTCCCGGCCCAACGGTGACCGATGAAGATACCACCGACATCATCTACTAGGATCCTTTCGGCATCGCGGAACATCTGGTCACGGGTCTGTGGATCGCCGACGAGAGCGCTGGCCTCGGTGACAAGCGTATCAAACTCGTCGTTCTTCCAAGAATGGCGGCCTGAAGAATGCCAAACATTGCCAAGCAGATTGGCTGGATCCAAGAAATCCATGCCATAAGAAACAGCACCAAACTGCAACTCAGTTGGCTTGGCATTCATGGCATCGTTGTAAACTTTGTTGTCTTTGTTCGAGACTTCAATATCTTTACTTTCTGGTAAAAGAAAAGAGATGAGGTGAGAAATGTGACAAAAAGCGGTTAGCAGTTCATCCTAAAGGTAGAGAACCCAAAAAGGAGGAAGGAATGCTAACCGCGCCAGAAATAACTATAGCAGTACTGATGAATGTATTGCAAGTAACGCCGATGGGAACAAACGTAAATGTAATGCGTCTGATGTAGGCAATGCTGAATGGGTCGTTTCTGAAAAGTCGAGGAGCAATCCATAGCGCATTGAAAGAAAGCGGGTTTGAAGATGAGGAGCTCCGGCGAAGCTGGTGGAGCTTTCGATATGGATCATGGGATATCACAAGTCTGCTGGGGTCGTGGCAAGAAGAAGTGGAGTGGAAAGGGGAATGGGAGGCAAAAAAGTTAGAAGGGTACCGAGTGAAAAGCATAGATATCACAGGGTTCTGGCGACCGAAGCTGCAAGGGAAAGTGAACCGACTCTATAACTCAACGGCTCGTCGGGCATTGCCCGCGCTCATCTTTGGAGTGATGATAAGCTCGGGGGAGATAGGCGGGAAGCGAGTGCCACTGCTCAAGGCAATCATGAGATGCACGGTTGGAACAAAGGAAAGTGAGTTTCGGAAAAAGCTGCTGAAAGAGACGAAGAAATCACTGGAGTCAGACGAAGTGGCGGTGGTCGATGCCGGGTTTACAATCAGAGAAATGCTAGAAAGCGGCATAGACCGATTTGTCCTGCGGGAAGCCATTAACTGCACAGTGCGCCGCAATGAGTTCCCCAAACGCAAAGAAAAAGGCAGACCACCTGAATATGGTGATATTGTGCGTCCGCTCTCGCAGCTATAAGGGAAAGCGACTCGAGGCTACAACTCCGGACTCGTCTGGTCGCTTTCTCTATAGTGGTCGCCTGATTTGCTATCAAGCATGGCACAATCTCGTCCCCAGAACAACCAAGGTGGATACAGCCAACCGTACCTACTCGATTTACGTCATTCAGGATCCGGCCTACAACACACCTTTGGTTTTGGCGACCGTTATGACTTTGCAGCCTGAAACCATTTATCTTGTCTACCTGGAACGCTGGCCTGTTGAACCTCCCCCCTTGGCTTCCAAGCAGATGATTGGCTTACATCGTCAATTTGTTCATGCCGATGAGGCTTGTTTCCGCTTACCTGAACTGGGGCTGCTTGCTGGCAATCTTCTTTCCCATTTAGCCGCTTCTCTTCCTCCCATACCGACTGGCTACTGGGATCGAGAGCCTCAATCCACTCCCGGCAGGCTGCGCCGTGTTCTCTCGAGTGCTCTTTTTCCAACTCCTGACCAACTCGACCCTGACTTTCGGAAAAAGGCCTCGGTTTCACACCATTTCCCTAAAGGCGTTCTCGCTCATCGCCGCCTCAATGCCGCTGCTTAAACTAGCCGAGCACTATTTTTACATTTTATCCCGTTTTTTCAGGGTGGATTCTTTTTTCCGCCCCTTTCGGTTTGCCCTTTGTCACTCAAGCCTTTACCAGAAAGTAAAGAATATTGATATTTAGGCATTCAGAAATAGATGCCGCAGTGGCTTGGAAAACTGCAGACAGAGCAGGACCTTCATTGCGCAACCACATTTCCAATGGCGGGAAATCTTCTCCACCAGCATAGCCAGCAGCGGCCAAATGCTCATTTGCCAAATCACAATCATAGTTCTGGTATTCGCGTAACACTCCCTCTGTGTCGGAGGAGGGATAGCCAGGCATCAACATGGAATAAGCAGGCATGGCCTTGACCTCACCCCAGACATTCGCGACAATCGCTTCACGATCGACAGCGTGCGCAAATGCCTTGCGCACGTCCAGATTGCTAAATGGCTCGGTAAAGGTATCAAAGAGCAGATAGTCTGTGCGGAAATCACCAAAGTGGCGTAAATAGTTCTGACTTAAGACATCATCATTGAGAATCAACTCAAAATCGGCCGGTGTCAAAATGTCGGACCCCACATTATCGATTTCACCATTTTGGAACGCAGCAAACTCGGTGCCAGGCGCCATGTAAATGTATTCAATGCGGCTCAGTCGCGGCTTGCGATAGCCATTATAGTGAGGATTCGGCACCAAGGTAATCCGGTTGCCGGGATCAAACTCTTCTAGCATGAATGGACCAGAAGAGACGTGGGTTGCAGGATCGCTGTTATAGAAGGCCCCATGTTCTTCCAATGCCTTCGCTTGAAGCGGCCAGGAGAATTTCATGACGCCCGGAAGGGGAGGGAATACACCTTCTGTTGTGATGGCAAAGGTCAAGTCATCCACCGCCGCAACACCCAAATCTTCAACAGGCAGCTCGCCCGCTATCACCGAATTCCAGTTCTCGATACCACCTGGTCCCAAGAATCCAAAGAACCATGTGAAATCCCATCCGTGCTCTGGATCGGCTGCATAACGGAAGGTGGCAACATAATCATGAGCCGTCAATGGTGTTCCATCGCTCCATATTTGGCCTTCGCGCAGCTGGAAGGTCCATGTCCTACCGTCCTCAGAAACCTCCCAGCTTTCGGCTGCGGCAGGAATAACATTGAAGTCCTTGTCCAACTCAACGAGTGGATCATTGAAGTAATCGCTACCGCAGTAGCGCTGATAAACCGCTACCATAAAATCAAACGTGGTCTGATTAGCAGTATTGCTGCAGGCAAGTCGATACACCTGTTCTTCATAGGGTACAGCATCGTCTGGCAGAGCTTCGCCAAAGATCGTGGTCATCGGATCGCCTACCATGGCATCGTCGGAGTCGCTAACCGTGGATGCATCACCCGCTGGAGCAGCTGCAGGAACTGCGCACGCCGATAGCAACATAGCCAACATCAACATCAACGAAACCAACACAAATGACGTGTGAGTCCAGATGGCCCGTCCAATATATAGTGAACGATCAATCATCATAAAACTTTCCTTTCTGGGAATCCGTTTTACCTTTGAGCGTGTCTTAAAAGTGTCACAGTGTGTCAATCTGAGTGAAGGTACGGAGCGAAGAATCTTCTTTTTGCACTTGGAACGAGGGATTCTCCCTTCGGAAGACTCAGGCCCCAAAGCCTCCTCAGAATGACGTTTAAAACACGCTCTTACGTTTTGGGGGAATTCTGGGGAATCAGACTATGCTAAAAATTGTAAACGAACTTCTTGTGCCAGAGCAAATAGACAACACCCAATGATGCGTGTATTTCGGACGAGAAAATAACAGATTTGGAAACGCTCGTGGGTGATAATCCTGTTCCTCTACAGCGGTTGTGATGAAACATGGTTTTCGTACAGAAGCTCAGTTTAAATGAGGGATCGGCTTTGGCCACCGTCGATATTGATGCAGGTTCCCGTAATCAAGCGAGCATTTTGAGATGCTAGATAGGTCACAAGATCACCAACTGGTTCAGGGGTGCCAAATTTCCCAAACGGCAAATTCTGTTCGATGAATTTTTGAACGGTTTCGGGCGACTGCGTCTGCTGGAACCGATCCCAGACCCCACCTGAAAACAAAATAGAGCCAGGCGCGACGCTATTGACGGTGATTCCGTGTCCGCACAGTTCGATGGCCAAACTCTTACCCATGGCAATCATGGCTGCTTTGGCTCCCATGTACGAAATGACGCCACCATATTCACGACCAAAGATGGAGGCAATGTTGATGACGCGCCCCCACTGCTGCTCCTTCATGTGGGGAACGGTCAATTTGCAAAGGTCAAATGCATTAAAGGTATTCAGATCAAAGGTGCGCTTGAAATCCTCTGTGCTTGTTCCAGAAAAGTCTGTGCGACTCAAGACCCCCCCGACGTTGTTGACAAGAATGTCGATTGGTCCTAATTCATCAACGACATATTGGTGAAGCTGGCTTGGTGCAGTAGGCTCGAGCATGTCGGCCACAACACCAATCGCCTCAGTCCCCAATTCACGCAATTCAGCAACCGTATTGTCCAATGTATCTTGCGTCCGAGCACAGATGGCAATCCGTACACCTTCTTTCGCCAAAGAGAGAGCGGCTGCACGCCCCAATCCCTTGCTCCCACCAGTTACAAGTGCGATTTTGCTCTGAATGCCTAAGTCCATGGTTGATATCTCCAATTATGTGTGGTAACGTGTTTTGGCAATTTCTCCAATATGATCGTATCATATTTAATTCATTCGGGCAATCCCGTCTTCCCCTAGGCATTTATTTCTCCCCGGGGACGATTGTTCGAAGGTTGAATGATGTGGCGATTAAAACCTATCCGAAAAGTAATTGTGAGTTCAGTCAGATACTCGAGCGAAAATGAAGCATCACAGAACTTTTCGGATAAACACTTAACCGAAAGAGAGAACATGATGGAAAGCTCGATAGCAAATGTGCAGGGTAAAACGATCCTGATTACCGGGGGTGCTCAGGGTATTGGCGGAGCAACTGCCCGGCTCTGTGCAGAACGCGGTGCGATAGTTATCATTACCGACATCAAAGTTGAGACTGGTGAAGCATTAGCAGCAGATTTACAGGCTGCGGGGAAGAAGGCAACCTTTCAAAAGCTTGATGTGCGAAAGCAGGAAGAAGTTCAGCGAGTCTTTGAAGAGGTAACAACCACTCATGGCTCGCTTGATGTACTGATCTGTGCAGCGGGTGTATTGGAAGGAGCACTCTTGCAGCCCGAAGAATTCCCTGTTGAGACCTTTGATTTCGTCATGGAGGTCAACGTGCGGGGAACATTCTTGTGTGTCAAGTATGCAACGCCACTATTAGTCCAGAGTGGAAATGGCGTCATTCTGCTGGTTGGCTCGGGGGCTGGCGTTCGCGGCGGCAGCTCTTCGATCGCGTATGGGACCAGCAAAGGGGCTGTGAACGGCATGGGAATGACGCTCGAAGGTCACTTGGCGAGTCGAGGAATCCGCGTCAACGTGATCTGTCCTGGTGGAATTGAAACCGAATTGAAACTCAACCAGTTGCGGACTGTTGCGGAACGCCAAGGCCGCACCTTTGATTCAGCAGAAGCAGCACAGCGGCTGGGTAGTCCAGTGGGTATCGCCAAACTGCTGGCTTATCTAGCTTCCGATGATGGCGACTATGTGCGACGAAATCTGTTTACGCGATAATGATGGGTGGGGGACAGTTAAATGATCGCAACGCAAGGTTTGGTTAAGGCGGTTTATCTGAAGCCCACATCGGGAACGCCCTCCATTGTGCCACAAGTGGTCCCGATTCACCTTTCCAGAGGGTATGGCGTTGAAGGTGATGTTCATGCCCACTCTTCGAGTCCAAGGCAGCTTCTCATCACGCACGATGAAGATCTGTGCAGCTTTGGTATTCAGACAGGACAGCTTCACGAGAATATCGTTTTATCAGATGTGCAAAAGAACCTATTTCGACCAGGAGCGCTTCTACATGTAGGAGAGTCAGCCCAAATACGATTGACGTTTCATTGTGAACCTTGTGCGCGCATACAGCATTTGGCTGATCTCAACGCAATCCGCAATCGGCGCGGAATTCTGGGAGTTGTTCTGCAAAGCGGTGCGATTCAGAAGGGTGATCCTGTTCGAGCGATTCCTGGTGCATTTCCACCGTTATCTGATGTGCCATACCAGCGGTTCTTGGGCTACCTTGCGATGGTTCCCATGGGAAAAGTCGTTTCGTTTCGACAGATCGCTCTCGGAATGGGTGTTACCACAAGCTATTGCCGAGCGATACCAAGCTATATCAGACGTACGTCTTCAGCGGAATATCCGGTGCATCGCATTGTAAACAGCAATGGCAGCTTGATTGAACGTCATGTTCCAAATCAAGAGTCGTTACTGCTTGAAGAACAAATCGTCGTGGAATCTAGAGCGATTCGTCCAGGCAAGACAGAGACACTGACGGTAGATCTAAGCAGATATGAATGGAAGCCTTCCGCATTGTATCTCACGTGAAATCTGAGATGGTTCAAAATTAGGTTAACTACCCACCAATCTACAGCGAATTCAGAAAGCATCGAATGAGAAGCTTCGTGAATGAAACGACGATCTTATCCGCGAGAAGTTTGTTTAGACACCAAATAATTCGTTCTTGTCTGAATTCGCTATACGCAGGATTTTCTACCGATCCCCCAATTCCCCTTCCCACAGCCGCTTCATTTCTTGGCTCTCTTCTAGCAAACGATCAAGCGTTCCCATGGCCTCTACCTCGCCATCCTTTAGTACAACAATCTGATCAGCTTGATGCAAGGCGGTTCTTCGGTGTGAAACCACAAGGCAAGTCAGATCACCATCCGCAAAGATCCGTTCCCAGAGTTGGTGCTCCGTTTCCACATCAAGCGCACTGGACAGATCATCAAAGATCAACAATTCAGGGTTGCGGATAAACATGCGAGCGGCAGCAATTCGTTGAATTTGTCCACCAGACAAACGCACACCATTTGGTCCAACAACCGTTTCGAATCCATCGGTCAGATCTTGTAAATCCTTTTCCAACACTGCCAAATGCGTTGCCTTTGAGAGAGCAGCAGGCTTCGCAGGCCACCCAATCAGCAACACCAGACTGCTCAAAATATAAATGATAAATTGAGAAAAGAAGTTGGAGAGGGCATTGACATCTCCATCAATTCACTTGAGCAATTCACCGGACGCATGGCTCTTATGAAAAGATTGATCCAATTGTACTGCGACGAACGTTCACGCTTGCTCCTTTGAGGCTTTTCCAACAATTAAAATCCTTAATTTGATCTGGAAAAGCTCAAGCCATTCCAGAGAAATCGACTTGGCTAATCAAGGATTTATTTCTCTGGAATGGCCTAACGAGCTAAATTGTTTTGGTATACCAGCTTGTTGTCGACGCCACCGAAAATCCAACTGACTCGGCGGTTCGCTTCATGGCGTTGTTCTCGCCCCAGGTATTGGTTGTTGCCACCTCAACGCCACGCTCCTTTAGCAAGGTGAGACCTTCTAGCATCAATGCACTCGCCAATCCCCTTCGCCGAAATTTGGGATGTGTTCCCACCGGATCGAGCCACCCCTCATTCTGACCCGTCCTTGCGTTGTCTTCATGGCTGATTCCACCAACACAGAATGAAGCAAGCGTGCCATCGGGGGCGACGGCAAGTAAATCCAATGCCCGTTCATAATCCGGCACGCGCATCATCGAGAGCCGTTGCTCAACCGTCATGTTGTCAGTTCCAAAAGCGGCGCGATGGAGTTCCACAATTTGCTCTACTTCTTCTTCACCGCGGACAGAGCGAATCGTGAATCCCTGCGGTAGCTGCGGCGTTGGGATCGGCGTCGCAAGAGAGCGTTCTAGATGAATCGTTTCACCTGGTTTACGCATGAATCCATTCCGCTGAACGATTGCGATACGCTCTGAGTTGTCGCTACGACAGCCTGTGGAAATAGAATGGCAGCCCGCCTTCTGCAACTGGATAGCTGCCCAGGCAATCATCTCATCTGCCAACTCGTCGCTTTGAGGGTGAGGAGAGATTTCAAAGTTAAGTCTGCTGTATTTCGGGTCAACGAGCGCAAATCCCAATACTTTGCCATTCTCATCTTCCCACAGACGCGTGTTCGACTTGATCTCCGCTTCACCCATGAGCTCGTGGAGATCGATCATGTCGGGGAAATCCTGCTTTCGTTCCTGCGGTCGAGTTTTAATCACATCGATCATGGCTTGTAGATCTTGTTGAAATGTTTCATCTTGCGAGGGTCGTTGTTTGAATCAGCTACGGCAAAAGTCGGGTACAAAAAATGACCATAAGGGGTGAAATCCTAGAGCAGCCCTCTGTTTGCATGAAAAATTTGTACCCGACTTTTGCTGCTACTGGTTTGAATAAACTATTTTGAATCATGAGCATCATCCTTTCTTTTAATTGCTGGCGGGCTGCGTAGAGACGCGTCTTGACCGTTGCTATTGGAATTTCAAGAAAAGCGCCAATCTCTTTCTGCGAGTAGCTCCCCATATAAAAAAGGGTCACAACGGTTCGCTGATGATCTGGTAGGCATTGGATCATCGTATTGATTAAGTGACGCATTTCTTCTCGTTCGGCAATCATTTCAAGATCCAGCTCCTCTGAGGACAAATGAGGTAGGCGGTCGAGCGACACCAATGTATGTTGCTTGCGTCGTTGGAGTCGATTCACCTGCGTCGCAACGATGCATCGAAACCATCCGGGAAACGCTGCTGGATCGCGCAGGGAATGCAAATTTAGATACGCATTGATAAAGGCATCTTGTGCGACATCCTGGGCCAGATGTAGATCGCCTAGCATTGAATAACTGTAACCGACCGCCATGTCTTGGAAGCGTTCGACGAGCAATGCAAAGGCCTCGCTATCATCATTTTGTGCACGTTCAACAAGTTGATGTATCTCGTTCATTCGTTTAGTCGTGATGGTATTGCGATTAATTGAAAGCTCCTTCAATCATAAGGAGCCACTTTTTTGAGAAAAGGTTCGTTGCTGTTTTGCTTTGAATGCAAAAAGGTGTATAATGGTCTATGTACGTCACATTACAGCAATTATACGAATTGTTTGTAACAATTTGCATGATTGTTACAGGAATGCTTCACTACACAATATTTCTATTTGTGATAGAAGCAAAAAGACCCGAGCGTATTGAGCCCGAAATTAGCAATGACACAAAACCTGCACATTTCTCACTGTATCTGTATTTGTTGTTGTCCTTGTTGCTGCGCGTGTGCAGATAATTGCTCGACGGGTATACGCGGCTGGTCAAATCAGTAATCAGGCCAGCAAGCAAAAGCGAACCAAAGCCCGTCGAGTATTCGGCGGGCTTTTTTAATACGCTCATTTTTTACAAAAAAGATCAATTATTATGAGATACTGTTGCATCTGTATCGCGCGGGACCGTTGGTCTCGCTGATACAGTTATCCGTAACGAAGCGCATTAACTGCATCAGGTCGGCTCATCTTGTCATGGCTCGTTTGAAAGATGAGCAATATGATTCGTGCAATATAACCTGCACAGTCAATTAGATCGGTGTTCCCGCGAATTAAAGAAAACAGATTTAGCAAGAGCTAATTGGAGCACAATTTAGCATTCGCTCTGGTTAAATTTATTGTTATTTTTAATTTTTGCGGGAATCAGAGTTCCTCAGGGACAGACTGATCCAATTTGGCTGTGCAGGTTTTTTATCTCATTTAAGGGTGGTTCAGAATTAGG
>JAHBNG010000150.1 GCA_019217005.1 Chloroflexi bacterium TSY
TGGTTGTTCCTTTTTCATGTTGGGTATTGTGTATTGCATTTTGCGTGGGCTAAAAGACTCTTTATTGCGTTGCTGGGAGCTATCAGTCTATACGCCAAGTGAATTCTACTGAGCACCGCCATCACTTTAAAATAAATTTCATCTGTTTCAGTCGTATAGAACAGCTTTACTTTCTGGTAAAGGCTTGAGTGACAAAGGGCAAACCGAAAGGGGCGGAAAAAAGAATCCACCCTGAAAAAACGGGATAAAATGTAAAAATAGTGCTCGGCTAGTTTAAGCAGCGGCATTGAGGCGGCGATGAGCGAGAACGCCTTTAGGGAAATGGTGTGAAACCGAGGCCTTTTTCCGAAAGTCAGGGTCGAGTTGGTCAGGAGTTGGAAAAGAGCACTCGAGAGAACACGGCGCAGCCTGCCGGGAGTGGATTGAGGCTCGATCCCAGTAGCCAGTCGGTATGGGAGGAAGAGAAGCGGCTAAATGGGAAAGAAGATTGCCAGCCAGCAGCCCCAGTTCAGGTAAGCGGAAACAAGCCTCATCGGCATGAACAAATTGACGATGTAAGCCAATCATCTGCTTGAAGCCAAGGGGAGGTTCAACAGGCCAGCGTTCCAGGTAGACAAGATAAATGGTTTCAGGCTGCAAAGTCATAACGGTCGCCAAAACCAAAGGTGTGGTAGGCCGGATCCTGAATGACGTAAATCGAGTAGGTACGGTTGGCTGTATCCACCTTGGTTGTTCTGGGGACGAGATTGTGCCATGCTTGATAGCAAATCAGGCGCTATAGAGAAAGCGACCAGACGAGTCCGGAGTTGTAGCCTCGAGTCGCTTTCCTTATAGCTGCGAGAGAGCGGACGCACAATATCACCATATTCAGGTGGTCTGCCTTTTCTTTGCGTTTGGGGAACTCATTGCGGCGCACTGTGCAGTTAATGGCTTCCCGCAGGACAAATCGGTCTATGCCGCTTTCAGCATTTCTCTGATTGTAAACCCGGCATCGACCACCGCCACTTCGTCTGACTCCAGTGATTTCTTCGTCTCTTCAGCAGCTTTTTCCGAAACTCACTTTCCTTTGTTCCAACCTGCATCTCATGATTGCCTTGAGCAGTGGCACTGCTTCCCGCCTATCTCCCCGAGCTTATCATCACCTAAAGATGAGCGGGCAATGCCCGACGAGCCGTTGAGTTATAGAGTCGGTTCACTTTCCCTTGCAGCTTCGGTCGCCAGAACCCTGTGATATCTATGCTTTTCACTCGGTACCCTTCTAACTTTTTTTGCCTCCCATTCCCCCTTTCCACGACCCCAGCAGACTTGTGATATCCCATGATCCATATCGAAAGCTCCACCAGCTTCGCCGGAGCTCCTCATCTTCAAACCCGCTTTCTTTCAATGCGCTATGGATTGCTCCTCGACTTTTCAGAAACGACCCATTCAGCATTGCCCACATCAGACGCATTACATTTACGTTTGTTCCCATCGGCGTTACTTGCAATACATTCATCAGTACTGCTATAGTTATTTCTGGCGCGGTTAGCATTCCTTCCTCCTTTTTGGGTTCTCTACCTTTTGGATGAACTGCTAACCGCTTTTTGTCACATTTCTCACCTCATCTCTTTTCCTTTACCAGAAAGTAAAGAACAGTCGACTTTATTTTAAAGTTACAAGCTATAGCATTTCAGGCAAAGATTTTCCTGTCATGGATGGTATTTCAGTCGGTCAGCTCGTCACTCTGGCTGACCGGCTGAAATGCTGACAAGCTACTGTTTTGCGTGGAAAACATTATCCGAACATCTATAGTGCGGTATCTATTCGAACCGGATACGTAGACAGTGAACCTTACCATCAACTATCCAACATCTTTATTGAAACATGAGGCAAGGTGAATCGCAAAGATGAACGTCTGACAGAACAAATTCGTTCCTGTATCAGCCCATATTTATGCTTCGTTTACGTCGAACAGGCGTTCCATTTCGTGTATCCAGAACTTCGCAAATTTGGTGTTTTGTGGTATAATAGAGAAGCATTTCGGATTTCATCTTGCACTCTAGGTTCTGTTGATATCTAACCGGAGTTCTGTGTGAAAACATGGTCTTCCTTTGTCTAGTAGAGCTGTGGGAAAATCACGTTTTCCTCTCAACCTTAATATAAAGGGTCGTCTGAGGAATTGTGTGGTTTTCAGTAGGTTTGTTGGTTAGATGGTTGGTTGACAAACTAGCAAACCAACAAACTACCAACGTTTACCCCACAAAACCTCAAAGAACCATATAAAGTACGTCCTTAGAAGAATGGTGGCGTTGTGTGACGATTTTTCTGAGAAGTGCGGTTAAATATCAATAGCTCCTAATTTTGGGCGTGTGTCCCAGAGTGTAAATGCAACCGATTCTCTGACTGAGGCGTCCATTTACACATTTTGTGGTACACACTCTAATTTTGGAGAGAACAAATTCGTGGGGATCATTGATAGTCTCTCAGTTGGATATCGTTTCACCAGCCGGGGCAGGTTCAGAACAAGGGATGAGTTAGGTTTACAAAATTGAAATGGGCACGTTAAAAGAGAATAGGTTAAAGAGCCAGTTGCTGTTGAGGCTGAAGAATGGCATCAAGGGCGTCAGCCAAAGAAGGGACATAGGAATCGGTAGCCAGTTCTAAGGGTGAGTGACCGGAGCGTTTGCCACGTGAGAAGGTGCGATGATTCCAAAGAGCTGTAAAAGAGCGGCCAACCAATCGGGCAAAGAGCGATGGATTGCAAGAAAGGGCCTGAGCCAAGCATGAAAGGATTCAGCTAGAGAAGAAGCCCGATGGAAGCGATCCAGTGCATGCCAGAAGGCGGCATAGGCTGCAATGAGGGAGGGAAAAGCTGTTCAATGGGAAGTTGATGGTCATGGCGATAAGTCCAGAGGTGTGTGATGAAGGCTTCGTACTCAGGTGAGAGGTTCTGGCGGAGGGGAGCCAGGGATAGTTCCAGGCGACGGAGGGAGCCAGCAATGTGGTAGATTCTGCTGCAGTTGGGTGTGCAATTTCATCGCGGTTCATCTCCATGTTGGGTGGCAGCCAGAATGGTTTGTTGCGCGGCATCTGTGTTGACAAGCTGCCCGGTCGGTGAAATCGGCTCCAGTGCCTGACGGACCGTTCGGAGAAGCCATGTCCAGTTCTCGTGCAAGTCAACTGCTGTCAGCACCGTTTGGTCGGCAACCTCGAGAGTCACTGTGCATTTGCGTGGTCGCCCAGGGCGACGTGCAGGAGCAGTCTGCTCGTCCAACACTTGCCGCTACGTCACGGTCGGTCATGGCCTGGTCCATTTCTCTCCAGACGTTGGGTGATTTTGGTGCCATTCTGCATTTGGTGAAAGAGGTCAGGAGTGTGGCGCATTCATCCCCGCTGCCTTGGCTCCTGCCTGAATGCCCAAAGCCCCATCGGTCACCAAGTCATCAAAGGTGATGCCTCGCTCGAGCAATTCGAGAAACTTCAACCCCCATGTTGTTTCATCTCGGGCATCGGCTGCTGAGATATTCAACAGCGCAAACGATGCTCCGTCCACCACCGTCAGGCACGGTTGGTCGCCACAGAAAATTTCATCCGCTTCCCCCAACACCGGCAGCGTCGGCACCATGCTCTCATTGTACGCCGATGCCAGTTCTCCAACTTCCGCCAGCGTCCCTTGGATGAATCCCACCGACCGCTCCACACCTAGCAGCAACCCCAACCCCCTTTGGATATCTCGTACGCTCGCAGCATCGGCAACACCGTTATGGTTCGTCGGATGAACGTCTCATCCACTTCGATCACATGGCTTTTCGGCTGCGGTCCTGGACTCACTGGCGACAAGATCGCTTTCAGCGCCGCTTCACCGCTCTCTCTCAACTTATAGAGCCACGTTCGAGACACATTGTACGCCGTTGACAGTTCGCTCACTCTCCCCCACTCTCGATTCGGGTTGAGCATTTCCAACGCAAGATCGATTCGGGTTGACAATGATAGGGTCTGTTCGATACTGACATTTAGAGGCTCCTTTTGGCTATTTTGGTCTGAACACCCTTATTTTGCCTGAACAGGAGCCTCTTTCTCTAACCTATTCTCTTGTTAACGTACTCTCTTCTTTGTCAACCTATTTCTGAACCAGCCCACCAGCCGACATCTTTATTTAGCCGTTATACCTATATTGCTTGACCTTTTTCTTTGGTATGTACCGCGATTCAGTATTGCACCGCTTCTTGAGCGATTCGCCGGCTTCTATATGACGATGATAGAGGCGGAGGAAATGCCAGCTGATATTCGCGAGCTTGGCGAACAAATACCAGAAGCATTCGCCATTATTGGTCAGAATTCCAATCTGTGGGATTTTCTGGTCAATAGCTCATTGTTGCATGTGCAACATGATGGTCGTGGTTGGGGCTTTACCAAATAGTACAATTGTTGAGGTCGCCAGTATCAGTAGATCCAAATTTCAGGTTTTGAGAGAGAATTCTGGCTAAACAGTTGACATAAATACAAATTTGCCGGTCGATATCTAGTTTTTGCGTTAGATTTGGGCGATTTTCAGATATGAAATAGGTTGTTTTCTGTAACCGAAATCTGAATAAATGACTCCAAAATCCCTGCAATCTCGACTGAAAATAGCCAAAAACGCCAAATTTGGATCTACTGAGTATATCAAGAGCAAGCAGTTTTGTCCTTTTATTCAGCATAATCGGGATCTTTATTGGCGTTGTTTACTTGGGCATTTTGGCCCATATTTTACCAATGGTGCGGGAGAAAAGGAACATCGTGGCAACGGTTTATCAGTATCTCGACGTTACGCTCGATACGTACGGTGTTGTTCGTTCTTCTAACGATCGGTGCTCTTTTGGCGCTCTATCTGCCGATGAGTATTGGTCTCGGATTGATCGCTTTGTTCAGTCCTGCGTTTAGTTCTTTTCTCGTTGCAATTCTGGGTGGTCTAACGTTTCTGTTCTTTTTTTATCTCTATTTTGTGATGGCAGGGCTGATTGTAGATGATCTTGCGATATGGGAAGCCGTCAAAGAAGCTATGCTCTTGTGCGTAGTAGCTTCTGGTCCACCTTTGGTTTCTTCTTGTTGACAACTGTGATCGGTGGCGGGTTTAGTCTGATTCTCCGTTCCGTTGCCATCTCCGCACCGTGGGGAACTGTAATGGCCATCGTTGGCAATGCATACATTGGAACCGGGCTGGCCGTGGCATTATTGGTTTTTTATCGCACGCGTGTACTTTGGTTAGAAGGACATCCCTCTTTGCCTCAAAAGATCGCAGAGATCCAAGGGTGAGTGACAAGTTGACTGGTTTTCAGGTGATACTGCAAGGTTGACGTTGCTGGTAGATGGTTGATAGTGGATAGTACGAGTGGTCATCGGAGATGTCCGTTCAACCGTAAACCTGTTGTCAGCAGCGCAAGCTTTGCGGAACGACTGTGTAATAAGTTGGCTCATCTATGAAAGTGTGCAAATCGGCGGTCAGATTGTCTAGATTTCACATATTTGCACACTTCCGTCTGCTGAGCGAATAAGTTATGTAATATTTCGGAGGAATTCAGTGGCGAAGACGAAAAGTAGTGGTGGTGTCGATTATGGTGCCGATCAGATTCAGGTGTTAGAAGGTTTGGAAGGTGTCCGACGCCGTCCCGGTATGTATATTGGTGGCACGGACATCAAAGCATTGCACCATATCGTCCATGAAGTGGTAGACAATTCGATCGACGAAGCGATGCAGGGACGCTGTGACTGGATCAAAGTCACGATCCACAAAGACAACAGTGTTTCGGTTGAGGATAATGGGGCGGGGATTCCCGTTGATATCCAAAAACAGACTGGCCTTCCAGCGGTCACGGTCGTTATGACCAAACTGCACGCTGGTGGGAAATTTGGGGGCGGTGGCTATAAGGTCTCCGGCGGTCTACACGGCATTGGCGTTAGCGCTGTCAACGCAGTCAGTGAATGGATGGAGACAAAAGTCAAGCGCGACGGCAAGCTCTACCGGCAGCGCTTTGAGCGCGGAGCTCCCGTTACAGATGTTGAGGTCATTGGTACGGTCAACAAGAAAGAGACAGGGACCATCCAAACCTTTATGCGCGATGAGACGATCTTCCAAGTGTTGGAATATGAGTACGACGCTTTGGTCACACGTTTTCGCGAGATGGCCTTTCTCACACGTGGTATCACCCTCCAATTCATCGACGAGCGGCCCGACGAGCCACGAGAAATGAATTTTTATTTCGAAGGCGGCGTCAAGTCTTTTGTCCGCTATATGAACCGCAACCGCAACGTCCTTCACAACGAACCGATCTACGTCGATCAAATGATTGAGTCGACCCAAGTAGAAGCATCCGTACAATATACAGATGGATTTAATGACTCACTCCATGCTTTTGCCAATACAATCATCACACCCGATGGCGGAACGCATCTGACCGGTCTGCGAGCAGCAATCACACGTCAGGTGAATGATTATGCTCGCAAACAGGGCTTCATCAAAGGGAATGACCAAAACTTTACGGGGGACGACACGCGTCAGGGCCTAACCGCCATCGTGAGCGTTAAGGTACTGGAGCCTCAGTTTGAGGGGCAGAACAAGCTGAAGTTGCTGAATAATGAAGTGCGCTACCATGTTGAATCGGCTGTGGCGGAGGCCATGGGCGCGTGGATGGATGAGAACCCGCGTGAGGCCAAGCAGATCATCGAGAAGTGTCGTACTGCCTTTCGGGCACGCGAAGCGGCTAAAAAGGCGCGCGACCTTGTGATTCGCAAGAGTGCATTAGAAAGCTTAACGCTGCCAGGCAAGTTGGCTGACTGCTCGAGCCGCAACCCGGATGAGTGTGAACTCTATATTGTCGAGGGTGATAGTGCAGGGGGCACGGCCAAGCAAGGGCGTGACCGACGTTTTCAGGCAATTCTTCCCCTGCGCGGTAAGATTTTGAACATTGAGAAGACGAGCTTGGACAAAGCACTGGCCAACAAAGAGATTCAAGCATTGATCACAGCATTGGGAACCGGCATCGGCGAAAGCTTTGATGCAACTGGTTTACGGTACAATCGGATTATTCTCATGAGTGTTGATGCACGGGAGACTTGCTTCATACGCACTCCTGCGGGACAGATTCGGCAAGTGCAGATTGGATCATTTATCGACGAGCGACTTGAAGCAGGCGAAGATGTCTCCAGCTATGATGTACTCTGCTTTGATCAACAGAGCCGTGAGACCGAATTTAAGCCAATCAAGAGCGTGATTCGCCACTCTGTCGATGAACCACTCTACGAAATCCAAACAAGCTACGGTCGAAACATACGTGTGACGGCTTCACATAGCGTTTTTGTGTATGAGAAGAATCGTGCGGGCCAGCAAGAGGTTGTTTTGAAGCGCTGTGATCAAATTCGCGCTGGCGATTTGGTTGTTGCTCCGCTCATTTGCCGTTGCACCGGCCTGATCCTGTAGAGCGGATTGATCTTCTGGCTGAATTGATGCAACATCGGGATCGTCTTGGCACGGATCTCATCTTGTGGGGTGACGATGTTGTGCGCATCCAGCAACAGCGAGTTCGAGAGGAACATGTGGAAAATGTCCAACTGACGGCACAACGCGTTTCGATTCCGCAAGAGGTCGGCGCACAATTGACGGCCAAACGGCAATCTCGGTCTGAGCCAGGCGACTATCTGCGAAACTGTCGGCATTCGGCAACCGATCACATTTTATGATTGGGAAAAGGGCAAGAACCGTCCAACAGTGGAGCATTTCCTCCGCTATATCGAACTGCTCGATCTTGACACAGATGAGATGCTTACAAAAGTAGAAATAGGAGATTCACGGCTCGACCGTCTTTGGCAGGAACAATATAACGGTTCGGGTCGCAATCGGGTACGCCCTTGGCTACGTTTCTCTAATCTGTATCCAGATGATGTTGCCAAGATGAATGGCATCAAGCTTGCTCCAGAGCATTATGCGGACCAGGCAGTTCAACGTTGCATCCCTGTAAATGAACAGTTGATGCTATTGCTCGGCTTTTGTAGCAGAAGGGACGTGCAGCCAGCGAGGAGGCATTCGTCTGACCATCGGCACGAACAACGAGCAACACGTTGGGGAACTTCATCAAGCATTTGTTGATGTTTTTGGAATTGAACCGCGTTACTATCCCGCAGGAGAGAAAGAACAAGAAAGACGTGCCAGCGAATTGCGCGTGGTGCATAGCGTTGTTGCCTCCACTTTCCGACTCATTTTTGGGTTTGATGGCGTACGCTCACATACCAAACGCATTCCAGCTCTCGTTTTCAATGTATCCACCGAATTGCAGCGCGTTTTCCTACGTGGGTATCTGTTGGGAGACGGCACTGTTACATCCAATGGCATCGCTTGGACAACCGTATCACGGGAACTTGCCAGCGGTCTCATGTATCTGCTCCTTTCTCAGGGCGTCATTAGCTCACAACATGTAGTTGAGCCGACGGGAGAATCCAGCGGGCTGATTCGAGGAAAGCCTGTGATTCGGCGACATAGGGCCTATCAGATTTCTGTATCAAGCCGGGAAGATCTCTGGAAAATAGAGAATGTTTGGTGCAAGCACCAGAATGCCACGAAATTGCAAGAACGAATTCGCCAGAATTCGGCAAACCCGAAAAATCGCTCGTTTACGACAATCAATGCTGACCTGATCGGGTTACCCGTTCGTTCTGTCAAAGAGGTTGAAGCAACAAACGGTATGGTCTACGATTTTTCTGTCGATGAGCATGAAAACTTCATCTGCGGTATGGGCGGAATCTGCGCACACAACACAGATGCAGATATCGATGGAAGCCACATTCGTACCCTATTGCTGACCTTCTTCTTCCGCTATCTAGAATCTTTAGTGGCAGATGGTCATCTCTATATTGCGCAGCCACCCCTTTATCGCGTCACCGTGACGCGCGGTGTGAATGGCAAGAGCCAGCGTAGCAGTGAGTATGTTTATGATGACTCAGCTCTCACATCGATGCGCCAAGAGTTGGGGGAAGCAAATGTGCGTATCGACCAGCGTTACAAGGGTTTGGGCGAAATGAACGATGAGCAGCTTTGGGAAACAACCATGAACCCAGACAACCGTACGATTCTCCAAGTCAACATCGACGATGCCGCAGAGTCCGATCGCACCTTCGACATGTTGATGGGGAGTGCCGTTCCACCCCGACGTCGGTTCATTCAAACCCATGCAAATGAAGTGCGGAATTTGGATGTGTAAAAATAATTATGCTTCCTCTTTTCTCTGAATACGATTCTTTCGATGCTGCCAAAACAGTGTGCGAATCATGTATCCGCTGCACGTTAAGTGCGGCCCGAGAAAAAGTCGTCTGGGGTATGGGTGATTCATATGCTCAGATTATGCTGATTGGGCAGGGGCCGTCATTAACAGACAACCACACGGGTACCCCTTATTCGGGGCCAGCTGGTGAGTTACTCGATACCGCATTGGAGCAAGCGGGATTGAGCCGCAAATCTGTCTGGATCACCAATATTCATAAATGCGTGGCTGTCAAAGAGAGCAAGAATGATGAACCCCCTCAGATTCGTCCGCCCAGGGTTGCCGAAGTCAAAGCATGTCGGCCTTGGTTGGACGAGGAGTTCATCTGGATCAAACCCCAAGTTTTGGTGATTATTGGCGGACCTGCTGCTCAATCGCTGTTGGGCAAAGAGTTTCAGCTGACTGAACAGCGTGGTGAGTGGCGGGATGGCCCACATGGATTGCCGACCCTCGCCACTTTCCAGCCGACCTATCTCAAACGTCTCAGCCAATGGGATCGACCGGCAGCGGTGGAAGGTTGGCGCAATCTCGTAGACGATCTGCGCAAAGCCAAGCAACGGATTAAATCAGATTGAGCGGATTTATTGCAATCAATCTGCTCAATCCGTTCTCGAATCCGTTTCAATCCGCGGCGAGTTGCGCATCTTAAACAGGATGTGATATACTTCCCCCAAATTGAAATTCACCCCTGATCATAATGTTAGTCGTATCCTGCAGATTCCTCAACCGTATGTAAAACCTGCATACAAGTTCTATGTAGCGAATCCAGTAGCTTTATACCGTTAACTGATCAGTCTTTGAAAATCATATCAAATAAACTCAAATCTTCATCTGTTTTCCAAAGGAGCAAGTAATCCATGGCAAGTGTAACTTATGATCATGTGGTCAAGCGCTTTGGTGACGTCGTTGCTGTCAACAATCTCAACATTCATGTTGAGGACAAGGAATTTCTGGTCTTCGTTGGCCCATCGGGCTGTGGCAAGACCACCAGTTTGCGTCTTTTGGCGGGACTGGAAGAAATTACGGATGGTAATATCATGATTGGCGACCGAGTCGTCAATGATGTGCCACCCAAAGACCGTGACATTGCAATGGTGTTCCAGAGCTACGCCCTCTATCCACACATGAGTGTTTATGACAACATGGCCTTCGGTCTGAAGTTGCGCAAGACACCCAAAGCTGATATTGATCGCCGAGTAAAAGAAGCAGCGGACATTCTCGACATCGGTCACCTGTTAGATCGCAAGCCCAAGCAGCTTTCTGGTGGTCAGCGTCAACGTGTGGCTGTGGGGCGTGCGATTGTACGTGAACCAGCCGTTTTTCTTTTCGATGAGCCATTGTCGAATTTGGATGCAAAGTTGCGCATACAGACACGTGCGCAGTTGACCCGCCTGCATCAACGCCTCCAGACAACTTTCATCTATGTAACCCATGATCAGGTTGAGGCAATGACAATGGCTTCCCGCATCGCTGTCATGAAAGACGGTATCTTGCAGCAGATTGACACACCAACCACGCTCTATAACCACCCATACAATGTCTTTGTTGGTGGGTTCATCGGTAGCCCCAGTATGAACTTCTTTGACGCCACTCTGGTTGAAAATGATGGCAAGCTCGAAGTCAACACGGGTGGATTCCGCCTCGTCGTCCCAGACGAGAAGGCACAAGAGTGGCGCCAACATTCGGGCAAAGAGGTCATTTTTGGTGTCCGTCCAGAAAATATTCACGCCAAGCCCTACATCCCGCCGAATATTTTGCAAGCTGATATGCAAGCGAAGGTGGATGTAACCGAGTTGATGGGCAGTGAGATTTGGCTCTATATGGAGACAGCTGACAGTAAGCAGTTCGTCGCACGCGTCGACCCTCGTTCCCAGGTAATCAATGGTGAACAGATAGAAATGGCTGTTGATATGGCCAATACTCATATCTTTGATCCCAAGACGGAAGTCAATCTAGCCAATCAGTAATCGCTCGCTAGATTGCCTATGGAATTGGAATTAAATAACTTGAACATAAGTTCCCTCGGGGACTCAGGACAAGCCTTTGTTTTACTCGAGAATGATATGTTCAAGTTATTTGATATTTGTTCTCGTGTTGGAAATTTGCAGTCGGATTCGGCACCGCCGATCCGACTGTTTTTCTTTTTATATTGAGTACTGCCATAACTTTAAATAAATTGGACCGTATTTTCATCAAGTAAATGTAGACGAATTTATGGTTGTCTGAGGAATTGTGTGGTTGTCAGTTGGTTAGCTGGTTGGTGAACAAACGAGCAAACCAACAAACCATCCAACGTTTATCCCACAAAACCTCAAAGAGTCGAATTTATTTAAAGCTATGAGCGAGTGTGGTGTATATTGAGGTCGTTATGGAGCGATACAAGCCGGTTGCTCTTTTGATCCTGGACGGATGGGGCATCCGCGAGATGGAGCATGGAAATGCTGTGGCGCAAGCCGAAACGCCAAACTTCGACGCATGGTTGCGCAACGGTGAGCGGTCAATTTTAGATGCTTCTGGTGAGGCTGTTGGTCTCCCGTCTGGCCAAATGGGTAACTCGGAGGTGGGGCATCTAAACTTGGGGGCAGGTCGTATCATTTACCAAGATATTTTACGTATTGATCGCGCATTTCAGGATGGCTTGGTCGTTGAAAATGAAACGCTCCAACATTGTTTTCAAGCCGTCAAAAGGGATGGAGCAAAACTCCATCTAATGGGTCTGATTGGAACGGGTGGTGTACACAGCCACAGTCGTCATCTGTACGCTCTTCTTCGCCTAACGAAACAACACGGCCTTTTTTCGATTCTTCATGCGATTACAGATGGGCGCGATACGCCGCCAAAGAGCGCAACAGACTTTATCCCCGAACTTGAAGCATTTCTACAATCTGAACAGGCTGGTACAATAGCGACCCTTTCGGGTCGCTATTATGCAATGGATCGCGATAAGCGTTGGGAGCGAACGCAAGCCGCTTATGATGCGATGGTATATCGCAAGGGTCGTAGTGCTCAATCGACCAAAGATGCTCTCGAAGATGCCTATGCATCAGGAGAATCTGACGAATTTATTACCCCCTTTATCATTTGTGGGCAGACCGAGAGAAATCTTTCGATTGAACCAGGCGACTATGTTCTCTGCTTTAACTTCCGTGCTGATCGCATGAGACAGATTGTAGGCATGTTGACCGGTCATGATTCGAGTGAACGGACGACAATGAATCCAGTTCATCCTCTACATCTCGTGACGATGACAACCTATGAGTCGGACTTACCCGTGGAGGTTGTCTTCGGGGCGCAAGATATTGCGAATCCGTTGGCTCAGGTCATTAGCAATCACCATCGCAAGCAATTTCATGCCGCAGAGACCGAGAAGTATGCACATGTAACCTATTTTTTTAATGGTGGCAATGAAGAACCGTTTCCTGGTGAGGAAAGGCTACTTGTCCAATCCCCAAAGGTTGCCACGTACGACCTGCAACCGGAAATGAGTGCACCAGAATTAGCCGGCAAGGTTGAAGAACGCATCGTCACTGGTATTGATGATTTTATTCTGGTCAACTTTGCCAATCCGGATATGGTTGGTCATACGGGGGATCTTGCTGCCGCAATCAAGGCCGTAGAATCCACTGACAAATGTGCTGGTCGTCTCGTTCGGGCTATAGTGGAGCATGGCGGTGTGGCAATCGTCACGGCCGATCATGGCAATGCCGAGCGTATGCTTGACGAGGTGACTGGTACGCCCCATACCTATCACACAACAGGGCCGGTCTCCCTCTTTGCTGTTGGTAACGACTACATTGGTCTACGCCCCCGCGGTATTCTGGCCGACGTTGCACCGACAGTTCTAGAATTAATGGACCTACCACAACCGGACGAGATGACAGGGCAAAGTTTACTGACGACAGATCTATAACGATACAACTGTAGTTGATAGTAGATAGTTGATTGTGGATAGTAATCATCTTCTCAACAGAAACACCTCACATAGCTAGGTGTGTATAGTAGTGAGTATAAATTGAGCGAATTCTCTAACTTGGCGGTCTCCATATACAGACCTTGGGACACACTGTCGCATAACCAGCCAATTATTTCAAATCAGAACAGTTTTCGCTCTGATAGACCAACCCACGATTTATGGTGGTTACTCACACAGTTGCAATTACTTTTCAAGCAACACGGTCAGCGTGTAAACTGGTTCACGCAAGACGTACCACGTACAACACGAGGAACCAAATGAACAACATTTACCAACTTCACGATATCGGGCGCATCCCACTCCCTGGAGACAATGTCGCAATTGCCATCCGTAAGCTCGATGCCGGTACACAGATCGAGGATAACGGTCAATCGTTTACCCTTGACCACACCATCCTCGAAGGTCATCGTTTTGCGATTCAACCAATTGAGCCTGGGGCGGAATTGCTCTCTTGGAATCTTCCTTTTGGCATTGCTACAAAGGAGATCATACCTGGCAACTATGTTTGCAACGAGAGTACGCTGGCGGCGCTCTCTGGTCGTTCCATCGATTTTGCCTTGCCGAACGAACCAAACTTTGCCGACAAGATCGAACCCTATCAGCTGAACAAGGCTACCTTTCGGGCTGCGGAACCAACCCTGCGTTATCCTGAGGAATACATGTTCCAGGGGTACCGACGAGCGGGGCAACGCGGTGTCGGTACACGCAATATGATTGTGCTGTTGGGGACGACGTCTCGCACCGGCAGCTATGTGAAACAGTTGGCTGCGCGTCTTCGTGGTGAAGTGGAGCACTATACAAATATTGATGATGTTGTGGCTGTTGCGCACACGGAAGGTGGAAGTGTCAATGAAACGCCCAATAACCTGGAACTGCTACTCCGTACACTGGCTGGTTTTATTGTGCATCCCAATGTGGGAGCCGTATTGGCGGTTGATTATGGATTGGAACCAGTGACCAATGAGATGGTGCGCAACTATATGATCGAACATGGCTATCCATTAGATGATGTGCCTCACCATTTCTTGAGCTTGACAGGCGGCTTTCAGAACAATCTCGACCGAGGCGAGACCATTGTGCGTAAGTGGCTAGATGAAGTTGACGAGACGGCGCGTACCCCCGAGTCGTTGAAGCATCTGAAAATTGCTTTGCAGTGTGGTGGATCTGACTCATTTTCAGGCATTTCGGGGAATCCTTTGGCATCGTGGGTGGCGCGCGAAGTGATTCGTTATGGCGGAGCAGCCAATCTGGCAGAGACCGATGAGTTGATTGGAGCCGAGCCATATGTGCTCGACAAAGTCAGTAACGCAGAGACCGCTCAGAAATTTCTCGATACGATAGAGAGCTTCAAAGACCGAGCAGCTTGGCATGGGCATTCAGCAGAAGGAAATCCTTCTGGTGGCAACAAATACCGCGGCCTTTATAACATTGTGCTCAAATCCATTGGGGCAGCCATGAAACGCCATCCCGATGTTCGTTTGGACCATGTAATCGGCTACAGCGAGCCAATGGAGCAGCCGGGATACTACTTTATGGACAGCCCTGGCAATGATCTAGAGAGTATTGCGGGCCAGGTGGCTGCGGGTTGTAACATGATCTTCTTTGTGACTGGGAATGGATCCATTACCAATTTTCCTTTTGCACCAACCATCAAATTTGTGACCACAAGTCAGCGCTACCGGCTCCTTGCACGCGATATGGATGTCAATTCAGGAGCCTACCTCGATGGCACACCTATGGACGAATTGGGGCAGGAGACCTTCGACTTAACTGTGCGGGTGGCTTCGGGCGCGCGCAGTGTGGGCGAACAGGCTGGTCATGCCCAAGCACAAATTTGGCGCAACTGGACCCAAACAAGCACGGCAAATTTAGAAACGTTGTTGAATGCACCACAGCCAACTGGAAGCAGTATAGCCATTCATACCAGCGATGCAGACCAGTTCGACATAGAGATTCCCATGATTCAGACCGCCAATGGACCGGTCTCCGATCAGGTAGGTCTCATTCTCCCCACGAGCCTGTGTTCGGGGCAAGTGGCAGCAATGATTGCCAAGTATCTCAACGAGAAACGAAATGACCAAAGTGATGGACTCTCGCGTTTTGTTTCCTTGGCACATACAGAGGGCTGTGGGGTATCGAGCGGTCAATCTGAGGAATTGGCCACACGAACCATGGTGGGCTATATTCTTCATCCATTGGTGAAGCACTGTCTCCTGCTAGAACATGGCTGCGAAAAGACTCACAACGATCATATGCGCAATGCGCTTGAAGATAGTGACTTTGATCTAGATAATTTAGGATGGGCCAGCATCCAATTGGATGGCGGGATTGATGCTGTCACCAAAAAGATTGACGATTGGTTTGCTCGGCGGTTGGCAGATGCGCCCGTCAACCCCAAAAAAATGGCTGGTATTGGAGCGCTTCGCATTGGGTTGATGAGTGATGGACCAGTCTCAGATGGAGTCGCTCGCTCTCTAGCTCAATTAACAAAGGCGGTTGTTGGTGCGGGCGGCACCATTGTATCACCCGAAAACGCGGGATATCTCTCATCAGCTCTCTATCGTGAGGCACTCTTGCCTACTCAGACCGTCATGCCTTCTCTGGCTTATGGTGAACACGCAGCGAGCACGGGTTTCCACATCATGGAGACACCCACCAGCCATTGGGTCGAGACTTTGTCGGGTATCGGAGCAACGGGAGTCGAGTTGGTGCTTGCCTATGTGGGACAACATACAGTCCAAACACATCCGTTGGTGCCTGTTCTCCAAGTGACTGCAGATGAGGGGATGGAGGCCAATTTTGGTGACGACCTTGACCTTGTGTTGGAGGGAAATGAAGAGGATTGGGCGAGGCAGATGCTCCAGCTTGCAGCAGATCTGATCGCAGGGAAGGTTCAGCCTAAACTCGTTCAACAAGGGAATATTGATTTTCAAATTACACGTGGATTTTTGGGAGTTTCGTTATGACCCAGTCAGTTAAAGTAGAGTCAGTGCCGATGGAGATGTTAAAGGCTGAAGCCAATCCTTTTGGTGGAATTGTCATCACCCACGAACATTTAGATATGACGCCAGAGCAGTTTCGCAAGCGGTTGGCCTATTCGCTCTCTGTCTGGCAACGAGAGGGATTTAAGGTTGTCTGGGTCGAGATGCCGATTCATTTGTCAGCATTAATCCCAGCTGCAGTTGATGCAGGTTTTACCTTTCATCACAGCAGTGAAAAAACATTGATGTTGACGCAGCGCTTAGAAGAAGGGGCGTTCATCCCGCCTTTTGCCACCCACTATATCGTCGCGACAAGAGCCGTCCTTACTGGAAACTGCCCGGAGGGGCACTTGCGCCAGGTGAACATCTCGTCAAGGGTGTTGTGCGCGAAGTTTTTGAAGAGACGGGTGTACGTGCCCAGTTTGAGGTATTGGTCTGTTTCCGTCATTGGCATGGCTACCGTTATGGAAAGTCGGACATCTATTTTGTCTGTCGTCTCTCGCCACTAAGCAAAGAGATTGTTAAGGAGGATGCCGAAATTGCGGACTGTCAATGGATGCCTGTAGATGAGTATTTGAATAGCGAATTCGTGGGGGACTTTAACAAACGCATCGTTCGTGCAGCATTAGAAAATCCGGGATTGCCCACAACCGCCATCGATGGATATAGCGATCCAGATCGGTATGAATTTTTTATGCCGGGGTAATTGTCTATGGATGAACAACAGACCGATCGCTTGCGAAAAGCTGCCACAGAACAGTTGGAACGTCTCTATCGCCTAAACAAAGTGCAAGCATTGGAACGGCTCAAGGCGATGGATCCCATCGTTTTCGAACATTTGACCGCTATTCTATTTGAGCGGCGCGGGTATAGAGCGGAAACCGTCGGCGCCAGTGGAGATGAAGGTGTCGACGTCTTTCTCCGCAAAGCCGGACAGACCGCTGTTGTCCAATGCAAGCGGTATGATGGTAGTGTGGGACAACCAACCATTCGCGATCTCTATGGTACGATGATGCACAATCGCGCGGATGAAGCTTATCTCGTCACAACTGGACAGCCTACGCAGCAGGCGCGCGAATGGGCTTTTGGCAAACCGATTCAACTAATTGATGGCTTTACGCTTGTCGATTGGATCATGCAGAATCGACCGGACCCACAGCCTCGTCCTACCTATGCCGCTCCTCCGTCACGATCACAGTCAACGTCATATAACCCACCAACACGACGACCAACATCATCCCAATCAACAAGCTCTAGTCCGACACGAACAGCTCCTCAAGCGTCTCCGGTGTTTACGAACCAGGCAGAGCCAGCAAAAAGGCAAGGGACGAGTTGGTTGTGGCCTGCTGTTATTGTGCTTCTCATTTTTTTCGGTGCTGCTGTTGGTATTGCCTATTCCACAGTGGCCGATAGATGGAGCGCCGCTCCCCCCGCAGCATCGGGAGAAGATGATAACGCACTCTCTCCAACGAACGTTTCCAACGACGAGACAGGTTCAGTAGATGAAGAAGCGACCCCAACGCCCGATGAGCCTGAAGAGGAATCGGAGGAAGAATCTGAGCCAACAGCAACGTGGACACCGCCGCCGACTCCCTGTTCGAGTGATGTAGATGGACAGTTTGCCGGGCTCTACAGCCGTTCGGCGCTTGGTTGTGCGACTTCTGGCATGGCCATTGTTTGGTCGGCCTGGGAGCCATTTGAGCGAGGAGCGATGCTGTGGCGTAGTGACACAGACGCAGCTTATGCATTCTATGGTCAAAGCGAGGGTCGCTGGTTCCGCATCAATGAGAAATGGGATGGCAGTGAATCGCAGAATCGTGGGACGCCGCCCAACGGGTTGCAGGCACCCATTCGGGGCTTTGGCTACGTCTGGAGCATTCGAGACGATATCTTCCAAGCCCTCGGTTGGGCGACTGATAAAGAAAAGGGCTTTTGTGCACTGATCCAATCTTTTGAGCAGGGCTTTATCTTACAGAGTGCACAAGTTGAATCTTGTACCGCAGATGGCCTCTATAACCAAGCATTGGCTGGCGATTGGCGCCCCGTCACGTTGGTCGCGTATGCGGACGAACGCTGGAAGAATCAGAATCCGGGTGAAGTAGCGCAAGAGGGCACTGAGCCACAAGACGAAGCAGAGGTTGTGCGTTCACCGATTGTGGATTCCGAATCAGGTGGTGTGAGTGAAAGCCTGCTACGTCCCAGCAGTCAGGGCATCTTTCTTGCACCACGTGCTGGTTCGATCAACCTTGACGGCGTGTTGGATGAGTGGAATGGCGAGTGGAATCCAATCAACACAATCGTACAAGGCCGAGACAAACACAGTGGTCAAGCAGATCTATCTGGCGCATTTCAAATTCGTTGGAGTGAGGACGATCTTTATCTGGCCGTTCGTGTGATTGACGAGACCTATCAAAGTGGACCGGATGGTAGCAATATGTGGCAGGGAGATGGTCTGGAGATTCACTTTGACCGTTTGTTGAGCGAGGATTTCTCTGAAAGCCAGATCAGCAATGATGACTACCAGATCGGCATTAGTTTTGGTCCAGGTTATAACGGCATTCGTGGATATCGCTGGCTTCCGTTCGATGACGAGGGGTCGCTCTCGATTCCGGGCTTTGCGCGTAGCACCGACGATGGTTATCATGTGGAGGTACGGATTCCGTGGCGAACGTTCTTTGTGCAGTCAAATGTAGTTCAAACAAACATGGCTTTTGGCTTTAACGTGAGCATCAACGACAATGATGATCCCACCCCCGCGCAACAGACTGTCCTCTCTGCTTCGCCTGCGCGCACCGATCACAAGACACCCACAGAGTGGGGGACGTTGGTATTACAATAAGAGATTAGAGACTATGAACCACCCAAACGTTATCTTCATATTCGCAGATCAGTGGCGCTGCCAGGCAACCGGTTTTGGTGGCGATCCCAATGTCAAGACGCCAAACTTAGACCGCTTGGGGACCCAAAGCCTCAATTTTTCGCTCGCTGTTTCTGGATGCCCTGTTTGCTGTCCCGCGCGCGCATCACTCCTCACTGGTCGGTACCCCGATAAACATGGTGTTTTTGTCAATGATGTAACGTTGAGCAACGAGGCCGTCTCATTGGCGCAAGCATTCAAGGCTCAGTAGATCCAAATTTCAGGTTTTGAGAGAGAATTCTGGCTAAACAGTTGACATAAATACAAATTTGCCGGTCGATATCTAGTTTTTGCGTTAGATTTGGGCGATTTTCAGATATGAAATAGGTTGTTTTCTGTAACCGAAATCTGAATAAATGACTCCAAAATCCCTGCAATCTCGACTGAAAATAGCCAAAAACGCCAAATTTGGATCTACTGAGGCTGGCGGCTATAACACCGCTTATATTGGCAAGTGGCATGTCGACGGTCAAGGCCGCTCATCTTACATTCCACCAGAGCGCAGACAGGGCTTCGAGCACTGGATGGTGCTTGAATGCACACACAACTACAACCACTCTCCTTACTATGCAGGTGACAGTGACGAACAGCTCGTCTGGGATGGCTATGATGCCATTCCACAGACGCGAGAGGCGCAGAACTATATCCGTTCTCATGCGAGTCAAGAGAATCCCTTCCTGCTTGTTCTCTCCTGGGGGCCACCCCACAATCCCTATGAAACGGCACCGCAAAAGTATCGCGATATGTACGATCCGGCAAGCTTAATATTACATCCGAATGTGCCGGCGGATAAGGAGGAGATTGCACGTGAGGAACTAGCGGGATATTACGCCCACTGCACGGCACTTGATGATCTGATGGGTGACTTAATGGAAACTGTAACCGAGAGTGGCATTGCCGAGAACACGCTCTTTGTCTTCTGGTCTGACCACGGCGATATGCTCCACTCTCAAGGGGAGGTGCGCAAGCAGCGTCCCTGGGAAGAATCGATGCACGTCCCCTTGTTGATTCATTATCCGGCACGTTTTGGCAGCAATGGGCGTCTGATCGATGCGCCGATCAACACGCCTGATCTGATGCCAACGTTATTAAGCCTGAGTGGATTACCTATTCCAGAGACAGTGGATGGGACTGATTATGCTCCCTATTTGCGTGGCAGTGCAGATGCTCCAGCTGACAACGTCCTGCTCGCTTGTTATCATCCGTTTGGCGAGTATGAACGACGCGTTGGGGGACGAGAATATCGTGGCTTACGGACAGAGCGATATACCTACGCCCGCGCCTTAGCTGGTCCATGGCTGCTTTATGACAATGTGCAAGATCCCTATCAACTGAACAATCTCGTCGACCAGCCTGAGACGGCAACGATTCAAGCTGAACTCGATCAAGCCCTCGACCGAAAGCTAGCAGCGTTAGGTGATGAGTTTTTGCACGGAGATGAGTATATTGCGCGCTGGGGCTATGTAACGGATGAAAATGGGACGGTGCCTTATACGGGGTATATGTAGGTTTCCCTTATCATTGACCCGTGTAAATATACATCAACGGTGACCCCGTCCGATATTCCAACATGCGGCGCAACTCTGTTACCGGACCGGGGCGATTACTCATCGAGGTGAGAATATCGAACAGCCCTGGTTCTTCTTTGTATTCAATAATAGCGGGGTCATCTCCCAATCCGCCGAGTTCGCCCGCTCGCTTGATCACATCGGGCAGGTAGCCCAACTCATCGATCAAGTTCATTTCTTGGGCCTGCTTACCAGTGCAAACGCGCCCATCCGCAATTTCGCGGACGGAAGCATCCGCCATATCCCGCCCTCCAGCTACAACTGTAACAAACGCGTCGTAAGCTTCGTCAATCATTGCTTGCCAAAGGGCGCGCTCTTCATCGGTAAAGTCGCGGAATGGATTGCCGGCATCTTTGAGTTTACCGCTCTTGATGACTACATTTTCGACGCCATATTCGGCCGCCAGTTCGTCATAATTGAGGAACTGGGCAATGACGCCAATCGAACAGGTTAAAGTGTGAGGACTCGCCCAGATCTCGTCTGTTTTGGCAGACACATAGTAGCCGCCTGAGGTTGCCATGCTGGCCATCGCGGCCACGATCGGTTTATCCATGGCCTCTACTTGAAGCGCAATCTCATCTGACGCATAGACGCTGCCGCCAGGACTGTCAACGGCCAAAATCACGGCCTTGACATCTTCATTCTCGTTTGCTTGTTTGAGATGATCGACGATGATTGTGCTAAATGCGCCCATTGTGCCAAAGAGATCCGCAGTTCCTTCGCCAGGCAGAATGATCCCTTCGACTCGCACAATCGCCACCCCTGGCCCCACATTTGTGTCAAATTCGCTCAAGTTGATCCCAATTGCAAAAAGCAGGCCGCAGCCAATTAACAGGGCAAGAAACAATCCACCAATCCAGAACAAGGTTCTTCTGTTCATGCTTTACCTCACTGTCATGATCGTTCCGATCATGGTCATTTATCGGAAATTCAAGCATACCATATGTTATTACGATATGTTTTGTCAATAATGGTATAATTTCAGTCATCCTGTTCGCGATTGAGTTGTGATGAATCTTTGTTGAACGTGATATGCGTATTCGAACCATTGTCATCTTGATTGTCATCGTTGCGATCATCTATTGGATGACACGTAGCCGAATTGTTACTTACATTATTGTGGGTATTCTCGTTTTAGCGGTTTCTGCCATTGTGATTGCTCTCTGGCGTACCTATCGAGTGATCAAACGAGCGGCACAACGCAAAGGGATTGAGCTCAGAGAAATTGCCAACCCCAGGGCTTTTCTTGATGAGCCAGAGCAACGCTTTGTGTTTCAAGCAGAAGAATTCGTTAAGCGCAAGCAAAACGAAGCAAAGTACGTTCCCTTCAATCCATACTGGCCCTCCTATGACGCAATGGATGAAGCGCAATTTGATTGGTATTTTTATTGGCGTGATCGGGTGCGAAATCAGGAATACCCAGAGACATCGCGCGCTTACATCTATGTTCACGCATATGAACTCATCAATCAAATCGGAACGCAAAATGCCAAAGATGGATATGAGCAGCTGTTGCGCCTGTGGACCAACTATCGTGACGTGCACCCAGAGATTTACACTGATCTGCTCGATTGGATCGTTGATTATATCGTCGTTAATGACTTGAAAGTCGATCGATTTGCGGCATTTGCAACGCCACCCATTCCTTACAATCAATCCCGCTCCTCTGCGGATATGATATTAGCCAGCTATAGCAAAGTTTTTTCAAGCTGGGCATCGTACAATTATGGAACGGACGATTCCCTCTGTGCTTGCGAAGATCGATCTCCATTTGAAGAAGAATGGTCCGGGTATTTTTGAGCGTTATTGTCCACAACAAGCCATAAAATTAGCACGTTACGCATTTGACGAAGCGCTCTATGCAGGTTCTGATCAATACATAACGATTGGTCAAGTTTACTCTTATTCAACTCATGTTCCCCTTCGACAATTCTTGACGCCAATTGTCAAAGAGACTGAAAACCTGCTGCGCAAACTTGTTGGGCATCGTGGCAGACTGCAGGTCAAAGGTCTAGAGGAAAATTTGAAGCAGATTATCGCTGAGACAGTTCAAGCCACTCCAAGTGTGACTGAGCTTGAGGTTGTCCAACGGGAAAAGCAAAGTCTCAACGGAAAAAATCGTTCGGTCACCATTCCTTCTCGCAAGGAGCAGAAGAAGGACGTCTCGAAGCCGCTACCCCAAGTCGAGATCGATCTGGAGCGAGTGCAAAAACTGCACCAAGAATCAGATCAGGTCTTTGAGCTGTTGAACTTAGAGGAAGAAGTGGAGAATGAGGTGTCAACAGGAGAAACGATTCAAGCTTTGTCAGACCACGAAGGATCAAATGTTCATTCCGAGCAGGAATTGTTATCCGAACCAGTCGGGGAGATAGGTGAGGCGAGCGGCACAGGCGGTTCTTCTGATCGTCCAAATAGAGAAGATGTGACCGACTATCCTATCGAATTGACTGAACGAGTCATTTCGGCTCAAGCTCATGTTGAAGATATCGATATTGGGGATAATGGGATTGGAAATCAGACGCTTGAAGAGACCGAGTTTGTTGCCGTCGAATTTGAGGATGAAGGATGGAACGAGCTATTTGCCGAATTGGCACAACCTCATCTGGACGTTCTGCGCGTCATCGTGACGGAAGAGAATGAACTGGACAAAGCAATCCGCTCAATCGCAACTGAGCATGGCACAATGCCTTCTGCACTGATAGATCAAGTAAATGAATTTGCCCAAGATACAATCGGTGATCTCTTAATCGAGACAGATCCAACACCACACATCATCGATGAAGAGTATGTGGCATCCGTCAAACGCATGATCAAATGAAGAAAATGATACTGTCATGAACCCAGTTCCCGTAACAGCCAGCCCTCCACGCCGTATCCCACGTCGCATCTCTACCGCCATTGTCAGTTCCCTCAATGCAGGCGTTGTGCCGCGCATTGGGTTGGAATACATCAACGTTGGGCGTAAGATTGAGATCGAAGCGCTGATGCAAGATCTGGAGAATGTGAGTGAGGGTGGCGCAGCCTTTCGCTTTATTGTGGGGCGATACGGATCGGGCAAAACCTTTATGCTCCAACTGCTCCGCAATCAGGCAATGGAGCGTGGCTATGTGGTGGCGGATGTCGATCTTTCTCCAGAACGACGGTTGACGGGCACCAATCGGGCCGGCCTCAACACCTATCGGGAACTGATGCGTAATTTGTCGACCAAAGCGCGCCCGGATGGTGGTGCACTCTCCGCCATTCTCGAGCGCTGGATCTCAGGAATCCAGTCACAAGTGATGACCGAGACCGAGTTGACACCCGACGATGAGGGGTTTAACAAGGCTGTCGAGAGCCGGATCTTCAGCGTGATCAACCAGATGGAAGAGATGGTGCATGGATTTGATTATGCTAAAGTGATTGCAACCTATTGGGATGGGTATATTGCCCACGATGAAACGCGGCGTGATGCTGCATTGCGCTGGCTACGGGGTGAGTTTAACACCAAAACGGAAGCTCGAGAGGCTCTTGGCGTACGAGTCATTGTGACGGATGACGATTGGTATGAGTATATCAAGTTGTTTGCCTCGTTTATCGCTTCGATTGGGTACAAGGGGCTGATTATCCTAATCGATGAAGCGGTCAATCTCTACAAGATTACGCACACGGTGGCGCGTAACAACAACTATGAAAAGCTGCTTACAATGTTCAATGATACCATGCAAGGAAAGGCGCGGCACTTAAACATTGTGGTTGGCGGTACACTTCAATTTGTAGAGGATCAGCGACGTGGACTTTATAGCTATGAAGCGCTCTATACGCGCTTGGCGGCAACGCGATTCGGAGACACAACGCTGACTGATGTGGCTGGACCAGTCATCCAGCTCAAAACATTGGACCATTCCGAGATCTTCGTCTTGCTCTCTCGCGTGCTAGAGATCTATAAAGTACATTTCAAGTACGATCCAGAACTTTCTGATGAGGATCTTGAACTCTTTATGCAGGCTGTTGCGAATCGTGTGGGGGCGGACGCGCTCTTAACCCCGCGTGAAATGGTGCGCGATTTTTTTGGTGTCCTCAACTTGTTGCGTCAAAACCCAGAGACGCAATTTCGGACTCTGATTGGTAGTAGCGAGTTTAAACCCTCTGGCTTATCACAGGATCCAGACGACCCAAATCTAGAAGCGGGAGACGATAATTTTGCAGAGTTCGACCTGTAGAAGACCATGAATGATAACCCTTTCTATCGCCTGGCCCCTTTTATCCAAGAGTATATCTATCGCCATCAATGGACAGAGCTGCGCGACATTCAGGTTCAAGCGTGTGAAGTACTCTTTGATACCGATGCGCATCTGATTCTGGCTGCGGGAACAGCTTCCGGCAAGACAGAGGCTGCATTCCTCCCGATTCTCACAAGCATCTACGAAAAACCACCTGACTCCCTCGGTGTCCTCTACATTGGGCCGACGAAAGCACTGATCAACGATCAATTTGAGCGGCTGACAGGGTTATTGGAGGAGGTTGATATTCCGGTCTGGGCTTGGCATGGAGACATTTCTTCTGGCCAAAAACGGCGATTGATCCAAAATCCACGCGGCGTTCTCCAGATCACGCCTGAGTCCCTAGAAAGTTTATTGATCAATCGTACGGTCGAACTAGCGCACCTTTTTTGCGAATTGCGTTTTGTTGTGATCGATGAGATCCATGTTTTCATGAGTTCTGAACGCGGGAGACAGGTTCTTTGCCTGTTGGAACGATTGGCGCGCTCTATGAATGAACCTGCTCGCCGAATCGGATTATCCGCCACATTGGGGGACTATACATCGGCGGAAAGATGGTTGAGGGGCAATTCGCAACAATCGGTCATGACAGCGGTTAGTGATGCGCGTAGTCGAATTCGACTGTCGTTAGAGCATTTTTATCAAGAAGGCGAAGATTACACAAACAACAAGAGAGGTGTAGGCGCATTCCCCCATGTTCAGTACATCTTTGACCGCGCGCAAGAGCGAACAAAAACGTTGATTTTTGCCAACAATCGGAGAACGGTTGAGGAGACAATTGGCGGGTTGCGTCAGGTTGCACAGCGTCTCAATTTGCCTGATATTTACCACGTGCATCATGGCAGTATCTCAGCAGGATTGCGCGAAGCTGCTGAAGATGCGATGAAGGATGAGCATATGCGTGCCGTGACAGCAGCGACCGTTACGCTTGAGTTAGGCATTGACATTGGTCAGCTTGAGCGAATCATTCAATTGGAAGCCCCTTTTTCTGTGGCTAGTTTTCTCCAGCGCTTGGGGCGGTCGGGGCGGCGTGGCGACCCGTCGGAGATGTGGTTTGTCTGTTGCGAAGAGATGCCGACCGGACACGACACAGTGCCAAAACAGTTGCCCTGGTCCCTTCTACAAAGCATTGCAATGATTCAGCTTTATGTTGAGGAAAAATGGATCGAACCCATTCGCCAGACTCGGTATCCCTACAGCCTGCTCTATCATCAAACAATGAGTACCTTGACAAGCCAAGGTGAACTGACGCCTGCAAACCTGGCGCGCCAAGTTCTGACGCTCTCTCCGCTGCGTCATATTTCACAAGATGATTATCGTCTATTGCTTCAGCACCTGATTGAGACGGACCAGATCGAACGGATGGAGAATGGTGGCCTGATTGTGGGTTTGGTGGGTGAGCGGGTCGTGCGGAACTTCCGCTTCTATGCAAATTTTGAGGAGAAAGAAGAATATTTGGTGCGCTCTGAAGAGGGTGAAATCGGACGCATTACCGAGATCCCCGCAGAGGGCGAGCGCTTTGGTTTGGCCGGTCGCACCTGGGAAGTGGAAGAAGTGAACTCTCGGCGGCGTATGATCTTTGTCAAACTGGTCGGCGGACAGGCCCAGAGCATGTGGCGCGGTGGGGGAGGCGAGATTCACACGCGCCTCCTTGAACGGATGCGCCAGGTTCTGGCAGAAAAGACTCTCTATCGTTACTTGCAGCCACGCGCGCAGGAACGGTTGGCCGACGCTCGTCAACTGGCGCAGCGAGTCGATATGCACAATAGACGAATTCTTCCGCTTGGCGGTGATCTTTACGCTATTTTTCCATGGGTGGGAACGATTGGATTCAACACATTGGCGCGCTATGTACAGCATGTGTTGAAAGAGGAGCTAGATCTGACGGTGCGTGATGCCCAGTCACCCTATTATCTGGTTGTGAAGTGCCCAGCCGGCATGCACGCTTTAGATAAGCAATTGACGACGATTGAGACCTCAAATCTGAGCGGACTTGAGCTGCTCAGCGAGGATGAAGCCCCACAACAGCACAAATATGATCGATTTGTGCCCAAGACATTATTGCGCAAGGGATATGTGGAGGATTATTTGGATCTGTCCGTATTGAACGGGGAAAAATTATGACCGAAATGAACGAACCTACTTCTATCCAAAACCAGCGAGCGAGCAGAGCGGTGACGGGATCGATTATCTTCTCTGCCATCCGTTGTACTGTTCAGTATCTCCTCTTGCCCTTTGTCATCCCCTGGCTCGGTATTACTGGAACGATCTCCGCGGCGGCGAGCCTGATTCTTGAAATCCTCGCCATCGGGGTCATTACATACAACATCAAAGTACTTTGGTCAACCAGTTGGCGCTGGTGCTATCTACCAGTGGCGCTGCTCATGCTCGGAATTCTTGGTGTTTTTACCTACCTGGATCTACAAACGTTATGGTGGACAACTGATGGTGGATAGGAACAATGGTCTTGGAGAAAACAATGCTCAAAATTTATTTGTGGACGACCCCAAATGGTCGCAAACCGTTGAACTTTACTTTCTGGTAAAGGCTTGAGTGACAAAGGGCAAACCGAAAGGGGCGGAAAAAAGAATCCACCCTGAAAAAACGGGATAAAATGTAAAAATAGTGCTCGGCTAGTTTAAGCAGCGGCATTGAGGCGGCGATGAGCGAGAACGCCTTTAGGGAAATGGTGTGAAACCGAGGCCTTTTTCCGAAAGTCAGGGTCGAGTTGGTCAGGAGTTGGAAAAAGAGCACTCGAGAGAACACGGCGCAGCCTGCCGGGAGTGGCTTGAGGCTCTCGAGCCCAGTAGCCAGTCGGTATGGGAGGAAGAGAAGCGGCTAAATGGGAAAGAAGATTGCCAGCAAGCAGCCCCAGTTCAGGTAAGCGGAAACAAGCCTCATCGGCATGAACAAATTGACGATGTAAGCCAATCATCTGCTTGGAAGCCAAGGGGGGATGTTCAACAGGCCAGCGTTCCAGGTAGACAAGATAAATGGTTTCAGGCTGCAAAGTCATAACGGTCGCCAAAACCAAAGGTGTGTTGTAGGCCGGATCCTGAATGACGTAAATCGAGTAGGTACGGTTGGCTGTATCGACCTTGGTTGTTCTGGGGACGAGATTGTGCCATGCTTGATAGCAAATCAGGCGACCACTATAGAGAAAGCGACCAGACGAGTCCGGAGTTGTAGCCTCGAGTCGCTTTCCCTTATAGCTGCGAGAGAGCGGACGCACAATATCACCATATTCAGGTGGTCTGCCTTTTTCTTTGCGTTTGGGGAACTCATTGCGGCGCACTGTGCAGTTAATGGCTTCCCGCAGGACAAATCGGTCTATGCCGCTTTCTAGCATTTCTCTGATTGTAAACCCGGCATCGACCACCGCCACTTCGTCTGACTCCAGTGATTTCTTCGTCTCTGTCAGCAGCTTTTTCCGAAACTCACTTTCCTTTGTTCCAACCGTGCATCTCATGATTGCCTTGAGCAGTGGCACTCGCTTCCCGCCTATCTCCCCCGAGCTTATCATCACTCCAAAGATGAGCGCGGGCAATGCCCGACGAGCCGTTGAGTTATAGAGTCGGTTCACTTTCCCTTGCAGCTTCGGTCGCCAGAACCCTGTGATATCTATGCTTTTCACTCGGTACCCTTCTAACTTTTTTGCCTCCCATTCCCCTTTCCACTTCTTCTTGCCACGACCCCAGCAGACTTGTGATATCCCATGATCCATATCGAAAGCTCCACCAGCTTCGCCGGAGCTCCTCATCTTCAAACCCGCTTTCTTTCAATGCGCTATGGATTGCTCCTCGACTTTTCAGAAACGACCCATTCAGCATTGCCCACATCAGACGCATTACATTTACGTTTGTTCCCATCGGCGTTACTTGCAATACATTCATCAGTACTGCTATAGTTATTTCTGGCGCGGTTAGCATTCCTTCCTCCTTTTTGGGTTCTCTACCTTTAGGATGAACTGCTAACCGCTTTTTGTCACATTTCTCACCTCATCTCTTTTCTTTTACCAGAAAGTAAAGTTGATTATGCTTGAAGAAATGGGAGTCAACTATGAAGTCGTACCTATTCGGCTCAACGGTGAACAGAAGTCACCCGCATATCTGAAACTGAATCCCAATGGTCGGATCCCGACACTGGTCGATGAGCCAAACGATGGGTCCGATCCAACCACCATCTTTGAGTCAGGTGCAATTTTGATCTACCTGGCAGAGAAAAGCGGCCAGTTTCTTTCCACCACCGAACCAACCCGCTCGACGACCATCCAGTGGCTGATGTTCCAGATAGGTGGCATTGGTCCCATGTTTGGCCAATATGGTCACTTCAAAGGAGCCAGCGAACAGATCCCGTACGCGTTAAAACGTTACAAGGATGAATCTGAACGACTCTACGGCGTGCTGGACGTTCGCTTGGGCGAGGCGGAATATCTGGCAGGTGATTACTCGATTGCGGATATGGCAACCTATCCGTGGGTCAACACCCCCGGCTTTCTCGGTTTAAGTCTAGAGCAATTTCCCAATGTCAAACGATGGGTCGAGGCAGTAGGAAATCGACCCGCGGTTCAAAAGGCAATGGCCTACACGGTATCTTAAATGCTTCAAAGCTGCAAAGTTGCAGAGTGCCAGAGTGAATCATCTTGCCACTCTGCAACTTTGCAGCTTTGTCCCTTTTGATTGCGAGGCATCTATGAAATATGGTCTCTTTTCGATGAACACTGGCTGCTGCAGTTATGGAGATGCAGCAGTCACAGTCGCACAGGCCGCGGAGGATGCGGGCTTCGACTCGCTTTGGGTGAGCGAACACTTTGTGTTACCCGATCCGCCGATTGAACGGTTTCAGGTAGACCCGTTTTCTCGTCGGCTCGACCCATTGATCATGCTGACCTATTTGGCTGCTCACACCAATCAAGTCAAACTGGGAACGGGAGTGGTGATCCTGCCTCAACGCAATCCGGTGATTCTGGCCAAGGAGCTTGCCAGCCTGGACGAACTTTCGAAGGGGCGTCTGATTTTTGGGTTTGGCGTGGGACATCTTCAGCCAGAGTTAGAGGCGATCGGTGTGCCATTCAACGAGCGAGGTGCGCGTACCGATGAGTATTTGATCGCAATGAAATCTCTCTGGTATGACGAAAAACCTGCCTACAGTGGTCGCTTTGTAGAGTTTGCCAACGTTCAGTCTCATCCTCAACGACACATCAATCTTGTGGTTGGTGGGTATGCACCTGCGGCATTGCGACGGACCGTTCGTCATGCTCACGGCTGGTATGGTTTTTCCAAAGACCTTCTGGCCACCGAGCAGATTTTGGCGGACCTGAAAATGGTAGCAACTGAGGTACAGCGCCCAGTTGAGTTGGGTGAGTTAGAGATCAGCATTTCGCCCCCTCGTGGACTGGTTGATGAAGAAACCGTTGAAGCATACGCAGAGCTGGGGGTAGATCGACTGATTCTTGTGCCGCCAACAGATGAGCTTGCAGAACGATTGGCTTTTGTTGAAACGATCGGTCAGAGATATTCAGGATAAAGGTAAATGCCAAAGACGACGCCATTCCATCCCCGTTTAGAAACGCTTAACGAAACTAGAATCTGGCAAAACTGGGCCGGTTATCTCGCCGCACCCAAATATCAATATTCGGAAATCACCGAATATTATGCAATCCGCAATGCCGCCGCCCTGTTTGATACATCACCTCTGTTCAAATATCATTTTTCGGGTCCAGATGTGCAGATCTTTTTGGCACATACGCTGGCGCGTGATATTCGCACGTGCAGAGTCGGTCAGGCCCAATATACTGTTTGGTGCAACGCTGCTGGTTTTGTGGTAGAAGATGGAGTGATCTTGCGGATCGCGGAAGATGAATATCGGTTGACAACAGCGGAACCCAATCTCCGCTACTTTCGAAAAATCGTACGTGAACTGGGGCTGAGTGGCGTGCAAATCGAAGACATTTCCTCTGACTATGGCATTTTGGCATTGCAAGGTCCGCACTCAGTAACCGTATTGCAACAGTTGACCGACGCCGCCTCAAGGCTGCGCTATTTTTGGCTGAATCAAACAACTATCGCGGACAAGTCAGTCGTTATTTCGCGTACTGGGTTCACGGGGGATTTGGGATACGAATTGTGGATTCACACCGCTGATGCGGTGACCATTTGGGATGCGTTGATGGAGGCCGGTGCGGGGTATAACATTACGCCGATGGGGCTGAACGCTCTGAAGATGGCGCGTGTTGAAGCTGGATTGCTGTTGCTGGATGTTGATTTCTACTCGGCCCGCTTCGCCTGGGTAGATGCACAGCGAGAGACACCGATTGAACTGGGATGGGGTTGGATGTTTCGAGATCTGGCCAAAGATAGCCGGGATTTTATTGGTCGGGCGGCGATTGAGGCCGAGCTAAACCAGAAGACAAGCCGCTGGAAGACCGTGGGGCTGACTGTTGATTGGAACGCATATGAGCAAGTCCACCGTGACGCTGGTATCATGCCACCGAAAGAAGGGATATACCACGAAGGGACGATGAGCATTTATCGGCGAGGAGGGAAAGAGTATGAATATGCCGGATATGCGAGCAGCTTTCTCTATTCGTCTCTGCTCAAACGGCATATTGCGATTGCCAAATTACCGCTTGATTTGGTTGAGTCAGGCGCACAGGTGGATCTTGAACTGTCGGTGATTCGTCGTCCGGTCAATGTCATGGCTCAGGTCGTTGAGATGCCTTTCTATAGTCCGCCCCGTAAAACAGCGAAGATAATTTAGAACGCAAGACCACTGAAATGACGTGGAGCCAGCATTCTCTAATGCGGCGACGACTCGACGAAGACCGGCGTTAGAGATTACACGCAGTAGGATTTCTCAGAGGTAGAGCGTTCAAATGGCGAAAAAAGACGCAGTAGAGAATCTCGGACCATTTGGCCCGCTCGAGTCTGTTTTGACTGAGAAATGCAGGATTATGTCTACTGCGTGTAATAGAGAATGCTCCTTCCACCGCGGATCGGTCTTAACTTAGCGACATTGGTGGAATACTGGCAGAGTACGTTGTGAAGCCATAAAAGATTTTTGAACTAGACGTGTCTATATTATTTACCGCTGACGTCACCATTTCAGCTCAAAACGTCCAGCGTACAAAATGGGATGCGAAACAGCATGTAGACTTGGACGTACAAGTCTGTTCTGGTCCACGCATACTACAAGTTGACACGGAAAGACTCAAATCAAATTGATATAAAAATATATTTAAATAACAAAATCGTCAAACCTTCTATCAGAACAGTTAGACATTTGCCTAAGGGTCAGCTATAATTGTATGATTAGAGTTCATGCATTTCTCATCTAAAATTTACTATATCAACTGATAGATAACGGCCGATGACTAATCGAACGGACGCTCAATGGGTACATGATCTGGAAAACCCTGATCTGCAAGTAGATGCATATACCGAGTTGGGAAACTTACTTTCGAAGTATGTCTATTTTCAACTTACTAAAGTGGCTCCACAGATTCCAAAATTGAACAGCCTCAGTAGGCAAGAACTGGAAAACTTTGCACAAGATGTCGTTCAGGAATCGCTCATTAGAATCTATAAGAGCCTTAAACAGTACAATGGTAGTGGAACGTTCGGCGCTTGGACTCGGACAATCGCCTATCGTATGTTAGTAAATAGGCTACGTAAAAAACACTGGGCAAACGAGCAATTATTAGATGAAGTTTTCAACTTTAGTGAAGAAGATCGTGCGAGCCAGACAACCCATGAGCAATGGCTGGCTGATGATAAGCCTTTAGTGGGTGATCAAGCCATTCTGAATGAAATGATGCAAGTAGTTCTTCAGACATTAGAAGACCATATGACGTATAGACGGGCCAGAGCCTTTGAACTGAGATACTTTGAAAATCGTACTACGCAACAAATAGCTGAAGACCTTGACTGCAGCCCAAACGCTGTCAATGGGTTGGTGTTTCAGGCGAGAAAGAAGATTAAACACCAGTTAAACTTTACTTTCTGGTAAAGGCTTGAGTGACAAAGGGCAAACCGAAAGG
>JAHBNG010000154.1 GCA_019217005.1 Chloroflexi bacterium TSY
GCTGCGCTAGTGCCCCTCGAACGCGCATTGAAGCTAGCCGAGCCTGAGGGTTACGTCCGCATCTTTGTGGATGAAGGGGGACCGATGTCGAAACTGCTGGCCGAAGCAGCCATTAACGGGATCATGCCAGACTATGTGGGCAAGCTGCTGGCAACATTTGCTGGTAAGGAACCGCCAAGCACAGATGAGCAACCTGTCCTCACGTCATCCTCTTCACAGCCTCTACTCGAACCCCTCAGCCAGCGTGAGTTAGAAGTCCTCCAGCTCGTTGCTCAAGGGCTCTCGAACCGCGAAATTAGCGAGCGACTCTTCCTCGCCTTGAGTACTGTGAAAGGGCACAATCGGACTATCTTTGGCAAACTACAAGTTCAAAGACGGACCGAAGCAGTCGCACGTGCCCGCAAGTTGGGGTTGGTGCGCAAGTTGGGGTTGGTGTAGGCGATAGCCGATTCTCATCTTAACCATAGTATAACAATAATACCTCTAAACAATACTTTAGTATTTCAACGCCCGTTTGTCTGCGTTTTTAAGGATCCAAAGACAATACCCCAAACCACACTTTAGTGTCTACACATCAATACCAACTTGTTGATATAGTGTCGATGCACGCGGCAAGTGGCTTAGTCTGCTGTGACCCACTACAACGTATACAGATTTAGGTACTCATTCGTCGATATCGACAACTTTTTGTCATTCACGAAGCGAGTACGAAACGCCAGCTCCGGTGAGAATGCAAGCATCAGCAGACCGCAACGCGGAGTGAGCATTCTCTAATGCGAACGGGATCGGCGTAAGAGATTACACGCAGTAGGATTTCTCAGAGGTAGAGCGTTCAAATGGCGAAAAAAGACGCAGTAGAGAATCTCGGACCATTTGGCCCGCTCGAGTCTGTTTTGACTGAGAAGTGCAGGATTATGTCTACTGCGTGTAAAAGAGAACGCCTTCTCCGCTGCGGTCTATTGAGTATGTAGGTACTGGGATATGTCAAGCAAACACTATCCACGAACGAATCCACACCAACCAAGGGTCTATCAAATCAGGCTTCAAGGTCATCTGGGGCCTCAGTGGACAGAGTGGTTTGAGGGTCTGAGCATCAAGCCGACAATCGAGGGTGACACTTTGCTAACTGGCTCGATGGTCGACCAGGCCGCCTTGCATGGATTGCTGAAAAAGGTACGTGATTTGGGTATAACGTTAGTCTCGGTCAATCAGGTTGAGCCCGAGCAGGTAGATGTTTTAGATGTCAAAGAGTAGGCTGTAATTGTTAAACGAAAGGATAGAATAACGATGTTTAATCCAAAACCATTACTCGTGGGACTGATGTTCGCGGCGCTGCTGATCAGCGCTTGCCAGCCAATTCAGGCACATGGCCCAGAGGAAAGCCTTCCAGAACAGATTTTGTCAGAACAGACCGAGCCAGTACCTGAAGGTCTGCGACCTGATGCACCGTTCTATGCCTTGCACGGTCCACATTGGGTTGGCTACCAGACAGCAATCAGCAGCGAAGGTCAAGCAGAACCGTTGGATCTTGGGATCTGGTATCCGGCACTCAATCCAACAGGTGTCATGGAAGAAATAACCTATGAGGTCATGCTAAAAAACCCCGAATGGCAAACTGACGGTCCATCGACTATCTACGGTCATGCGCTTCTCAATGCGCCCATTGACGACACCGAAGGACCGTATCCGCTTATCATCTTCTCCCATGGATTTAGCGCCAATCCGGAATGGTATAGTACCTTGCTCGAACACTATGCGTCTCATGGGTTCATCATCCTTGCACCTGAACATGTGGAGCAAGACTGGATGGAGAGCGCGCCCGCCACAATTGACCGACTACGCGACATCAAACAGACGTTGGACTATGCCGAGGAACTTACGGCACATGGCGGGGACATGGCGAGCCTGATCGATATGGAGAATGTGGCGGTTGTGGGCCACTCTTTCGGCGGATACACAGCACTGGCCATGGGCGGTGCACAGATCGACTTCAATGCCTTTAATCAACGCTGTGCAGATCTCTCACCTGACGATCCAAAGCAATTTTTGTGTATGCCGCTGTTAGGTCGGGAAGCAGAGATAGCAAATCGGGCTGGATTCGTTTCGGCGCCGACAGGGCTGTGGCCATCGTTTGATGATCCGCGGGTAACCGCGATTGTCCCGATTGCGGGCGATGCGTTCTTGTTTGGCAAGGAAGGGCTTTCCAAGATCACGATGCCGATGATGGCGATTGGAGGGACAGCGGATACCGGCACACCATATGATTGGGGTCCTCAACTGGCGTATGACTACGTTTCCAGCGAACAGAAGGCGCTGGTGGGCTTTATGGGGGCGGAGCATATGTTTGTGAGTACCCCTTGTGAGAACATGCCTTGGATCACGGCGTTTCCATATTATGAATACTTCTGCTTTGATCCAGTCTGGGACAAGCAGCGTGGGCTGGACCTAGTTCATCACTTTTCAACAGCATTCCTACTGGATACACTTAAGAGTGACCAAGCCGCGCACGATGCACTCTCGCTAGATGCAGTTCAGTTTCCGGGTACCGCTTATACGACAACTTTGCAGTAGCTTGCATCGTAAACTAAATGTGGAGTCGCCAGGCCTGGCGACTCCACATCGTACGACTTCTATTTATGTTGTCTATCAGACTACTCCAGAACAATCTTCTCGACCAGCACGCATCACGTACCACGAATCACCTGGCATCCCGCGTCATTCATTTTCCATTACGCCCTAAATTCATATCAAATAGCCTCAGTAGATCCAAATTTCAGGTTTTGAGAGAGAATTCTGGCTAAACAGTTGACATAAATACAAATTTGCCGGTCGATATCTAGTTTTTGCGTTAGATTTGGGCGATTTTCAGATATGAAATAGGTTGTTTTCTGTAACCGAAATCTGAATAAATGACTCCAAAATCCCTGCAATCTCGACTGAAAATCGCCAAAAACGCCAAATTTGGATCTACTGAGCCTGTAAGAAATCAACTCACTCCTGTCACTAATTATAGTAGAGCGAGTGATTCAGGAGATTGAACCCACAAATGCATGAGCATGAACAAAAGCAGATTTTTGACGACTGGTTAAACAAGCATAAAGGCATTCTCTTCAAGATCGTGCGCGCCTACGCCTTTAATGCCCATGATCAAGACGATCTGTTTCAAGAGATTGCCCTACAGCTGTGGCGATCGATTCCAGAGTTTCGTGGGGAAGCCAAAGCGTCAACGTGGATCTATCGGGTTGCTCTATACGCTGCATCGGCTTGGACGCGACGCGAGAAGAAGCAGCCGCCAACGGAACCATTGGTTGCTGCGGACCAAACGTTGATCGTTATGTCACAGCCTCAGTAGATCCAAATTTCAGGTTTTGAGAGAGAATTCTGGCTAAACAGTTGACATAAATACAAATTTGCCGGTCGATATCTAGTTTTTGCGTTAGATTTGGGCGATTTTCAGATATGAAATAGGTTGTTTTCTGTAACCGAAATCTGAATAAATGACTCCAAAATCCCTGCAATCTCGACTGAAAATCGCCAAAAACGCCAAATTTGGATCTACTGAGCCTAGCGATCCACGTGTCGATTGGCTCTATGATCAGATTGCTCAACTCGACCCCATCGACCGTTCCGTCTGCTTACTCATGTTGGAGGGCTTCAGCTATAAAGAAATGGCTGAACTGCTAGGCATTTCCGAAAGCAACGTGGGAGTTAAAATTTACCGCATCAAGAAACGGCTGGTGGGGCAATCGCGGGAGGGAGTTAGCGATGGGATTTGAAACAACTAGTGGATTTGAAGATTTCACGGAGTTTGAAGATATGAAGATTATTTGGGATAGTCAAAACGAGGAAAAACTGGTTCAACAGGATCTCATGTGGTTGACAGCATCGAATGAATTCGACGCCTGTTAAACCAAACCTGCTTGTGGACATTAAGAAAATAATCCGGCAAAAAAAATCCAGTCAGCACGCCTCGTGCGGGTGGCGTCCCGTCAAGACCCGCACGGGGCGTGCTCGCTGAACGATTACCGAACTTAATTTTGAATCTTCATAAGCAGGTTTCCCGTGGCAGACGCCGGTTTCAACCGGTGGCCGTTTTGTCAACCACATGAGATCCAAAAGAGCCGAAAAACTTTACGCGATTAATGAAAACGCTCTCTATACACAGATCAAGCGCAAAGGGAAATCGGTCAGCCGTTTGCTACAGCGCTTTGAGATGGTTATGATTGGGGCGAACCTGCTCGTTGGGATTGCATTGATAAGTGTAGAATTTCTAAATGATGGCGACATCTATGAATATCTGCTACCGGGTATCTATTTTGCATACGCAGTGCTTGCCATCGTGTGGCGATGGACGCGCCGCCAGGAAGATATCTCCTTTGAGCAGACCATGCTTGGCGAACTCGATAAGGCAATCTGGCAGATCAATTATTTGATCAGTCGTAGTCGACAGTTGATACTTTGGTATTTGACACCCTTGGCTTTGGTCGTTGGAGGTATCACATTCTACAACGGCCAACCGCTCTTGGCCTTGGCAGTCATCCTAGTGATGGTTGTTGCCGGTTTTATTACAGATCGTTGGGAAATAAAGAGGTGTTACCTGCCAAAAAAGCGTTCGTTAGAGGCGTTACGTACAACATTGCTAGCGGCAGAAGTGTAGGAACAGTGTTTCTGCTGCACGATCTTATATGATATTGAAACGACGATAAGGAAAACCGATTCTTCCGGAATACAGGGAGCGTAACTTCCCGGACACGCTTTGTATGTAATGGCAGTTCCAAAAGGGCGCGTTGAAGAAGAACTGATAGAGAGAACCAGCAGCGTGTTATGTCAACATATAGATGAGGACAAAGGCAAGGAACCCAAAGGCGATACATAGTAAAAAATTAGAAGCAATTAAGCGATAGGTTGGCGACGATGGGCTCGTTGCTGCAAATGGAAAGATTCATCATAAGGTTTCTTGTCTTGCCACAATTTCCAAATGATGCAAATCCAGCGATTAGCGAGAGTGCGATCAGCATGACTCTTTTTGAGACCGCGTTGGCGAGCGGCGGTGTAAAAAGCAGCGGCCCAAGAAGACTCTTTGCGGGAGCAGCGAGCAAATTGCTGAGTAAAATAACGAAAGTCGTGATCGCAAGCTCTGCGGAAATGAACGGTTCTGACTTTGCCACTTTGTTTGGTGACAGGACAGGTTCCCGCCAGAGACTGAAGGCTCATGGGAGAGGGAAAGCGTTCCTGTCTTCGCCAAACTTGACCAGAAGACTGGGAGCTAAAAGCTGGCCAGCACCAGGTAAAGAAGCAAAGATATGCTGATCCGGATGTTGCAGAAAAGTGACTGTAACTGGTCAAGGGTCTCTTGTTCATAGCGCAGTGCAAGCAAAGACATTCAGCCAGCTGAAGAGCTTCTCGTTGATACGCTGGCACAAATGCAGGAGCTGATGTGGGATAAGTGGCGGTTAACTTATCATAACAAGTGACCCATTTACGGGGTTGCGTATGTCGGTGCTGCTTGAGAAACTCTTGGAAGCCTTCATAGGTGGAGTTGCGCACATGCTCTGGCGTTGGATAGGTCAGAACCAGGTGGCAGGCAATCCGAGAAGGCCAGTTGCTGAAGACCTCAAGCAGCGCCGGATGGTAACGCAACAGGCAAGCGCGCAGACGGTTGGATAAGGCCACAGTCTCTTTGGTCCAGTATTGTGTGGCACTGCTGACCACTCGCATCTGCTGGAGTAATTCACTGCCAGGTGACCAAGGATAAAATCGATGGACATCGGTCCGCAACAAATCTGCTATCACATAGGCATCACTCTTATCATTATGCGCACCACTTTGACTATAGCGCTCCCGACTCTTGTTCACCACATTCGGCGGCACCACATAGACATTCTTGTACCCGCTCGACCAGAGATAATCAATCAGCAAATTATGCGCTGTTTCCAGTCCCACTGTCACTTCATCATGGCTCGCTCCTGTCTTCTTTCTCATTTCTTCAATTTGGCGAAATCCCTTCTGGCTATGCTCTATCTGCGCATAGCCCAGCGCTCGTCCTGTCTCATCCAACATCATCACATCATGTTTCTTTTCACTCCAGTCGATTCCCATTTTCACTTTCATCTTGGACCTCCTCTCCCGTATCGCCTGAGCTCCTCAACTTTGGACGCTGTTTTCCGTTTTCCTGTTATGGCACTCGAGGTGCTGCACGCTTTCGACGTTGCACGGCGTCGACCTGGCGGACTGTCCGGGAAGGGCGGTCGCACCGCTCGAAGAGGTTGGTCCTTTTTGCCAGGTCGAGAGTCCAATAAGTTTCGGCTTTCCTTGCTTTTGCCTTCCCTTATTTTATCTCCCTTTCCTATATTACCTAACAGGAAGAGGTCAGGCATGAGGTCGTCAACGAGACTGTTCTTGGCCTCTTCCGGGAAGGTCGTGGCATTTCTTTGTCAACTCCCTGAGTTCCTGAAGAGCCCGAAAACCTTACCCAATCGGCGCGATCGGAATTTGCAACTCAGTGACCGTCTCCTCATCCACGGCATCTTCTGCATGAACTGGCCCAGATAGATGAACCTCACGCAGTGGGCCGACCGGGACATCTGTTTGATGAGATCGTTGTGTAATGATGGTGCTAAAAATTGCTTCTTGACAAATTAGAGTAAATACTCTATACTTGCATTTAGAGCATTTACTCTAATTTTGTGTGGAGGCAAAACCATGACACATCAACAAATCCGTAGAACAACCGGTACCCTCCTGATTTTGGGTGCCATCTTCGTCAACATTCCCTACACGCTGTTGATCTCAACATTTGATTATCCTGATATCCTGCGGGCGCCAACAGCCGACATTTTGACACAATTTGCCGCTGGCGGATCCAGGCTCATCTGGACTTGGCTGGCTTTTGCTTGGGTCGGTCTACCGATTCTGTTGGGGATATTGTTGCTCCCCCAAGCATTGGCAGACGATAAGCATTCTCGTGGTCTGCTCATGGGCAAACTGGCCCTGTTCTTTGGTGCGACTGGCGCAATTGTGCAGATGGTTGGTTTGCTGCGCTGGCCCTTTGTTGTGCCGGTGCTGGCCCGTCTTTACACCGCGCCAGAGGCAACGAAGGCAACCCAGGAAGCAGTGGCTGCCGTCTTTCAGGCAGTGCATCAATATGGCGGTGTCGTTCTGGGCGAACACATCGGCCAAACATTCACCATCTTGTGGATGATCTTTCTGAGCATTTGCTTGCTGCAGCAGGGAACATTTCCTCGCTGGCTCTCATGGGCTGGATTTGTGGCAGCCGGTGTGTATGTACTGGCACAAGCCGGATTACTGGAAACTGCCATGCCCGGATTCCCCGTTTGGCGCGAGGCCGGTTTGATCGGAAGCCTTTTATGGTTGGGCTGGTTAGGTGTGTTGGGTATCACATTATTACGACAGACAGAGAGTATCACTTATGCGTACGCGGGACAGAATCCTCAACACAGCGCGAACGCTCTTTAATGAGCGGGGCACGGCAGCCGTATCGACCAATCATATTGCCGCGGCGCTCGGGATCAGTCCGGGGAATCTCTATTATCACTTCCGCAACAAAGAGGAGATTATTGCTGCGCTCTTTGAAAAGCTCTTTGCCACCTGGGGAGAACGTTCTCTGTTGCCAGCGGACCGCCTCCCCGTTTTGGCAGACTTTGATGCAGCGCTAGCCGCCACCTATCAACTGATCTGGGAGTATCGCTTTGCTTATCGAGAAATGGCAGTGCTGCTGCAAAAGGATCCCAAAATACACGCCGGCTATTTGGAGATGCGCCGACGCGGTTATGAGGGATTTGCGGCGCTCGTTGATACACTGGTTCACGCGGGCGTCCTAACCCGACCAGAGACCGAGCAAGAACTGATTGCGTTGACGGAATTGTGTTGGATCATCAGCGAGCAGTGGCCCATCAACCTGGAGTTGAGCGGCCGAGCGTTTGATGCGGATGGTATCCAGGAAGGCGTTGCTCTCATGCGGTATCTCTTTCGGCCCTACTTGGTATCTTCTCAATAATTGTTGGTCTATTTCCGACCTTCAGGTAGTGGCGGAATCTGCTGGGTTTGACCAGGCGTTTCTGGGACGCTTCTTGCTGGTCTCGTCCCTTTTCATGGCGAAGGTACCTTACATCCCAGAACTCCCTTTCCTTGATTCAAAGGAGGCGTAAACAATGAGCTATAAGCAAGTAGTGATTTCAGAATTTGGCGGTCCTCACGTACTCAGGGTTCGTGAGGAAGAGACACTCCCCCAACCCAATGCTGGTGAAGTACGGGTACGGGTGTTAGTAACCAGCGCTGCTTTTACTGACACGATGATTCGCAAAGGCATCTATCCGGATGTCAAAGAAAAGCCGCCCTTTGCACCGGGCTACGACCTAGTTGGCGTGGTCGATGCGCTGGGCAATGGCGTTACAAACCTGAAGATTGGGCAGAGAGTGGCGGAACTCACCGTGATCGGCGCTTATTCTGAATATATCTGTCTGCCAGCACAGCGGCTGGTGCCAGTGCCCGACGCGCTCGATCCTGCAGAAGCCGTTAACCTTGTCCTTTCCTATGTTACGGCCTACCAAATGTTGCATCGAATTGCCAAGATAGAGCGGGGGCAGCGTATCCTGATTCACGGAGCGGGTGGCGCTGTGGGCACAGCAATGCTTCAACTTGGCAAGCTGCTTGACCTGGAGATGTATGGAACGGCATCCAGATCAAAGCACGATCTCATTGCTGACCTGGGGGCGATTCCCATCGACTATAAAAAGGAGGATTTTGTCGAGCGCATTGGTCACCTGACGAACGATGGCGTTGATGCAGTCTTTGATCCAATTGGTGGGGACAACTTCAAGCGTTCATTCAAAACTCTCAGATCAGGTGGAAAGTTAGTCGCATATGGTTTTTACAATGCAAGTATGGGGAAGGAGGGCGGCAGTATCATCGTGGAGTTCCTGCGAATACTGCTCTGGAACATCCTGCCCAACAGGCGATCAACCGCTTTTTATTCCATTGGTTCGTGGCGCAAGAAACACGCCGATTGGTTTCATGAGGATCTAACCAAGCTGTTTGCTTTGTTGGCACAAGGCACCATCAGTCCTATTGTTGCCAAACGAATGCCGTTGTTGGAGGCATCCCATGCACACGAACTCATTGAGCAAGCAAATGTCCAAGGAAAGATCGTGTTAATGGTGGACGCACAGGCATAAATCGACTGTTTCGTGGTAATTGAGAAAATGTTAATTTGGGCTGGCATGGTGATTGCCAATGGCATGTTCTTTAGGAATGGGAATTTAATAACGTGAACAGTTTGTGCGAGATTAGAGACTGAGAGAATAGAGATTACAAGGGCCGAATCTCTCTATCTCTACTCTCACAATCTCCAAATGTCCAAGTTATTTACGGCTCATTCCTCAATATCGGTATGGGGACGGCGTTGCGGATCTCCACAGCACAGACCCGGCTCAGGCTGCAACAGTTTGGTTGGCAATCGCTGTCTTGAATGGTATCGGTGGCGGTGTTGAAGTCTTGGGCGGCTTGTGGGTTTTGCTGGTCAGTTGGGCCGCCCTGCGCAATGGAGAGCTTCCCAGAGTGCTGCACTACCTTGGCGTCTCTATTCGGTCGTTGGCGTGTGTGTAGTATAATCGACTCATGTCGACGCCAATCTTAGCGACGAAACTCTATTGTCCGTCGCTCCGGTCCAACTTTGTGTCACGCTCCCGCCTGATCAAGCGGCTCAATGAAGGCCTGTACCGCAAACTAACCCTCGTCTCTGCCCCCGCGGGTTTTGGCAAAACGACACTCGTGCGCGACTGGTTGCGACAGCTTGACGTGCCGGTCGCTTGGCTCTCACTGGATGAGGGAGATAATGAGCTGTCGCGGTTTCTAATCTACTTGATCGCCACCTTGCAGCAAGCTATCCCCGGGTTTGGGCAGGCAACGCAAAGCCAACTCGAGTCAGGAGAATCTTTCTCATCAGAGACGCTGCTTACAAACCTCATCAACGAGATGACCACGTCCACCAAGCTGGTGCTTGTCCTTGACGACTACCACTTCATCAAGGACAAGGTGGTCCATCAGGCTACGAGCTTTTTCCTCGACCACCTACCAGTCCAATTGCACCTGGTGATCACTAGTCGCCATAATCCATTCTTACCATTGTCTCGCCTTCGAGCAAGGCAAGAAATGACCGAAATACGCGCAGATGATTTGCGATTCTCGAACGAGGAGACACACGATTTTCTGAACCAGATCGTGGATGTAGAGTTACCGGACGAAGATACTGTTACCCTGACGCGCCGTACCGAGGGCTGGATTACGGGGCTACATCTGGCAGCCCTGTCTATTCAGGAACGCATAAAGCGCGGCGAAGCACCCAACCGCTTTGTGGCTGAATTTGCCGCCGATGATCGCTTGATTACTGATTATTTGGTCGACGAGGTCTTGGTCCACCTCCCCGAAAATGTACGCACATTTCTACTGCAAACCTCGATCCTTGAGCGCATGACCGGTCCACTGTGTGAGGCAGTTTGTGCCACGACAACCACAACCGAGTCGAGGAGTGGGCAAGAGACGCTGGAGCAATTGGAGCAAGCGAACCTATTTATCGTACCCTTGGACAACCGTCGGCAGTGGTATCGTTATCACCACCTCTTTGCCAACTTCCTGCGTTTGCGACTACGTGCAACAGAACCGGACCGCATTGCCGAATTGCATCGCCGGGCCAGTCGCTGGCATGAGGCGGAGGGCATGCTTGAAGAGGCGATTCAGTATGCCGTGACGGCGGAGGACTATGAATATGCAGCACCGCTGATCGACGAGATTGGCATATCGAGCATTGTTCAAAAAGACCCCCATAAGCTGCTGGCTTGGGTGAACCGAATTCCCGCTGCGTTGCGTGAGAACTTTCCCCACCTCTGCATTTATCACGCCTGGGCCTTGACTTTCACTCGACAACCGGCAGCGGCTGAACAGATCTTGTCAATGGCCGAGTCCAATAAGCATCTGGCTCCCCATTCGCCCATCGACGGATATGTCAACACGATTCGCAGCTACCTGGGTATCGGTGGGACGGCAGCGATCAAACTGGCTCAACAGGCACTTGAACAAATGGCTCAAGCCCCAAATGCAAAGTTGACCATGATTCACCAAGGAGCGGCCACCATTAGTCTCGCCGATAACTACGCGCTACAAGGAGATCTGTCTAAAGCCAACAAGCTGTACCACCAGGCCATCACGCCCAATCAAAAAGCCGGAAATATTTATGCGCTGTTGGGTGCATATTGGAATCTGGGCGATCTGGCACTGATCAAAGGCGACTTACACGAAGCTGTTGCACATTACCGGCGTGGGCTTGAAACATCCCAGAGATGGTCTGAGCAAGCCGACCGGGTGAATGTGCCTGTGTTGCCAGCCCAGCATCTTCATTTGAGATTGGGGATGGTCTTGTACCAATGGAACGAGTTGACCGAAGCGGAGCATCATGTCCAACAAGCGGTTGAGTTGTTCGAGTTAGGTGGTATGTGGGAGCGTATTGAAGGGTACAAAATCTAGGCTCTTTTGCGGCGAGCGCAGGGCGATGACCGAGCAGCGCGCGCGCTACTACAAAAAGCGAGAGCGCTCAATGATGACCTTGGCTTTCACAATCCTCGATCGCTGATGTGGCCAAGTCTCATTCACCTGAACCTGCTTCTTGACCCCCATTTCCTGGCCCACATCGAGCATTGGGTTCAAACCTGCAATCTAAGACCCGATGATCCGTTTGATGATCCGCCAAGCCCTGGCTATTTTCATCTGGCCCGTGCTTTGATTGCACTTGGTCGCGACGATGAGGCGATGCCTTTGCTGGACCGCATGCTGAAGACTATCCTGTCCAAGAAGCGAAATGGGGAGGCAATCCATATCCTTGCCCTGCAAACCTCAGCCTTGCACGCTCAAGATGATTCAATAGCTGCATCGACTGCCTTTCGCCAGGCTCTCTATCTGGCCCAATCCGGCGGCAGCATCCGTCTCTTTCCGGACGAAGGCATACCGGTCGTCGAACTCCTATCCAAGGTCGATGCAGCCGACATTGACCCAGACTATCTGACCCGCTTACGGCAGGCAGTTTCGGCGCAAGTATCACAAAGCAACACCCCAATGTCCAACCCTCAAGCTCTCATTGAACCGCTCAGTGACCGTGAACTGGAGGTGTTAAGCCTGATGGTCAAAGGGCTGAAGTATCAAGAGATTGCTGACCAGCTCTTCATTAGCCTGAATACAGTTCGCAGCCACACGAAAAACCTCTACAGCAAGCTACAGGTTAACAATCGTACCCAGGCTCTTGCCAAATCCAGAGACCTGAACCTCCTGTAAGGCTTTTCCAAAAAATAAAATACCCAATCCAACAGGAAAAGCCAAAGCCATTCCGGGGGGATGCGTTCCATTTTATGGGTAATTTTTTTCTGGAATGGCCTAACGCTCTCATCACATCTTTTTCACTTCGACAATCACATCTTTTCGTTTGAAACTCCACATTTTTATGTGGTGACTTTTTTCTCTGGCTGAGTATCCTTGAATACAAAGGAATTCTGACGGAGGAATGCCGATGGACAATGCGAGAAAAGAGCCTTCACCCACAGTCTATGAGATCAAAGTCAGGGAACGTTTAGATGAACGCTGGCGGGAGTGGTTTGCCCCAATGAGTTTCATCTACACCGATGACGGTGGCACGGTTCTCGTTGGTTCGCTATCCGATCAAGCTGCCTTGCAAGGGATTCTGATCGGTCTAAGCAACCTAAATCTAACGTTGGTGTCGGTCAATCCGGTCGAAATGAATGCAAAAGAAATTAAGTTCTTTACTTTCTGGTAAAGGCTTGAGTGACAAAGGGCAAACCGAAAGGGGCGGAAAAAAGAATCCACCCTGAAAAAACGGGATAAAATGTAAAAATAGTGCTCGGCTAGTTTAAGCAGCGGCATTGAGGCGGCGATGAGCGAGAACGCCTTTAGGTAAATGGTGTGAAACCGAGGCCTTTTTCCGAAAGTCAGGGTCGAGTTGGTCGGGAGTTGGAAAAAGAGCACTCGAGAGAACACGGCGCAGCCTGCCGGGAGTGGCTTGAGGCTCTCGATCCCAGTAGCCAGTCGGTATGGGAGGAAGAGAAGCGGCTAAATGGGAAAGAAGATTGCCAGCCAGCAGCCCCAGTTCAGGTAAGCGGAAGCAAGCCTCATCGGCATGAACAAATTGACGATGTAAGCCAATCATCTGCTTGGAAGCCAAGGGGGGATGTTCAACAGGCCAGCGCTCCAGATAGAAAAGATAAATGGTTTCAGCTTGTAAAGCCATGACGGTCGCCAGAACCAAAGGTGTGTGATAAGCAGGATCCTGAAAGACGTAAATCGAATAGGTGCGGTTGGCTGTATCCACCTTGGTTGTCCTGGGGACGAGATTGTGCCATGCTTGATAGCGAATCAGGCGACCACTATAGACAAATTGACCAAACGAGTCTGGAGTTGTGGCCTCGAGTCGCTTTCCCTATAGCATCGAGAGAGCGGACGCACAATATCACCATATTCGGGTGGTCTGCCTTTTCCTTACGTTCGGGTAACTCATTGCGGCGCGCTGTGCAGTTAATCGCTTCCCGAAGGACAAATCGGTCGACGTCGCTTTCTAGCATTTCTCTGATTGTAAACCCGGCATCGACCACCGCCACTTCGTCTGACTCCAGTGATTTCTTCGTCTCTTTCAGCAGCTTTTTCCGAAACTTACTTTCCTTTGTGCCTACCTCGCATCTCATGATTGCCTTGAGCAGTGGCACTCGTTTCCCGCCTATCTCCCCGAGCTTATCATCACTCCAAAGATGAGCGGGCAATGCCCGACGAGCCGTTGAGTTATAGAGTCGGTTCACTTTCCCTGCAGCTTCGGTCGCCAGAACCCTGTGATATCTATGCTTTTCACTCGGTATCCTTCTAACTTTTTTGCCTCCCATTCCCCTTTCCACTCCACTTCTTCTTGCCACGATGAGAGCAGGCTTGCAATATCCCATGATCCATATCGAAAGCTCCACCAGCTTCGCCGGAGCTCCTCATCTTCAAACCCGCTTTCACTCAATCCACTATGGATTGCTCCTCGACTTTTCAGAAACGACCCATTCATCATCGCCCACATCAGACGCATTACATTTACGTTTGTTCCCACCGGCGTTACTTGCAATACATTCATCAGTACTGCTATAGTTATTTCTGGCGCGGTTAGCATTCCTTCCTCCTTTTTGGGTTCTCTACCTTTAGGATGAAACGCTAACCGCTTTTTGTCACATTTCTCACCTCATCTCTTTTCTTTTACCAGAAAGTAAAGAAGTTCACAAAATACGAAAGAAAGATTCAAAGTGTAAGGAGATTTATGATGAAAAAAGTGGCGCAGATAATCGGAGTCATCGTTGTCTTATTTGTCGTTCTGTTTGGTCTGGGCTATCTCATTTTGCGACCTAAACCACTACAGACACCGGAAGCGGTCAATAGCCTAGCCGAGTTGGAAGCTTATCTCGATGAATTGACCGGATACAATGCCGATTGGAATCAGACCGAATTAATTCGGACAAAGCTACCTGACTATGCGGAACTGGCATATGAACCAGGCTCACAGGGAATCTATACCAACGTCGGCTATATGGTGCTGGCTGCGGTCATTGAAGCGGTGTCGGGACAGGCCTACGAGCAATATATCACCGAGCATATCCTCAAACCGCTGGAGATGGACCAAACGGGTTTCCTCTACAGCGAAGCGATGGTGGCCAACGAGGCAGCCGGTGCGCATCCAAACGTTGACGTTCAAACGATGCTCTTACCGTTCTTGGTTGACAATAAGGATCGCCTCATACGCGAAAAGCATAACGGCGTTTTGTGGTTCAACCACATCTACTCCGACCAGAACGGGCCAACAGGTCTGATCGGCCCCCCAACCGATATTGCCCGTTTTCTGATCGCATACCTGAACGGGGGTGAACTGAACGGACAGCGCATTCTGTTGGAGGCGTCCATCGACCTGATGACCCACGAGAGTCATATTGCCGCCGGCAAAACCCCCGAGACGTCCGGTTTTGACGAAATCTATCATGGTCTCGGGTGGTTCGTCCTGCCCCAAGATGATGGCTTCCACATCAGGCACAGAGGAGGTGGGCCAGGATTTGCAGCCAACATGCGGCTATATCCTGACCGTAATTTGGGCTTGGTGATTATGGCCAACGGGACCTATCTAGACAGCCGTAACATTCTCGATCTCGCCGCTAGTCTTGATTGGTGAACGAAGAAACAGAGCATACCGTTTCCCCTGACTATATTGCGATGGCCCATGCCCTTTACGATTCGACCGTAAACGACGGCGCAAGCGTGCCCGATTCCGCCGAGCAGATATTGGATCAGTTACCAGATGATGCAGCATTGCAGCGCAGCATCGTCTGGTTTGCGGTTTCGACCAGTTACTTGATATGCAACAATATGCATGCAGCGCGTGATGCGGCCAAGCGTGCCCTAGACGTACGCGGAACAATTGCCGATGCCCGCAATCTATGATTCTGGAGTGGCTACAGAGTCAGATGGTTTGGCTCACACCTTTATGCTCACATTCCTTCAGAAGACCGGAGCTTGGGTCGTACAAATCGGCCGACGCTAGATTCTGCTGTAATTTGCCCTTCCTGAAAAACAACCGCTCCATTGACAATTGAGTGCGTCACTTTCCCTTGAACTCGACGACCCCGATAGAGTCTGTCGATCTCTCGAGCTTTGGTCATCCACCGTTTGCTATTCAATGTGACGGTTGGCTCTGGATCATAGAGAACCAGATCAGCATCATGTCCAGCTTGAACGACGCCTTTGTTTGAAAATCCGAAAAGGTTGGCTGGCTGGCTACAGAGCAGTTGAATAGCCTGCTCCAGCGTAATCCGGCCCCTCAAAGCCTCTGTGATCACGCCGGGGACCAAGGCTTCAACACCTGGTGCGCCGATGGCACCCTGCCAGATGTCGGTGAGACCTCGTTCCTTTTCGGCAAGAGTAAAGGGACTGTGATCAGTTGTGATAGCCATCAGCGAGCCGTTCAGCAGACCATTCCATAAGGCGTCCTGATCTGCTTCAGTCCGCAAAGGTGGTTTGATCATGGCAAAGGGTCCATGCTGCTCCATATCTTTTTCAGTAAAGAAGAGATAGTGGGGGCAGGTCTCGCCCGTCATAGGTAACCCCATCGCTTGACCAGCCTGCAATTCCGTTAACGCGGCAGCGCATGAGACATGAGCAATATGAACACGTGCCTCCGTCGCCTGGCAAAGCGCAACAAGCTGGGCAACGCTCATTGCCTCCACAACGGGCGGGCGACTTTCGACGAAAGCCATGGGATCGACTCGTCCGGTCTTCTGGATGCGTTCGCCAAAGAGTTGGATCAAGCGTTCGTTTTCCGCGTGAAACGAAGTCAGCAGCCCCGTCTCTTTCACCAACTCCAACGCCTGATAGATGTCGGCCTCATTTTCGATACAGATCCCAAGAAATTCGTCTTCACGCCCCTTGGGGACTGCGTGGGTGAAGACTTTGAATCCGCAGGCACCCGCTTCGGCCATTCCCAAGATCTCGTCTCGGTCGAGAAGGCCCGGAGCCCCGTACAAACCAAAATTAATGTAGGCTTCAGAGAGCGCCAGTGCTTTGCGATCCTCCAAAATGTCGCGACGTGCACATCCTGGGATGCTAATCGGCATTTCCAGCAGAGTTGTCACTCCACCAGCGGCGGCGGCCCTCGTTTCCGAAGCAAAGGTAGCTCGTTCTGGGTGTCCGGGCGCACGCACATGAAAGTGGATATCGATGATGCCTGGCAAGACGAGCAGCCCATCGGCGTTAATCTCTTTGCGGGCTTCGGGCAATGCGCCTCTTTGAGCCACAATGGCAATCTTGTCATGTTCAAGGCCAACATCGGCGACTAGCGTTCCAGTTGCATTGACCACGGTTCCACCCTTAATGGCAATGTCTAACACAATATTCTCCTTAAATAGCCAGTATTTATTGATGCGTTATGGAAGAAACCTCTTTTGTGCCTTTTTGCTCTATGTCCAGCTATAGGGATGAGGTTGAATCAGTTCCACAGTAAAATCCACACCGTCTTCCGGATAGACAAATGCCTCAAAGCCATCCTGAGCGTTGAGGATGGTCCGATTCCAGATTGGTACATTGATGGAGTTTAGATACTCGACATCCTCGGCAATGGTGGTCGTCTGCAATGCAATATGCTCAAGCCGTTCGCCCTTGGTTTCCAAGAATTCCAGAACGCGCGATTCTGGCTTCCAATTTTGGACTACGTGCATCCAGCAGCCGTTGCCAAAAATGACTCTCGCATCATATTGCATGCCGCTGCCCTGGTCGTCCCGAAAATCCTGCCAGGGCAAGCCAAAGAGTTTCTCGAAGCGTTGACAGGCCGCGTGCATATCTTTAACAACGATGCCGAAGTGCTGGAGCCGCGTGAGACCCATCTTATCACTGGGTGGCTGCCCAACTGCATTCTCTGGATAGCCCCAACTGTGAAGGTAAGGCTGAATCAATTCGACAGTAAAACCGATGGCATCCTCTGGATAGACAAAAGCCTCATACCCATCATTGGCATCAAAGATCGTATCTTCGAAGATCGGAACGCCAGCATCGCGCAATCGCTGCACATCGGCTTCGATATCGTCGGTCTCCAAAGCAATGTGCTCAAGACCCTCACCATGCTGTTCCAAAAATTGATAGACACGCGCGTCCGGATCCCAATTCTGTACAACGTGAAGCCAACAATCGTTCCCCAGCAGAATGCGGGCGTCAAGCTGCTTTCCCTTTCCCTGATCGCTGCGAAAATCCTGTGCCTTTAGCCCAAAAATGCGTTCAAAGCGAGCACAAGTATCTTTCATGTCTTTCACAGCAAGGCCGATATGTTGGAGGCGAATGATGGTCATTGATTCTTTATTCCTATATGTTTCACCATTTGAGAGAAATCAATGCTTTTCCCATAAATAATTCTTGCCAGATGAGACTCTACCGGAAAAGATTGATCACGACAGAAATGATTAGGATGAATATGCCAAACAATAATGCATAAGAAGACGTATTTTCCTTTTTCAAACCGTTATTCAATTCTTACGATCCATCTGCCGCGCTCGAAAATCATCCACATAAAGAGTCACCTTTTCCGACGCAAATTCAAAATCATACCCTTCCACGGCAATCGTATCGGCCAGCGGTCCCGCGTCAAACCGTAGCCCTGTGTATTGGATCGGTGGCTGAAGAGCCAGCCAGGCAAAAGCAGGTGCAAGCGCTACTGGATCAGCCCATTCGACCGATTGCTCTTGGATCATTTCAGCCGCCTCCTCACGAGAGATGGAAGTTGGTTTGATTCGCTTCCCAGGACCCATCGTGTTGACCCCGATATTGTACGGTGCAGCCTCCAGCGCCAGCGCCTTCGTGAAGCCCTCCAGCCCGTGCTTGGCCGTGCAATATGCAACTTCATCCACAAAACCGCGCACGCTGGCATCACTGGCAATCGCTACACAATGCCCCCCGCCCTGCTTCACCATCTGCGGCCAAACTGCTTTGACCCCATTGTAAACGCCCGTCAGGTTGATGTCGATGATGGCGCGCCACAGGGCGGGTGTGGTCTCAGAAAATGAAACCAAGGGCATAATGGCGGCGTTGTTAATCATCAAGTCGAGCTGCCCCCACTGCTGCACCGTCTCGTCCACAGCACCCTGCATCTGGTCAAAGTTGGCTCATATATGAAAGTAGGTGAAAAGTATGTAAAATAGGGAAAGAGGTCAATGAGAAAAAAGAAAAGAGAAAAAGAGCCATGAAAATGCGATATCCGATCCAAGAACTGATGAGCGAAGAAGGCTGTTATGAGAGATTGTTAGAGATCTTGCATCCAGAAGGGATGCAATGTCCAGATGGACATAGATTGCCAGAAGGGCAAGCGCCTCACAGTCGAGAGCGAGCCCCGGGGAATAAGTACAGATGCCGAGAATGCGGCAAAGTATACGATGCCTTTACGAATACAGTCTGGTCTGGAACGCATTACAATTGTGTGACGATAGTCTTAGTGATGCGAGGCATCATTCAAGGGACACCAACGCTGCATCTATCAGAGGAACTGTCTCTGAACTATAGTACGTTGTTGGAGCGTCGCCATCGGATCCAGAATACGGCGTTGCTCCAAGCCGCAGCCGCTTCCCCCTTTTTCGCGATTCTGTAGCTGAAGCCGATGAACTGTACCAGAATGCAGGAGAGAAAGGCGATTACCATCCCGATCCAGATGACCCGCCCAGACCTCGAGCCAACAAGCGCCGTGGACGAGGGACGATGGAGAACGACCGACCACCGATTCTGGGCGTTGTGGGACGAACCTCTGGCCAAGTCCAGTTCACGGTCTGTGACAACACACAACAAGCAACCATTGTTCCTTTAGTTGTTGCTTGCTCTCTCCCTGGCACCACTCTCTATACCGACGAGTGCAACGCCTACAATCCCATTGCGGAGACTGGTCGCTCTCATGCCACTGTTTGTCACTCCCGGTACGAATGGGCTCGCGATGATGATGGCGACGGCATTCGGGAAGTTCACTGCAACACCATGGAAGGCATTTGGACTGGTCTACGCAATTTTCTGCGTCCCTTTCGGGGTGTTCATAAACGTTATCTTGCCCAATATGTTGCCATCTTTGAATGGACTCACAATCTCAAATTCGTCAATGACTCCTTTCTTCGCTCTCTCATTGACTCCCATTTCACCTATTTTCATTCATGAGCCTCAAAGTTACTCACATCGGCAATGATGGTCAGCACATTGTTGCCGTCTGACTGAATCTCATCTTGGGTTTGGCCGAGCTCCGTTTCGTCGATATCCGTCATGCAAAGATGGGCCCCCATTTGGACGAGGCCACGGGCAATGCCAGCCCCTAATCCACGACCCGCCCCCGTGATGAACACCACTTTGTTCGCCAGTAATTGGGGGTGGTTCAGAATTAGGTTTACACTTTTGATACATAGACAAAAATCTATATGAGGTCATTTTCTGCCTGAGCATGGCTCAAATTAGAAAATATAAACATCTTTTCTCTTTGCAAAAATGTAAACCTAATTGTCCGCCTAAAATGAACCACCCCAGTAATTGATCGGTCAACAAGGATTTCATCTTAAATGCAGGAGATCTCCTATATTCGCACCTGATGTTGCAACAGGCGCAATCATGCCCTGTTTGCTTGTCATGATGATGGCAATCCCTGGTCCATAGCCACTGCGAAAACTGCCACCCTGACAGACAACACCAATGACAACCGAGCCCCGCAAATAGCCATGCCCATAGCGGCTATCCCAATCAGTCACCGCCACAATGTTGCCAAAGCGCAAATCGTCCAGACCATGCTCAGCCAACATCTGCGGATCCGATGTTTGCAGGTTGAGCGCACCCGACTCGCTGCCCAGCCCGGCACCAGCGCCAGCCAAAACGTTCGGTGCAATTCCCCTGACCGGAACCACCAACTTGCCCTCACTACTGACATCTGGATTGAGTGCATCTAGCAATTCAGGCGAGCAACTCTTGAAATCCACATCAGGGAAATCATCCAGCTTCATGCCGATGCCGTAAGCCTGTATTTGCACTTTATCGCCCGGGGCCATCTTTTCCAGCGAATGGGGCGCAAAATCGCAGATCACATGTTCAGCAAACCGTCCACTCTTTCCAATGACAACGCCCGTTTCGCCAGCCGCCATTCCGGTCATGACGCGGGCGCGATTCCCCAAACAAGCATAGACACCCAACGCGGCATTGGCGCTGGCGTCGCTATTCTTGATGGAAACACCGGGTTGAATCAGTTCACCAGCCCAGCCCGTGGCCCGATCCCCAATGCCGACATTGTAGACGATGCCTCCAAATGTGGGCACCAGCATCGGTTCACCATCAGCAGAAACGATGTAGGGGCTGGCGGGTAAGCCGGGAATGGACGGATTAGCTATTTCGCCCAGGACAGATACTTTGACGAGTGATGAAACATTTGTGTCTAGCATTGATGGTTACTTTCTAATTCCCAGGTAGTTCACAATATTGGCATCCGCATCAATCACCGGCTCAATCTCACCATCCGAACAGACGAGCAGATCCTGACAACCAGGACCGTGCCCTGTCATGACCGAGTCGCCGTGCATGATGATCCCAATACTGACGCCACCGGGTTTGAAGCCACGACCATAGCGGTGGTCCGTATCCATGACCGCTACCAGATCCCCGAGGCGTAGATTGTCGATGCCATGTTCAGCCAGAGCCGCCCGATCGCCCGTCATCAGATCCTGGTCCACAAATTCTGGCGTCAATTCGGCACCACTGCCCATGATATGGGCTGGAATCTGGGCCACAACCGGCACTTGTAGCTTGCCTGCTGCTGATTTGCGCAATTCCCAATTTTGGATCAGGTTTGGCCCTGCTTTTTTCACCAGAACACCAGGAAAGTCGAGCAACTTCATACCGCGTCCGTGGGTCTTGAGCAGGCTCTTGTCATCGATAGCAAGCTGTTCGAGCACATCTGGTTCGAAATCGACGAGCAGCCGCGCGTGTTCACCTGTCACAACACCTTTTGCTCCCGCTGCCAATCCACTCATCACCACAGCCTCGTTGCCCACACACGTCAAATAGTGCATGGCATGATCCACATCGTAGTCAGGATGAGCGATGCTGGCTCCCGGCTCGACATGATCACCAGTCCAGCCATAAGCAGGATCGCCAACACGTGCGTTATAGACAATGCCCGCCATGCCGATGAGGACGGTTCCGATCCCTTCCGTGTCGGGACGATAGGGTGAACGCTGAAGCGTCGGCGGACTGATAAAACCCGTTACGGCCATTATGATCAGGTCATCGATATTGGTTTGCATATGCGTTGATGTCATAAGTCCTGATTATTGGAACAATCAAGCGCGAATTACTGTCACAATCCGTCCGGCTGACGTCGCGGCGGTTTCAGTAGTCGTACGCTCGCTGATGTCTGGTAGGTCACTGCGCTGGTCAAAGATAACAAGCCATCCAGTTTCTAACCCAAGGCCACTCATATAATCATCTAGTTGTTGAAGTCCTTTCTGGAGCGGATCGACTTTCCCATCGCGCCAGACCTTGAGCTCGATTGCCAGCCGCGTTGTGCGATAGCGTAGATGAAGGTCCATGCGGTCACTGCCGATAGCATATTCGCGGTCGATGATGCCGCCACCGTTGACCACGCGATCCAGAAAGGCCATCATGACCAAATGGGGCGCGATTTCGTGATAATGAGCTGTTCTCAGAAGCGGTTGACCATGTTGCCGCCAGAACGCGAGAAATGCCTCCAACAACTTGTCTGTATCTAACGTTCCATCTTCCCGACGCCAAATTGGCTGAATGGGCGGTAATGAATCTTGCGCAGTGCTAGCAAGCGAGCGCGGGATAATCTCGCGGTAGATGGGATTGGCAATTTCCAGGCTACCACCATTGCGCCGCCGAACCGCTCCCAGATCTATCACATAGTCACGATCGTCCTGAGGAATATCACTCAGCAATCCGCCAGCCAAAATGGGTTCAATCACCCGACGGACACGGAGCTGACGTAACTTGTCTGTGAGTTGATCTAGATGAGTTTGACGGCGCGCAATCAAGAGTTCTTTGGCGGTCTCAATGTGGATTGCCTCAATCGGTTGTGTCAGATCAGTGACCAATTCTTCCACGACCACCTTTGCCAGCGCATTGACCAACCACGGCTGGCCTTGCGTCAGTTCAAAGACGAGATTCAGTGCATCGGACGTAAATTCTTGACAGGTTTCAGTGGTATGCTGTTCCAAAAGCGAATGGACTTCCTGGGCAGTGAAGTTGCGCAGCGTGATCGAGCGAACAGCGATGTTAAAAGGGCTGGACGTTGTCAACCGTTCACTGCCCCCTGAAGCAACTTTGTAATCGCGCACGTCACGCAGTCCGATCAAGGCAAGAGATGCGGGAAATGCTGTCGGACGGCGGCGATAGCCATCACGAAGTTGACGCAACACAGAGATCAGTACATCATCCTGTAGAGCGTCGATCTCGTCCAGAAAGATGACAAGTGGTCTAGGCGCCGCGCGTGACCATTCCTCCAAAGCGCTACCAATTCGTTGACCCGCAGGTGTGTCTGACCAGACTGGTGGTCGAAGCTCAGGCGACAAGTAAAAGTCAGCATCGGCGCGCCAGCTATCCAAAATTGCCTTCTCTGCAGGCTCGATATTATTAGGGAATCCGGCGCCAACCTCCATCGAAACCAAAAGCGCAACGTAGTTGCCCGATGCGGTCAAGGCTTGTGCAAGCTCAATCATGGCTGTCGTCTTACCGGTTTGCCGTGGCGCATGGACCACAAAATAGGCCTCTTGCTGGATTAGGCGAGGAATATTCTCATCCGCCAACCGCGCGGCAGCGGGCAGCATATAGTGTTTTTCCGGTCTACACGGACCGGCAGTGTTAAAAAAGCGCATGGGCCAATTATACCGAATTCTAACCTGCGATGCTACTCCCGTCCCCGTAACCGCGGATCAAGAAAATCACGCATCCAGTCACCCAGAATATTCAGAGACAACACCGTTATCATAATGGCCACACCCGGCAAGACGGCCAACCACCAAAACCCACCCATAATCTGATCGCGACTCTCAGCCAGCATGGCCCCCCAAGTTGGCACATCGGGCGGGACACCCAAACCCAAAAAAGACAGTGATGCTTCGGCCAGGATCACACTAGCCACATTAAACGATGCAATGACAATCAACGGGGCCAAAATATTGGGCAGAATCGTGCGCCACAGGATACGCCTGTTGCGCACTCCGATGGAGTGGGCTGCTTCTACATACTCCTTTTCACGTTGGGCGATGGTTTCTCCTCGGGCGATACGTGCATAGGTCACCCATTGACCAATACCCAGCACAAGAATCAGGTTGAGTATTCCCGAACCAAGAACGACCAGCACCATAATCGCCAGCAGGATAAAAGGAAATGCCAGTTGAATATCAGCTAACCGCATGATCACATCATCAGTTCTTCCCCCAACATAACCAGCAACAACACCGAGAGCTATCCCCATAAAGCCACCCAGAATTACGGCAATCAGCCCAACAAGAATCGAGACCCTGGCCCCATAGATCAGACGAGAAAGAACATCCCGCCCCAAACCATCGCTGCCTAACCAATATTCTGACGTTCCATCTTCGTTGAAGGTTAGAGGTGGCTGCAAACGTCGAATCAAGTTCTGCCGGTTCGGGTCTTCTGGCGCCAACGTTTCACTAAAGAGCGCAATCAAAATGACGAGAAGCAAAAACAAAATGGCTAGGACAGGCCACTTTGCGCGAGCCAAGCTGGCACTGGCTCGTCGCCAGAAGGAAGGCTGTAATCGAACTTCGGTGACCGTCTCTTGTGGATTAGAGCCCACCATCGAACGAACAATATTGGCTTGCTCACTCATTGCCTTGATTCAACCGGATCCGGGGGTCGAGCAGCGTATAGATCACGTCGACAAACAAATTCAAGAGCACAAACAGCAATGCAAAAAAGACAACGGCTGACTGGACCACGGGAATATCTCGCTGATTGATAGAGTTGAAGACCAGTCGCCCCACACCCGGCCAGGAGAAGACCGTCTCTGTCACCACAACACCGCTGAGCAAAAAGCCAAATTCCAACCCCACGATGGTGATAAAGGGAATCAGTGCATTGCGAAAAGCATGACGAGTCATGACAATGTATGAACGCAATCCTTTGGCCCTAGCCGTTACCACATAGTCCTGAGAAAGTACTTCGAGCATGGATGAACGGATGAGCCGGGCATTGCGTGCCAAGGAAAAGACACCGAGCGTGAGCGCGGGTAGAATAAGATGCCGGATCGCTTCCGGGATATTGGCAAAGGCCAATCCAAATTGACCGGCGAGAAATGGCTGAATCACTGGCACATGCCCGGAAATCGGCAACCATTTCAGATTTAGGGCCACAAACAGAATCAGCATGATCCCTAACCAGAAGCTGGGCATGGATTGGCCGATCATCGCAAAGAGCATTACGCCGCCATCTAGTGCAGTCCCTCGATTCATTGCTGAGAGAATACCAATCGGAATCGCTAGAAAGACAGCGATAAACATGGCAAAGAGGGTCAATTCAATGGTGGCGGGCAACCGTTCCAGGACAAGTTCAAATGCTGGTGTACGTGTGCGTAACGAGTTGCCCATATCACCCCGCACTAACCCCCAGATGTAGTTGGCGTACTGTTCATAGAGCGGACGATCAAATCCTAATTTGGCCCGAGTCTCCGCAACCTCTTCATCTGACGCGCGCTCGCTGACATAGAGATAGGTCGGATCGCCAGCCATGTGCAGGGTCAGAAAAGCCAAAATTGTTACCCCGAAGATGACGATTATGGTCTGAAGAAGCCTGCGGATCAGATACGTGCCCATAGACGCAGCGAACTATTCTTGATTCTCTAGTTCTGTATCCCAAAAGCTGGCTTCAATCTTATTGCCGTCAAGATCGAGGACATAACAACCATAGTATGGCTCACCATATTGGGGGCGAGGCCCAGGTGCGCCAGCGTCGATTCCACCCGCGGTCAATGCCGCGTCATGGAATGCATCGACAGCCTCTTTCGACGACGCAAAAAAGGCGATGTGCGTACCATTACCTCCCGAAGCCGGATTCCCATCGTTTGGAGTCTGTACCTAAAACACAGAGACCTGTTTGCCATAGGCGGCCGCACCAGGGAAATCCATGAGGCGTTTACAACCAATCGTTGCCAATACTGCGTCATAAAATGCGACTGCACGTTCGTAATCGTTTGTCCCGACCGAAATGTGCGAGATGACGCTTAGATCGTCTTCCATATTTCTGAACCTTATAGAGACGCCACTTAAACTTCGGACAATGAAGCCGTTTTCTTTCGAGAGACAATTGTCCGAAGTTTAAATGATGTGGCTATTAGCGAAATGAGGGGATGACAAAATGATTAAGAAGAGGTTCATCCCTTCATCTCCATCGTTCGGGCATCTATTTCAGTTTAGCGCCATACACAATAATCTGCTCATCACGCCGAGGTTCCCAATCAAGCACATTGGCAACGCCATAGAAATCAGGCTGGAAGTAAAGGAAGAGCCAAGGCGGATCGTTGTACATAATTGCGAGCATCTCATTGGTCACTTTACGCTCTTCATCAGGATCGAAGATGGTGGCGAGACTGTCCCATTTTTCGAACCAGTCAGGATTTTGCCACTCGGTGTAGTTGGTGGCACCTGTTGGCTCAGAAAGATCGGCCATGTCGTAGACTCAGTAGATCCAAATTTGGCGTTTTTGGCTATTTTCAGTCGAGATTGCAGGGATTTTGGAGTCATTTATTCAGATTTCGGTTACAGAAAACAACCTATTTCATATCTGAAAATCGCCCAAATCTAACGCAAAAACTAGATATCGACCAGCAAATTTGTATTTATGTCAACTGTTTAGCCAGAATTCTCTCTCAAAACCTGAAATTTGGATCTACTGAGACTGCGCTCCAAGTTGAACCACCTGTACCCACGAAGTAGAGCGGTCCTACATCGTGTTGGCGGAGCGCAGGTATGAATTCAGAGCTCCAGTCAAGAATCTGAACATCGGTCTGCACACCGACATCGGTGAGATACTGACCAATGGCCTGGACCACAGCAACATCATTCAGATAGCGTCCGCGACCCGCTTGGAAAACGATTTCAAAGCGTACACCGTCGTCACCACGTGGATAGCCAGCTGCATCAAGAAGCTCTTCTGCTTTCGCTGGGTCAAAGGGATATGGTTCCAGATCTGGGTTGTCGTTTGGCTTGTTCACCATGCTCGAAGCCCGCTCACACTCGAACGCCAGGAGCGTTTGGCAGATAGTTGGGACATCAACAGCATATTGGAGGGCAACACGTACGTCTGTCTTCTTAATTGCTTGACCACCCTCCGTATCATCAAAGATGTCGCGTTGATTAAAGCCTACATACATGCGACGAGTCCCGGCCACGCCCTGCACTGTTGCTGTATCAGATGCATTGACCGTTGCGTGCTGATCGGGCGGCACGTTGGTAATGACATGGACATTGCCAGCAATCAGCTCAGCCGAGCGAGTCGATGCTTCTGGAATCACGCGCCATTCAATCTCATCAAAAAATGCTTCACGAAGCGTGTAGTCGGGCACTTTCGCCAACAATGTATAATCGTCCTTGACCCATTCGACAAAGCTGTAAGGACCTGAGCCGATGGGGTTGGCTGCGGCCTCTTCCAGGCTCATGGCCTCATACGAATCTTTGCAGTGGATATAGACTTCGGAGATTAGCCCCAATGCCGGAGAGGTGTATCGATTCATGACAATCGTCACTTCTAGCTCACTGTCCGCACGGGCATCAACATAGCCCAGGGCATCTAGAACAAACCCAGCCGTATTCCCCGTGAAGCCATTTTCGTCATCCGCCGCACGCTGGAATGTATACGCAACATCCTCAGCCGTCAGCGGTTCACCATCGTGGCAAGTCAACCCTTCCTTTAGCGTAAACGTCATCTCAGTGCCATCTTCAGAGAGGGTAAATGCGTCAGCAAGATATGGGACCAATTCGCCTGTTTCGGCGATCTCAAAAACTGTGGCGTAGAGGTGCCCAAAGATATTGGCCTCCGCACGGGAATTGACTTCCGATGGTTCAAGCCCATCGAGATCGACTGTCTGGGCAACAACGAGCCGGGTTGTTTCATTGCTATCAGAAGTTGATGCATCGGAAGCAACCCCATCACCACTTGTTGCCGGGGCGACGGGTGCAGCACAGGCAGCGAGCAAGAGACCGAGAAGCACCAGAAGACAAATTAGGAAGGGTTGTTTGAGCTTTCTCATAGAATCCATTCTCCTCGATGTGATAGGTTTTAGAGTTTATCCGAAAAGATTAGCGATAATACCCTATTGCCCAAGAAACAGTCGGGTTTACAACCGCTTTTCGGATGATTTCTTAAAATACAGCTGGGACCTGTTGACATTTGTCCACGAATTGGGTACGTAGGACCACAATCTCTTCAGAGAAATCATCGGGCAAACCGATTAAGGCCATTCCAGAAAAACAATTACCCATGAAGACAAGCGCTGTAGCCTGGAATGGCTTTGGCTTTTCCTATCGAATTGGGTATTTTATTTTTTGGAAAAGCCTAACACTCGGAAAAAGCACGCTAAATGTCAACAAAACTAAGTACGGAAAAGACGGGTTAGAGGGGGGATGAGTGATAAAATTCACCAATTTGCAATCTAACTGTCAACTGTTAACAGTTTGCAATTTTCGATTACAATAATAGCATAGATTGCATACACTGTCAATTACGGTGGTATCCCAAATTATGTGTAAATTCACATTCTCTTTGAGAAACCAAGCGGTTTATACACAATTTGTGGTATACCACTCAATTTCTGTATAAACTGTTCTTGTTCCACCGGTAAGCGTTGTGCAAATTCTACATGGAACGAACAACATAAGTGTGGTACAATTAACTGTCAACAGTTGACAGTTAATTGTTGATTCTAGTATCCTCTTTGCATAACATCCGAGTTATTCCGTTAGCATAGATTCGTCATGGTGCCAGTATCTCCGCCTGATCGTGTCACTTTGCGGCTCTTGTTCTCCCCCCCATTTGCAAGCTGATACCTGGTCGAGCAAGATGATTCCATGCAAGCAGCGGCTCGCCATTCCTTTCAGCAAACGTTTATGAATCCGCAAACTTCGGTGATAGAGCCCAATTGTACGGCCTTGATCGTGGTCGACATGCAATATTTTGATGCGCACCCAGAGTGGGGTGAAGGGCGCACTGCATTGGAGCTAGGAGTAGCCGATGCCTTCACACCATACTTTGCTCAGATCGAGACAATTATTCCGCGTATTCAATCTTTATTATCTCTCTTTCGGGAGAAACAAATGGAAGTCATCCACATCCGGGTGGCTGAGCAGACGAAGGATTCCCGAGATGTTGGTTGGAAACAGTTGGCCCGTGGTCTGGTTGTGCCGTGTGATAGCAAAGAGGCGGAACCACTAACGGAAGTTGCTCCTATCGATGATGAACTGGTGATCAGCAAATCTTCTTCTGGTGTTTTTGCAACAACGAACCTAGATCGCTTGCTCCGCAACCTGGGCATCCAAACCTTAGTCTTTACGGGAACGGCTACGGGCGGCTGCATCGAGAGTGCCGTCCGCGATGCCGTTGACTTAGGCTACAATGTGCTGATTGCAATTGATGCTTGTGCCGACTCTACACCTGCTAGTCATGAGCAGGCATTGCAGCGCATGAAAGGAGGGCTTGTTCACCTGCTGACGACGACTCAATTAAAGGAAAAGTTCCGGGTATTGGAGAATGGAAGCCGTCAATATCGGAGCGGGCTAGAACGAGTGAAAAAGTATCGCCCTAAGCCACTTACAGAGTCTCCAGGGCCAGATGTCAATCCATATTCACTTATCTTTCCACCGCCAATTCAGCTACCTCTTTCCGCAGAGAATTGCGCGTTCGTGATGGTCGATGCTCAACGTTTTGCCTGCGACCCAACTTTTGGTTTGGGTAAAAGCCCGGTGCAAACCAGCGCTGACTCTGAGCGTATTGCCTACTACAAACGGGCGCAGAGGGCACTCTCGAATATGGCGACGCTGCTTGATGCATGTCGCCATTTGCATCTAACTGTTATTCACGTGCGCACCGCCGCACAAATGAGCGACGGGCGCGATTTGAGTCGGCATTTGCGGGTGCTAGAGATCTGCCCTGTCCAAGGCACTGCCGAAGCAGACTGTATGCCTCTGGTGCAACCGGCGGCAGATGAAGTTGTACTCAACAAACCAGGATTAGGTATCTTTACCGGAACTGGCTTAGATGAACTGCTGCGCAATCTGGCCATTGACTGTCTGATTCTTGTTGGCATCTCTTTTGCAGGCGGACTGGAAGGGTCAATTCGCAGTGCGAGCGATCGAGGTTACGGCGTCGTTCTCGCGCCGGATGCCTGTGCCACGTATCATCAATCGCTTCAAGAAAAATTGTCAGGTATAGAAAGCGGCATCATCAACGTACGCAAAACCTCGGTTATCAACGCGCAGTTGCGCGAGTTAGGCCATTCTTGGGAAGAAAATCCCTAGTTTGCCAAGTCCATTCTCTGGAATGGCTTGCGCTTTTCCAGATCAAATTAGGGATTTCAATTGTTGGAAAAGCCTTATACTTGACTCGCGCATAGATGGCAATCAAGAGTATAGCCAATCAACAGGATAGATAGATGCTCATTAAAGCTGACACCGTTATCACCTGTGGCGAAAACCAGACAGTGCTCCAAAATCAGGGGATCCTCATAGAAGAGGGGATGATTCGAGCCATCGATGCTTGGGATCATTTCTCACCACAGCCAAATACAGACTTTCTTGATGCCAGCACCCAAACCGTTATGCCTGGTCTGATTGATGCCCATACGCATGTGGTTCACAGTGGAAATCCAGACGAAAACTGGCAGACGCTTGCCCTCACCGAGCTCACTGCAACTTCAGCCTTAAAAGCGGCTCGCAACGCCCAGCGTCATTTGGAGATGGGTGTCACCACCATTCGTGATGTGGGTGCTTGGGAGTGGGTGGATATTGCCTTGCGTGATGCCATCAACGCTGGTTGGCAGAGTGGGCCACGCATGTTGGTTGCCGGTCATGGCATTACCTCACCTGGTGGACACATGGATGCCCGTAAGTTTGCCCGACCAGGGATTCCCGAGAGTGTGCTGGCGACGATGGGCGCCGTGGCTGATGGTCCGGACGCTGCCCGCCGCGCCGCCTGGGAACAGCTTATGCGCGGAGCCGATCTGCTCAAATTGAACGCCACACTCAGCGAATATGTGCGGGCCAGCGGTGGTCAGTGTAGCCCCGAAATGACAGAAGAGACCATGCAGGCGATCTGCACCATTGCCCACGATACGGGGCGCAAGGTAGCGGCGCACTGTCATGGAGGTCCAGGCGTAACGGCCGCGTTAAATGCGGGAGTTGATACCTTTGAGCATGGACGCTTTCTCTCCGACGAGCAGATGGAACGCATGGCGGCAGAAGATCGCTTTCTCGTGCCTACGCTAAGCCCAGAAGCTCGTCGTGTTGAGGCAAACGATCCGCCATCGGATCCAGCCACACGACGCTGGTATGCCATGGCGACAGAGGCGATGTATAATACGGTGGCGCGCGCCCATGAACATGGCGTGCCAGTTGTGGCGGGCAGTGATGCCGGAATGCCCTATGTTGTTCATGGAGGCATTGGCTTTGAGATGGCCCATTTGTCCGAGGCCGGTCTTTCGAATGAGGCTGTGCTGGCATCAGCGACGCGTGTCGCGGCCCAAGCGTTGGGCATTGGTGACGAGGTCGGTCAAATTCGCGCTGGTTATAGCGCTGATCTGTTGATTGTAGATGGAGATCCGACTCAGTATCTTGGGATGCTAGAAGAACGTGACCGGATTCTTGTTGTTGTGCAAAGTGGCCGAATTCGTATTGATCGTCGCGTTGAGTGTAAGAATTAGGAGTTGTTGACATTTGACAGCTCTCTCGAGAGAAAATATCGCTCAACGCGACCAACTCTCTGAGGGCGCACTCTA
>JAHBNG010000149.1 GCA_019217005.1 Chloroflexi bacterium TSY
AAAAAAAGAAAGCAGAAAAAACTAAGCTTGGTCGACGACGGATAGTTCGTTGACGAATGTGGAAAGATTCGTCATAGGTGGTTCGGTCTTGCCACATTTTCCAAAGAATGGCCAGCCAGCGGTTGGCTAAAGCCCGATGCGACTGACCGGTGCCTGACGAGCTTGTAGAAGCCGAAGCCAGCGAGATTGCTGGCGCGAAGAACAGCCAGTTGCTGAGAAAAGTAACGAAACTCTTTATCACAAGAGCGGCGAAAGTGGACCAAGCGGACTTTGCCACTTTGGTTGGTAACGGGAGCCGTGCCAGCTAAAGTCTGGACCATGCTGGAATGGGGGAAGCGGCGGCGATCTTCGCCAAATTTGACCAGCAAAGAGGGAGCCAAGAGCTCTCCTGCGCCCGGCAGGGAAGCAAAAATGGGGTGATCCTCGTGTTGCAGAAAAAGAGAGTTCAACTGTTGGAGTGTTGCTTGCTTGGAGTTGAGGGTATGGAGCAAGAGTCAAGTTGCTGGGCTTGAACTTGACAAGCTTGGGCAACACCCGGAGCTGAACGGGATGTGTGTGGTCAAGGCATCAAAACAGGTGAGCCATTTGGAGGGCTGATTATGTTTATGTTGCTTGAGAAAGACCTGAAATTCATCATAGGTTGCTTTTTCTGCTGCTTGCGGCGACGGATAAGCCAGAATCAGATGAGCTGCAATGGGCGATGGCCAACTAAAGACATTGAGCAAAGCGGGATGGTATCTGAGCAAACAACTACGCAAGCGATTGGAGACAGCAACCGTTTCTTTGCGCCAAAACTCGGTCATGCTCACCACGATGCGCATTTGCTGGAGTAATTCACTCCCTGGATGCCAAGGATAGAATCGGTGAACATCTGTTCTGACCAGTTCAGCTATCGTATATGCATCACTTTCATCAGTGCGAGCACCGCTCTGATTGTACCTCGCCCGACTTGCTTTGACCACGTTCGGTGGGAGGACATATAGATTTGTATACCCAGCATCCCATAAGTAGTCAATTATCAGATTATGTGCTGTCTCTAATCCGATTCGACATTTTTCATGGCCGATATCCATCGTTTCTCGCCACTTTTCTAGTTGCTTAAAGCCATCCACACTATGTTCTATTGTCATGTAGTTAATTCGACGACCGTTTTCATCCGTTATCATTACATCATGTTTTGTTTCACTCCAGTCTATTCCTATGAATATCTGCATTTTTGACCTCCTCATTCACTTGAGGATTGCCTTTGGTCATTTTTTCGGACGCTCTTTTCCGTTTTCCTATTATGGCATTCGAGATGCTACACGCTTGCGACGGTTCTAGGCGTCGGCTTGGTGGACTGTCCGGGAAGGGCGGTCGCACCGCGGGAAGAGGGCGGTCCTTTTTACCAAGCCGGAGTTCGATTCCGAGTGACAGCTTCTCTCTTTCTGTCTCTCTCATTCTAACTCCTTTCCTATATTATCTAATAGGAAGAGGGCAAGAGTTGTCGGGCATTCGAGAAGATTTCTGCCCTCTTCCGGGAAGGTCGGTTCTGTCCAACTGCTTCCGATTGAGAAGAGGGGTTTAACAGAAAAAAATGTCGAATTATTTAGTTTTCGCTGTGCTAAGTACTGCGTTAAATTAATTTTTTGGCATTTTTTAAGTTTAAAAACCTTTACTTTCTGGTAAAAGAAAAGAGATGAGGTGAGAAATGTGACAAAAAGCGGTTAGCGTTTCATCCTAAAGGTAGAGAACCCAAAAAGGAGGAAGGAATGCTAACCGCGCCAGAAATAACTATAGCAGTACTGATGAATGTATTGCAAGTAACGCCGGTGGGAACAAACGTAAATGTAATGCGTCTGATGTGGGCGATGATGAATGGGTCGTTTCTGAAAAGTCGAGGAGCAATCCATAGTGGATTGAGTGAAAGCGGGTTTGAAGATGAGGAGCTCCGGCGAAGCTGGTGGAGCTTTCGATATGGATTATGGGATATTGCAAGCCTGCTCTCATCGTGGCAAGAAGAAGTGGAGTGGAAAGGGAATGGGAGGCAAAAAAGTTAGAAGGATACCGAGTGAAAAGCATAGATATCACAGGGTTCTGGCGACCGAAGCTGCAAGGGAAAGTGAACCGACTCTATAACTCAACGGCTCGTCGGGCATTGCCCGCGCTCATCTTTGGAGTGATGATAAGCTCGGGGAGATAGGGAAACGAGTGCCACTGCTCAAGGCAATCATGAGATGCGAGGTAGGCACAAAGGAAAGTGAGTTTCGGAAAAAGCTGCTGAAAGAGACCAAGAAATCACTGGAGTCAGACGAAGTGGCGGTGGTCGATGCCGGGTTTACAATCAGAGAAATGCTAGAAAGCGACGTCGACCGATTTGTCCTTCGGGAAGCGATTAACTGCACAGCGCGCCGCAATGAGTTACCCGAACGTAAGGAAAAGGCAGACCACCCGAATATGGTGATATTGTGCGTCCGCTCTCTCGATGCTATAGGGAAAGCGACTCGAGGCCACAACTCCAGACTCGTTTGGTCAATTTGTCTATAGTGGTCGCCTGATTCGCTATCAAGCATGGCACAATCTCGTCCCCAGGACAACCAAGGTGGATACAGCCAACCGCACCTATTCGATTTACGTCTTTCAGGATCCTGCTTATCACACACCTTTGGTTCTGGCGACCGTCATGGCTTTACAAGCTGAAACCATTTATCTTTTCTCTGGAGCGCTGGCCTGTTGAACATCCCCCCTTGGCTTCCAAGCAGATGATTGGCTTACATCGTCAATTTGTTCATGCCGATGAGGCTTGCTTCCGCTTACCTGAACTGGGGCTGCTGGCTGGCAATCTTCTTTCCCATTTAGCCGCTTCTCTTCCTCCCATACCGACTGGCTACTGGGATCGAGAGCCTCAAGCCACTCCCGGCAGGCTGCGCCGCGTTCTCTCGAGTGCTCTTTTTCCAACTCCTGACCAACTCGACCCTGACTTTCGGAAAAAGGCCTCGGTTTCACACCATTTACCTAAAGGCGTTCTCGCTCATCGCCGCCTCAATGCCGCTGCTTAAACTAGCCGAGCACTATTTTTACATTTTATCCCGTTTTTTCAGGGTGGATTCTTTTTTCCGCCCCTTTCGGTTTGCCCTTTGTCACTCAAGCCTTTACCAGAAAGTAAAGAAAACACCAAATAACTTAGTGAACGCTGTACTAAGTCTAATCTGTTGATTAATTTCACATTCTTAGGAGGAATATCCCATGAAACATCCTATCAGTCGACGTCAATTTCTCAAAGTTACGGGGTTGATCGGGTTGGGTGCTGCTCTAACGGCCTGTGCGCCAGCAGCCACACCCAGCAGTGATGGTGCGGCACCCAGCAGCGAGATGACCGAAGTACTTATGTGGTATCAGGCTGAAAATCATGAACCGGAATATACCGGGCGCAAAGCAGAATTTGAAGAAAGGTTTGGCATCAGCCTCACGTATGAGATTTTGGGTCGCGATGCCATGACCAAAAAGCTGCCCACCACGCTCATGGCCGGCAGTGGGTTCCCGGATATTTTGGAGCAGAATGCAGGCGATATTGTGGGTTTTATGAAAGGGGAAGATGCCCAGATCCCCATGCTGGCGCTCAACGAGTTTATCGATAACAGCCCCTATGCCGATGCAGTTTTACAAAGCCGCTGGGCGCGCTATACTAAAGACGGCAAGATTTACGGTGCACCGCACGATGTTCACCCCATCGTCATGATCTACAACGACGTACTGTGGCAAGAATTTGGCGTCGACGTCGCCAGCTTGAATAGTTGGGATGATTTGTTGGCCGCCTGTCAAGCAGTGGGACCAGAGTTAGGGGATCAAGACGGCAATCAGCGTTTTCCCATTATGGATAGCCTGAATGCGTCCACTCTACCAACAATGATGCTCCAAAATGGCGTTTGGTGGACCGGTGAGGATGGCGAACCCACGTTAGCCGACCCCAATTTCAAGGTTGCCGTCGACAACTGGATGCGCTTCAAAGACTATCGCACTGATATCGACTGGGGTGCCCATACCGCCATGTTGAAGTCTGGACAGATCTTGATGCAGCCTGTGCCCGATTGGTTCTATGGTATTCATAAACAAGCCGCATCAGAGGATCCCGACTTTTTGGCCGACTCGCCCATGCGCGTCAGGACGGTCCCGGATGGTCCAGCGACGGGCAGTTGGGGTGGAACGGCTTGTTCCGTCTTAAAAGCATCACCGATTGCACCAGAAGCCGTTGATATTATGCTCTATATCTACTTTGAAAACGGTGAAAACCAGCTCGATACGCGCTGGCTTGAGACTGGCATTTTGCCGCCTGTACCAGCCGCTTGGGAAACCGATGCCTATAAAGAGGGTGACGATTATGTTGGCGGTCAGGTCTCTGGCGAGGTTTTTGTCGAAGCAGCCAAGGCACTGCCACCCTACTTTGAAAACTGGAAGACCAATTTGGTTGTCTCAGCTTGGAACGAACAATTCTCGTTGGCGTGGGAGGGTGAAATTAGCGTGGATGAGGCGATTGAGACGGCAGATGCGAACGCTCGTGAGCAGATCGAGCAGAATGCGTGATAGAATGACAAGATGACAAGATGACAAGGTGATAGTATGAATAATCGTGATGGATAAGATGCTGTCACTCTCGTCTGAATCCAGATGAATCGGGTTCAATAATGACCGTGCCAAGATTGGCCTCATCCTTTCATCCGCTCATCTTGTCATCTTGTCATGTTTGCTCACTACCTGGAAACTTAAAGGAGACTCTATGGCGACTCTGGCCGAAACCACCCATACGACCAGACGAAAATCAGCATTGATTCGCTTTTTTAGCGACCAGCGCAAGTGGACGCCCTATGTTTTTGTGGCTCCCTTTTTTATCACCTTTGGCATTTTCACGCTTTATCCCATGCTGCGCGCTATATTAATGGCATTTCAATCCAACATAGGCTTTAGCAATGAATGGGCTTGGGTGGGCGTAGCGAATTTTAGTGAGGCATTAAACGATAAGCTTCTTTTTATTGCGCTGCGCAACTTCTTTCTCTATGCCGCTGGTTCATTGCTGACCCAAGTGCCATTTGCGATTGTGCTGGCGCTGGTGCTGGCGTCTCCTTTCTTGCGTGGGGCTGACTTTTTTCGCACGGTCTACTTTATTCCATCGGTGCTGCCGGGGGTGGCAATGGGGATGGTGGGTCTTTGGTTCTTTAGTGAACGACGCGGGTTGGCCAATGCTGTTTGGCTCGCGATAGGTGGAGCGGAACGTATCAACTGGGGATCGATTCCCGAACACATCATGCCCATCATGCTCTCGATTGCTTTCTGGCAATGGATGGGCAACCATGCCGTCTTTTTGCTTGCCGGTATGGGGGGGATCGATCGCTCCGTGATCGAAGCAGCTACTGTGGATGGCGCCACTGCTTGGCAGCGCGCGCGTCATATCGTGATCCCGCTACTGCGACCAGTTTTGGCATTTGTGACAATCACTGTGGCTTTGGGGTCACTCACGCTTTATGATGTGGCTATCGTCGTCTTTGGTGAAGGGCGCGGCGGACCGGGCGGTCAAGCATGGTTCTTTTTACCCTACATCACCTATCAGGCGTTCCTGCAATTTCGGATGGGATACGCAACGGCCATCGGCTGGCTGGTCTTCATTCTGGCGCTGATCATTACCTTCTTCCAGTTGAAGCTCTATAATTTTGGCGAAATCAAATAGGTCAAATCCTATACTGAGCAGCGCCATAAAATAACACTGTTTCGGTCGAGAAAAACCGTTATAATGTGCTGCTACGGAGTATAAATAGATAAGGAAGACATATTATGTCTGTCAATACAACCGTCACGCCTCAATCCGTCTCCGGCAGTGGTGTCACGCCCAAATTAGGCTACTTTCGCGGACGCAGCCTCTTGCTAACGGGCTCCTTGGCACTCATCACGATTATCTTTTTGTACCCATTTATTTCGCTCATTGCCTGGAGCTTGAACCGGATCGATTCATTTATGAATCCGTTGATTCCGTGGCCACAAGAGTTTTCCTTTAAGCTTTACCAACTGGCTTTTACCGAATATGGTTTTCAAAACTATGTGCTCAACACCATTTTTGTAGTATTAACCAGCACCTTCCTGGGAACGATAGCCTCGGCGCTCTCTGGTTACGCTCTTGCCAAATTGGAATTTCCAGGGCGTCGTCTGCTCTTTCTGCTCATTCTGGGCGTCATGCTCCTGCCAACAGAAACCATGTTGGTTCCTCAATTCGTGGTCGTACGTGATTTAGGGTTGATCAACACCTATTGGGCACTGATATTGCCAGCCATTGGCGGTGGTGCGTTTAGTATTTTTCTGATGCGTCAATTTATGCTGCAACTGCCCACCGAAATGTTGGAGGCTGGACGCATGGATGGTTGTTCTGAATTTGGCCTCTTTTTGCGCATTGCGCTCCCCGTCATGAAAGCACCCATTTTGGTGCTTGCGACCCTAAGTATCCGTGGTGGCTGGAACTCGCTGCTCTGGCCCCAAATTGTGCTGACAGATGAAGCCAAGCAGTTGATTATGCCCGCCATTGTACGTCTAAACCAGCTCATCGCCGCCGATGCTTATGCACGACCAGTGGCCGTTAGTGCCGCAATTGTTAGTGCGTTGGTGCCATTGGTCTTCTATATCTATACCCAACGCCACTTTGTCTCCGCCCTCGCCGGCTCAATGAAGGGATAAAATCTAAAATGGAAACTCTTCGATTTTATGGTGAGCGACCGTACCGCCTTGCTGTGATACATGGCGGACCTGGCGCAGCAGGCGAGATGGCACCGGTAGCACGTCATCTATCGGTGGAGTATGAATATGGCGTTTTAGAACCACACCAGACGGCGACATCTGTTGATGGCCAGATTGAAGAACTTCATCGTCTCCTAGAAGAGCATGGAGATACACCTATCACGCTCATTGGCTTTTCGTGGGGCGCCTGGCTTAGTTTTCTGGTTGCCGCTCGTTACCCCGCACAGATCCAAAAGCTGATCTTGGTGAGCAGCGGTCCTTTTGAAGATCAGTATGCGGGATTAATGAGTCAGGTCCGGGCGAATTGTTTCAGCGAGGAAGAACGCGCAACGTTTGCCACATTAGCAGCAGCGCTGAATGATCCCGGCACCGCTGATAAAGACGCAGTGCTGGGGCGCTTGGGAGAATTGATCTCAAGAGTGGACGCGTTTGACCCAATTGCTCCAACTCCGAAAGAAGCTGATGCGATCACTCCGCGCGCCGATATCTTTCAGTCGGTTTGGCACGAAGCTGCCGCGTTAAGAAGAAACGGTACGTTGCTGGCCTTGGGGAAAGATATTGCTTGTCCCGTTGTCGCTATTCATGGGGACTATGATCCACATCCAGCAGAGGGTGTTGAGAAGCCTCTTGCTGCTACAGTGGCGAATTTCCGGTTTGTGTTGCTCAGGGAGTGTGGACATAAGCCTTGGATTGAGCGACGAGCCAAAGACGAGTTTTATGCCGTCTTGACTGGTGAGCTCAATTATCGGAATAATACCGACAAGTGGAACGACTAATAATGTCAGAACCCGCTTGAAAAGACGTTATGTCGATGACTGGGCCCTTGCTTCCGATCACTCAGCTACTCTTCTTCGGACTGTTCTAGTTCGACTAGCAAACGTCGTAGTTGAGGGCGCAAAAATCCTGTATCTTGACGAACCGTTTTTGTCAAACGAGAGATCGCCGAGAAACGATTCTGCCTTATCAATCGCATCCAGCATGTCGTTGACGTAATCGCTATAGAGTCGAGAGCCATTCAAAGGAGCTCCACCTCTCGCAGGATGCGCTTGCCCAGCGCCGGTTTCAGCGTCTCTCGTTCAACCAGATCGACATCGATGCCCAGCAGATCGCTGAGATAGTGGCGTAGTTCGACAAATTGCAGCAGGGTCATGTGGGGATTGTCGATTTCCACCAGTAGATCGACATCGCTGATTGGCGTCTGCTCGCTGCGCACGAAAGAGCCAAATAGACCGAGGCTCACCACGCCATAGCGTTCCATCAGTTCGGGCAATTTGGCGCGCAACGTCTGGCGAATCTCATTGGTTGTTGGCCGTGGCTGATAGTTTGCATTCATAGTTGATTTTCCCCGTACCTTCAAAACCCCGGGACCATTTACGGCAGAGCGTTTGATTTCGTGCCGCCCAACCCATGCAGGAAATCTCCTCGTCGATCTCTGGATCGCCAGTGTAATATTCACTAATGAGGATTTATGTCTGAACCAAGTAAGGCTTTTCCAACAATTGAAATCCCTAATTTGGGGCTGGTTCAGAAATAGGTTGACAAAGAAGAGAGTACGTTAACAAGAGAATAGGTTAGAGAAAGAGACTCCTGTTCAGGCAAAATAAGGGTGTTCAGACCAAAATAGCCAAAAAGGAGCCTCTAAATGTCAGAGTATCGAACAGACCCCCTATCATTGTCAACCCGAATCGATCTTGCGTTGGAAATGCTCAACCCGAATCGAGAGTGGGGGAGAGTGAGCGAACTGTCAACGGCGTACAATGTGTCTCGAACGTGGCTCTATAAGTTGAGAGAGAGCGGTGAAGCGGCGCTGAAAGCGATCTTGTCGCCAGTGAGTCCAGGACCGCAGCCGAAAAGCCATGTGATCGAAGTGGATGAGACGTTCATCCGACGAACCATAACGGTGTTGCCGATGCTGCGAGGAAGCGTACGAGATATCCAAAGGGGGTTGGGGTTGCTGCTAGGTGTGGAGCGGTCGGTGGGATTCATCCAAGGGACGCTGGCGGAAGTTGGAGAACTGGCATCGGCGTACAATGAGAGCATGGTGCCGACGCTGCCGGTGTTGGGGGGAAGCGGATGAAATTTTCTGTGGCGACCAACCGTGCCTGACGGTGGTGGACGGAGCATCGTTTGCGCTGTTGAATATCTCAGCAGCCGATGCCCGAGATGAAACAACATGGGGGTTGAAGTTTCTCGAATTGCTCGAGCGAGGCATCACCTTTGATGACTTGGTGACCGATGGGGCTTTGGGCATTCAGGCAGGAGCCAAGGCAGCGGGGATGAATGCGCCACACTCCTATGACCTCTTTCACCAAATGCAGAATGGCACCAAAATCACCCAACGTCTGGAGAGAAATGGACCAGGCCATGACCGACCGTGACGTAGCAGCAAGTGTTGGACGAGCAGACTGCTCCTGCACGTCGCCCTGGGCGACCACGCAAATGCACAGTGACTCTCGAGGTTGCCGACCAAACGGTGCTGACAGCAGTTGACTTGCACGAGAACTGGACATGGCTTCTCCGAACGGTCCGTCAGGCACTGGAGCCGATTTCACCGACCGGGCAGCTTGTCAACACAGATGCGGCGCAACAAACCATTCTGGCTGCCACCCAACTTATGATGGAGATGAACCGCGATGAAATTGCACACTTTGCCACCCAACTGCAGCAGAATCTACCTACATTGCTGGCTCCCCTCCGTCGCCTGGAACTATCTCCTTGGTCTGGGACGCTAAGCTCGTTCTCTCCTGGCTCCCCTCCGTCGCCTGGAACTATCCCTGGCTCCCCTCCGCCAGAACCTCTCACCTGAGTACGAAGCCTTCATCACACACCTCTGGACTTATCGCCATGACCATCAACTTCCCATTGAACAGCTTTTCCCTCCCTCATTGCAGCCTATGGCTCTTGCCTTCTGGCATGCACTGGATCGCTTCCATCGGGCTTCTTCTCTAGCTGAATCCTTTCATGCTTGGCTCAGGCCCTTTCTTGCAATCCATCGCTCTTTGCCCGATTGGTTGGCCGCTCTTTTACAGCTCTTTTGGAATCATCGCACCTTCTCACGTGGCAAACGCTCCGGTCACTCACCCTTAGAACTGGCTACCGATTCCTATGTCCCTTCTTTGGCTGACGCCCTTGATGCCATTCTTCAGCCTCAACAGCAACTGGCTCTTTAACCTATTCTCTTTTTAACGTGCCCATTTCAATTTTGTAAACCTAACTCATCCCTTGTTCTGAACCTGCCCCTAATTTGATATGGAAAATCTCAAGTCATTCCAGAGAAATCGACTGGCAAATCAAGGATTTATTTCTCTGGAATGACCTAAGAACCTATCCGAAAAGTGGTTGTGAGTCCAACCTATTTCTCGGGTGAGAATCCATCGTCGCAGAGCTTTTCGGATAAGCACTAAGTCATCTTGCTAGGATACCACAGAATGTACAATTCGTATATTGCGGTAATTGATTTTGTATATATCAATTCAGCGTATGTGAACTCAACGGATACTAGCATCTTCGGATGTACTCACGCCAATCATCTTCAATATCTCCGCCCGATCGGTGTCCAGCCGAGGAGGTGGGCTCAAGCTTCGCAACGACAACCCCGGTGGCCGGCCAAAACTGATGGCGCGCACCCCACGGATCGTCCGTCCGTCATCCAGTTGACCATGATGCAACATATCCTGAGCTGCTGGTTGGGCAAAGACGTCGTCCATTGGGCGAACGGCACCCGCAGGAACTGACATCTCATTCAGCTTCTCCAACAGCTCGTCTCGGTTGAAGGTTTTGATGCGTGGCGCGAGTAGCTCTTTGAGCAGTTCGTTATTGGTTACCCGCTGGACATTGGTAACAAACCGTTCGTCAGTTGCCAACGAATCACATCCTAACACTTTGCAGAGCTGCACGAACTGTTGGTCGGTCCCCACAGCCAACATGATCACATGATCGTCAGCCGTTTGATAGACCGACCCGTAAGGTGCGACATTGGGGTGATCCGAACCTCGCCGAGTCGGCACCACGTTGGCCACAAGATAATTGGTCGCCTGGTTGATCAGCGAGGCGATGCCGCTTTGAAAGAGGGAAGCGGTTAGTTCGCACCCTTTGCCTGTTAGATTACGCTCCATGAGGGCCAGCAAAACAGCTTCTTTGAGCTGATGAGCCGACAGCACATCCACAAGCGCAACCGGCATTTTTGTAGGAGATCCATCTGGTTCGCCATTGAGCTCCATAAAGCCTGTTTCCGCTTGCATGACGGCATCAAAGCCAGGACGATTGTCACCTTCTGCATAAGCAATCACCTGGGCGGAAATGAGTCCAGGATTGCGTCGGCTCAGTTCAGGATAGGTCAAACCCAAGCGCGCTTGAACGTCTGGCCGAAAGTTCTGCAAAAAGATGTCTGCTTGATCGAGAAGTGCAAAGAGGATTTGGCGCTCTGCGTCATCACGCAAATTCAAGGCAATCGACTTTTTCCCCCAATTCACCGAAGTGAAGTAGGCCGAGATATCGGTTTCGGGATCCTCGCTCTTCAGCTTCCACAACCGGGTCGTATCGCCACCTGATTTCAGATTCTCAACTTTGACGACAGTGGCTCCTAACTCGGCCAGAAACATGCCCACAGCCGGACCGGCCAGGATGGTGGCCGTTTCAACGACCAATAGGTTCTCAAAAAATTCTTGGAGTGCTGACAAATTGGTCCCATCCTTCAATAACGGATTGATCGATTTCTTGTAAGGTCTTTCCAGAAAATGAATGATACGTGATAACTCGTGTTGCGTATTACGTGTACCAGTCAAGATGGTTATTCTACATAGGCAAGATTTGCCGCTTGGTGCAAACACTACAGATGAAATCCCGGATTTTCTACCGGCATCCCTGAATGGACAATACTGATAGAGAATTCACTTAAACTCCGTACTTTTGGGGGTGGTTCATTTTAGGCGGACAATTAGGTTTACATTTTTGCAAAGAGAAAAGATGTTTATATTTTCTAATTTGAGCCATGCTCAGGCAGAAAATGACCTCATATAGATTTTTGTCTATGTATCAAAAGTGTAAACCTAATTCTGAACCACCCCCAAACACACTCAGACAAGCCAGAAGCATACTGATATAAAGAACAACAGCAATTCTCACGCGCTGGTCATATTCGGGAATTATGTCTAGTACTACTGCACGAACAATCAATGCGAGTAGAGCGTATAAGACAACACACGCAATCGCGCCTATAACGACAACTTTGCTACGTGAAGTCATTAGAATCCTACGAGTTCCTTTTCAACTGCGGACGAATGCGATATCATTTGATGGCATTATATCGTTTAATTATTTGGATTTCTATGATATAGTCTTACGGTTTGCTTAAAAAGTTGTCAGAAATCCCAGTATGTAACAAATGTTTAGGATCGACTCAACTGCGTATCTCAGAAGTTTCTGCGAAATCATTACAAAATCGCTAGGAAAATTTGACACCGTCGAACGATGAGTTTACAATAAGCAATTCAACGATTGCAAAGTTCTCTAAAATTGTCATGGCTCAATTATACTGCGATTGTTGAGAATGGTCTATCACTTACCGGATGCCCATCATCCTGCAATCAATTATATATATTATACATCAGAACAGCGAAGAAGAAATTGGATGTAATATCATGCAGCCAAATATTTTGTGGATTTGTACTGACCAACAGCGTTTTGATACGATCAACTCCCTTGGTAGGGCAATCGCGTACCTTAAAAAAATAAGCCAGAAAGGACTGTCAAGAGATAGTGGTGGTCCCAGCCAGCGGTAAGGCGCTTGTTTTTGATGCCAACGTTGAGAGAAGTCTCCTTCTTGAGCAGATTGAGAGCAATATGACGAAGGGCAGCGAAATTCTGAGCTGAGTGGCCTTTGCGCAAACGGGATTCATCCTCTCGGAAGGCAATATCGAGGGTCCAGTGTAGGCGATTTTCGACATGCCAATGAGTGCGAGAGGCATTGAGTAAAGAGCGAGCATCGGACTCGGAACTCGAGAGGTAATAGCGCCTGTCGGGATTGTCTTTTTGCTGAGAATCACCACAAATCAAGGTGCGTTGGGCTTGAACCATCATGACGGTAGAGAGTTCAGGCCATTGCTCAGAATTGCGCAGATTCTGGATGATGTCGGGGGCAGAAATGGTCCAGGCTTCTCGGGTTTCAAGCCGACCGTGTCCCTTATCGGTCGTTTTGGCATAATCGTGGTCAAAGGCAGTAAAGTCACTTTCCTCGAGATCCTCAAAGAGCAAGGCGACATCTGCATGTAAGTTTCCTTGATTGCCCTTGAGAGAGAGGAGATAATCAGCCTCATTGTCAATGATGAGCTGTGCAATTTCAGTCTGAGCACCCATAGCATCGATGGTCACGAGTGCCCCTTTGATCTCCAACAAGCGCAGTAACTCTGGAATAGCTGTGATTTCATTCGACTTTTCATCCACTTTCCACTGACCAAGGACTACTTTGTTCAGAGAAGCCCAAGCACTCACCATGTATATGGCTCCTTTGCCCACTATTTTATCATGGGAACGTCTCAACTGCTTGCCGTCTATTGCCACCACTTCTCCATTCGTCACCTGGCAGACTGCGCTCATCCATTTGCTGAAACATTCGGCAAAGACCTCTCCATCTAGCAATCCAAATACGCGCCAGAATGTATCGTGCGATGGGATTCCATTTGGCAACTCCAGTATGCTTTCTAGCCACTCCTTTTTGGCTTTGCCGAATTTTTCGACCCCTTCCCAATCGTCTGCTCCGCATATGACTGCACAGATTGCTATCACGATTATATCGATTAGATTGTGGCGTCGATTTATCGGGCTTCTTGGCTCTTCTATGCTTCCAAAGTGCTTTTCTATGCTTGCTATTTCGGGCTTTTCCATTTTGGTTTCTCCTTTTTGGATTCCAAAATAGATTATCCCTTCTTTTCTTTCTTGTACAAGTACGCGATTGCCCTAACTCCCTTGGGAATCATCATGTGTCAACTCCTCATATTGATCGTTTAGTCTCTGAAGGAGTCAGCTTTACGCGGACATATTGTCAGAGCCCAATCTGTACACCAAGTCGAACAAGCTTTCTCACAGGAATGTATCCAAGTACTGTTCACGTTATGGGGAATGGAAACGAATCATTTCCTACCTGGCCACCATTGGTGACGCGACGACTGGCAGATGTTGGCTATGATTGTGGACTGATTGGGAAGCTGCACCTGACCAGTGCCTATCAGCGGATTGAGGCCCGGACCGATGATGGATATCGTTACTGGCAATACAGTCACGCCCCGCGCGACGATTGGTCTGAGGGGCACGATTATGCTGATTGGGTACGAGAAAAAGGGGCCAATTTGGCGGAATTAACTCAGGATTTGGCTGGTGTTCCTGCCGAATTTCATCAAACGACGTGGTGTGCGGAGAAAACAATTGAATTCATATGCGAACAACGCGATGGACCTTGGTTGGCAAGCGTCAATATCTATGATCCCCATCCTCCGTTCAATCCGCCCCAACGCTATCGAGATCTCTTTGATCCCGATCAGATGCCAGGTCCACACTTTCGAGAAAGCGATCTACACGAGCAGCGAAAACTGGAAGCAATAGATTTTCAAAGTCGAGCACAAACGCCAGATGAGCTCGATATCAAGAGCCCTATCGTGCCCCGTTCGCCTCTCAATGCGGATTGGATGGACAACCCCTCGGGCGGTTCACGGGCAGCCAAGACATTGCAAGCTGCTTACTATGCCATGATTAAGCTCATCGACGATCAGGTGGGACGGATTCTGGACGCCTTGGATGAATCAGAACAGCGTGACAATACGGCCGTTATCTTTACTAGCGATCATGGAGAGATGTTGGGCGATCATGGGCTGATTCAAAAGGGTTGCCGCTTCTATGAAGGTCTCGTCCGTGTTCCGCTTATCTGGTCCTGGCCCGGTCATTTTCAGCAAAATTTGCAGAGTAACGCACTCGTAGAGCTGACGGACTGTGCACCAACTCTTTATGCTCTGGCTGGACAAGCAGTTCCAGAATGGATACAAGGCCGCTCTTTGTTGCCCATCTTAACTGGCGCGGCGAAGCCAGAGCATCACCGTGACTTCGTACGTTGCGAGTATTACAATGCATTGGATCTGCCTGATTCTTCCTTTGCGACAATGTATCGTGATGAACGTTATAAGCTTATTCTCTACCACGGACACCAGCTTGGTGAGCTATATGATTTAGATCTAGATCCCCATGAATTCAACAATCTTTGGGATGTCCCAGCTTATCAAACACACAAACTCGATCTGATGCAGCGCAGCTTTGATGCCTCAATGCTTGCGATGGATCGGGGTCCGCGGCGAATAGGGCCAATGTGACAAGACTCCATATGTTCATGCACTTCTGGATAAATTTATGACCCATTTACAGTTAACGACAACTTTAGGATATTATCGGTTTCCTACGATTCATGGCCAAACAATCATTTTTACATCAGAGGGCGATCTATGGAGTATCTCTTCTGAGGGCGGCACGGCACAACGTCTGACGACACATCACGGAGCTGAAACACACGCAGCCATTTCACCAGACGGTCAATCTCTAGCGTTCTCCGCTGAATATGAAGGAACGACTGAAGTTTATTGTATGCCGATTGCAGGCGGTTTACCCAAGCGAATCACTTTCGAAGATGATGGGATCGTCGTTGGTTGGACGCCTACGGGAGAAATCATCTACCGTACTTCCCACTATTCCAACCAACCAAATGTACAGCTTGTGCGGGTGAATCCACAGACTTTGTCGCGCCAGATCATTCCTTTAAGTCAGGCGAGTGACGGTGTTATCACGTCAGAGGGAATCTTGTTTTTCACCCGGTTGCCTTTCCAAGGAAGCCATACGAAGCGCTATCAAGGTGGAACGGCCCAGAACATTTGGCGTTTTGACTTAACGCGCGAGGTCGAAGCTGTCTCGCTCACAACCGATTATGCTGGCACAAGCAAGTCTCCCATGTGGTGGCAACAGCGGGTCTACTTTGCGAGTGATCGGGATGGGTCAATGAATCTCTGGTCGATGAATGAAGATGGTGCTGATTTGGCGCAACACACATATCATACTGACTGGGATGTCCAATCACCAAATCTGCACGATGGGCGAATTGTCTATCAACTGGGCGCCGATTTGCGAATTTTTGACATCCGCTCCGGTGAGGACACTATCATACCGATCACCCTCTCATCCGATTTTGAACAGACACGCGAGCGTTGGGTCAAGAATCCGTTCAATTATCTGACGACGCTCCATCTTTCACCGACGGGTGATCGCGTTGTCGCGACGGCACGGGGCCGCGTCTTTGTCTTTCCAACCAAGCAAGGGCGACGAGTAGAAGTGACGAGAGAGAGTGGAATTCGTTACCGCCACGCCTGTTTCATGCCAGATGGAAATTCGATCCTTGTTCAGTCAGATGGGTCAGGTGAATTAGAGTATTGGCGCTATCCCGCGGATGGTCTGGGAGATGGTGAGGCGTTGACGTCCGATGGTACTGTCTTCCGATACGCGGGTGTCCCGTCTCCAAATGGTCGCTGGCTTGCGTTTTGTGACAAAAATTTTAAGCTCTGGCTTCATGATCTGAAACAGAGTGAGCCCATCAAAGAACTGTCCGAGGAGAGCGCTCACGAGTCTGAAGCGGTCAATGAGTCGTATCCACTTTGTATTGCCACATCTGAGCAGAGACGATTTCGCCATTTGAGCTGGTCTCCAGATGGACAATGGCTTGCTTATGTGTCTACGGCCACCAATTCGTACGACCAGATCATGCTCTATCATGTGGAAACGAGAAATACAATTGACCTCACGGGTGACAGAGTCGATAGCTATTGTCCAACGTGGAGTCCTTGTGGATTGTGGCTCTATTTCTTGTCCGATAGACATTTTCGCTCGATGGTGGGCAGCCCTTGGGGGCCACGTCAACCAGAGCCATTCTTTGATCGGACAACGAAGATCTATGCGATTGCTCTGCAGAAAGGGCAGCGGTTCCCATTTCAGGCATATGATGAGTTGGTGGGAGAGATGGAAGGGAAGGATAAAGAGGAGGAGACTAAGGCTAAGGCTGAGGAAGAGGTGGAAGGGAAGGCTGAGGAGAAGGCTAAGACTAAGGAAGAGGGGCAGGTGGAAGCGACCAGACAAGAGGCTGGTTTGAAAATTGATGTTGATGGCTTGAGCGACCGGTTGTTTGAGGTGCCTGTGCCAGCAAGCAACTATGCCAATTTGTCAATCACGGGGAAACATTTATTTTGGACCGATGTGGATTGCAATCCCGATAGCAAGAGACGTCTTGTATCTTTGGAGATCAAGAATGTTGATGTAGAACCAGTGATGATTATGAGCAATGTTCGCTCATATGCACTATCGTTCAATCGCAAAAAGCTTCTTGTGCGGCGGCGAAATTTTGTTTATGTAATTGATGCCACTGGTGAACCACCCAAAAAGCTTGAGAAAGATCGAGTTGATCTGACAAATTGGACATTCTCCGTTGATCCACGGATGGAGTGGAGTCAAATGCTGATCGAAGCCTGGCGTCTGGAGCGGGATTTCTTTTACGACCGTGGACTGCATGGCGCGGACTGGCAAACGCTGCTCGATCAACACCTCCCGCTCGTTGAGCGTGTTCGGGATCGCGCCGAACTGAGTGACCTCATCGCCCATCTTGTGGGAGAACTTGCTGCCCTACATACGTTTGTCTTTGGCGGTGATCAACGGCACGGTTCTGATTACATTCCTTTTGCCTCGTTGGGCGCTGTTCTCGAGAGAGACGAGGATGCAAATGGGTATCGAGTAGAACATATCTATCAGACGGAACCCGAGTATCTTACTGCTCGCTCTCCTCTGGCGCGGCCAGAAGTTGATATAGAAGAAGGGGATGTAATTGAAGCCATCAATGGCATTGCAACTCTCTCGGTAGACGACCCGGCGCTTCTTTTACGCAATCTTCGAGATCAGCAGGTGTTGCTGCAGATACGTCCGCAGTCCCGAAACGTGGCCTTGGATCATTCTACACAAAATAACTCCACGGTGGAGAGAGAGTGTGTGAAACGGATCGTCAAACCCATTTCGATTCGTCAGGCTGCAGATCTCCGGTATGGTGAGTGGGAATATCACAACCGATTGCGGGTGGATGAGCTTAGCGATCGGAAAATCGGCTATCTTCATATGCGTGGAATGTCGAGTGAAAACTATTCAGAATGGGTACGCAATTATTATCCGATTCATGATCGGCATGGTCTCATCCTCGATGTGCGTTACAACCGAGGTGGCAACATCGATAGCTGGATCTTGGAAAAGCTTTTGCGCAAAGCTTGGTTTTATTGGCAACCCCGCGTGGGCAAACCCTATTGGAACATGCAATATGCGTTCCGAGGGCATATGGTTGTTCTTTGTAATGAGATGACCAAATCCGATGGTGAAGTCCTCGCTGAAGGCTTTCGTCGTTTGGGTCTGGGAAAGATTATTGGAACACGTACCTGGGGTGGCGAAATTTGGCTTTCCTATAATACATGGTTGGTCGACAATGGCATTGCATCGGCCGCGGAAATCGGTGTCTTTGGCCCCGAGGGAGAGTGGCTCATTGAGGGACATGGCGTGGAGCCTGATATCGTCGTGGACAACTTACCGCATGCGACATTCCAAGGACAAGATGCACAGCTAGAAACCGCCGTTGATTATCTGCTTGAACAAATTCGGGACAACCCGGTTCCGGAACCTATCGCACCGACCTATCCGGATAAGTCAAAATAAAAAAGCTTTCAGCGAATCAGCCGTCAGCTAGGTCGAAGCGACCACTTCGTGTTTGGTTACAGATGCGTAGCATCCACAGCCAGAATCTGGCCATGTTTCGTGGCTGATTTTTACACTTTCCTATAGACGCGCAAGACGCGCAACAATTTGACGCCATTCATCGGGGGAAATCATAACTCCTGCCTCTTTTCCGCGCTGAGTAAAATGGATGGGCCCTTCCGCTAAGGCTTCTATGAACGTATTAGGATTGCGGACAAACGAACTAATATTCTCGACTCGTGGTGCTGTGTACATGAGTATGATTGCCTCTTTTCATAATTAAACATGACTCTATTGCGAATAGAATCACATCATAATCCGACTCGTCAACCTACATGTACCGTAGAGTGTATTTCACTTTGGGGCAGCGCGCCAGTACCTCCCTAGCTTTTCAATTCCAGCAAATGATGGTTCTTCAAATGCTGATTCCACCCGCGTTCAAATTCTTCGGCCGTCAAACCATAAACTCCCTGAATCAGCCCGGCCCAAGAGCGGTATTTAATTGTGCTTTGAATCAAGAGCGGAAGCGTGTCAGTCCCGAAGTGTGTCACTGTATAGTCGATGAACGATTCTGCCGCCATATATTGCCAGAGCAGCCTTTCGCGGGTGATGGGGCTGGCATCTCGGGCGCTGTTGATGTCGATGAACGTAAGAGGTTGCTGGCTTTTGGGAGAACGCAAGAAAATCTTCTCTGCCTGCTGTTGCCAGGGGGCGCGCTCTTCGAGTAGATGTAGTTGGAGCCACCCTCTGAGACCCCACAAAACCATCTCCCAGCGATAGCGGCTGAATTGGCTATACGCCGCAAACGTTTCATCAATTGATAAGCTGATAAGACGACCGGTCACATAGTGTGCAAGATATTGCTCGTCGCTCAAAGGGGCGGGAATCTCACGAAGCGAAGGGGTGGTTGCCTCGAGCCATTCTCGCGATTCGTTCCAGCGGGTTGATCGGTTGGGAACAAAAACAAAGATGATTTTCTCTTCTGTCGAAGCTTGCGGCGATATTGACAGCTCGAGCAATGTCGCCAGTTTCTGATATAGGGTATCCATGGATGCTGCGATGCGTTGTACAGCTACGGCATCATGCTTTGGGACACGAAAGAGCAAATGTGTTGTTTCGAACTCTTGGTAGGCCCCCCAGTATCCTGCTTCTGGAAGCGTCCGCACCCAACCCCGCTCCGACCGACGATAAAAGCGACGCTCGCGGGAGGGGGAGATCTCCCACCAGTTTGTGACGGGATGATGGATCAGCATCGTTACTGCTGCTAGTTGGTCGTCGAGACGTAAATCTAAGATTTGAGCCTGATACGAGCTGTCTATATCGAGCAGAGAAGCCGTCCGTCCATTGTTGTGGTCTACATCTCGCTGTCTCACCCAAGCGCGGATCCACTGTTCTTCGACTTGCTCATCAATCAGCTGACGTAACCGCTTTTGATCATTGCGAAGCCAGGCGGTTCTTTCTGCTTCCAACACAAGTGCAACTTCTCTCCGCACATTTTGATGTTCCTGGACGTTGGGCTGAATGGATGCTCCACTCACGAGAAGTGAACTACCCGTCAAGAGCACAACCACATACAAAAGATGGGGTGGTTCATTTTAGGCGGACAATTAGGTTTACATTTTTGCAAAGAGAAAAGATGTTTATATTTTCTACTTTGAGCCATGCTCAGGCAGAAAATGACCTCATATAGATTTTTATCTATGTATCAAAAGTGTAAACCTAATTCTGAACCACCCCCAAAAGATAGCGCAAAAAGCGCAGCTCACTTTTGGAAAGCAGCGCGGCGTGAGTGAATGATGGCAGGCCAGACGATGATCCCGCTTCATTCCGCCCACTTTCCTCACCGACAGTCCACTCGAAATCAATCTGTCCTTGGAACATTTGAAACAGCTCTATTTCTTCATATCTATGATGGTATCGAGTATACTTATACTTTGCTCTGTATGAAAACCGTAATAGTGACATTTGTCACCCTAATTGACAATTTCAAGGGTTTGTAGAGGGTTCGCACCTCAAATTTGTCATGTTGTAACCTTTTTGACGCTAACAGACCCTCAGAGGTGTTCTAAGGACTCGCTTGTATAGGGTTTGAACACCCAAAATCAGGGACCAAGGTGACAAATGTCACCATACGTAGTTTGGTTTCTCTGGTAGAGCTTTCGAAAACTACTGTTTTCATCACAACCGCACTATAGACAAGTATACCAAAATTAACCCACCAAACGAACAAAGGAACCAGCAATGCGCATCAAACAGTCGATCTGTTATCCCCTCTTTAAACCGGAAAGTATGAGTCTGGCCGACCTTGTCAAAACTGCTTCTGACATTGGCTATGCAGCAGTTGAACTTTGGGGACGTGGCGATGACTTTGAGGATGTCGTCGCTCTTGCCAAACAAAATGATCTCGTTGTGGCCAGCATGATTGGACACGAGTCGCTGCCAGATGGTCTCAATAAGCGCAGCAACCATGACCGGATCGAAGCACAGCTCATCGAATCAATCGATATTGCCGCCAAATATGATATTCCTGGTCTTATCTGTTTTAGTGGAAACCGGTTGCCCTACGTGACGGAGCTAGAAGCGATTGACGCAGTTGCAGATGGTCTGAAACGGGTTGCCTCCTATGCTGAACAAAAGGGCATTAACCTCAATCTGGAGCTGCTCAACTCAAAGATCAACCATCCTGGCTATCAATGCGATCATACCGCCTGGGGCGTAGCTGTCTGTGAGCGAGTCAACAGTCCACGCGTGAAGTTACTGTATGACATTTATCACATGCAGATCATGGAGGGCGATGTAATTCGCACAATGATGGAGAGCATGAAATGGATCGGCCACATCCACACTGCAGGCAACCCAGGCCGCAATGACGTGGACGATAGTCAGGAGCTGAACTACATAGGCATCTGTCGTGCAATTGCCAAAACTGGATACGATCTCTATGTTGGGCACGAATTCCGTCCATTGGGTGATCCGATCGAGGCACTACGCACAACCTTTGCGATTTGTGATCAAGGGTGATGGTGGATAGTAATTCGATTACATTTGACACATCCACAGAGATGATTTATGATTTGCGCCATTCCAGCAAACAAGCCATCAGTGAGTCGTATTCAGTGAACAGTAATCAGACTTGGCGGTTCTGTCAGAAATCTGCTTCGTTTGTGAAATAAGTGCATAGTGCCCTAACTGTCTACTGATCTACCGAATACTTCTCTTTGCTGGAGCGGTCAATTGAAAAGTCGCCGTCGCCGAGTGAAAGCACCACTCGACGATCGGCTTACCACCCGAACTGAACCAGCAGTCTGGGTGGTTGTGTTTCATCTTACAAGCTCCTTATGAGTCTGTCAAAAGAGATGCGGCCACCTCGATTTTGGATACCCTGTTGCCGTCAAGCAGCCGGCGTCCATTGGTTGGGGTGGTCGCTTTTCGTTTGACCATTCTCAAGACCAGGGGTAACTGGCGTTTCGGTTGGCCCCTGGTCATCAATAGCGGACGTAGTGCGTGTTGCGTATTGCGTGGTACCAGTTGTCGATCTTGTTGTGCTGGATGTGGCTTGTCGACTCTTGTGTCGCTCGCCCCAGCGATTCCTCGCAGCATAACCAGATTCTCAATTAGTACCACGCACTACGCAACACGTCTTTCTCTCTTACGAAAGGAGCAAATGATGAACAATCAATCAAGCCCCACCCCCTATCCGTTAGACGAATTGCACGACAAATGGCAATTGGAGCAGATCAGCACCGAACGAGCAGTGGGGCAACTCATTGTCTGGGCACAACTACACGAAGCGCGCTTGGTGGCCCTCCTGCGCGAGTTGGAAGACATTGCCCGTTCCGTGGCTGATTTGGATGCGCGGTTGCAAGGGGTGGAGGGGGGGATGGGAATACAGATAGATGGGTCATCAGATGATTGGGTCAATCCAGTTGAGTTCGAATCCTTATCGCTGCAATATCAGAGATAAATAGCAGAATCTCGATGGTGGTAGTGCCTGAAGCAGGTAAGCAAGCAGGGTGATCTCGTTGGCAGACCCACAACAGTCTCTATGAATGCCAGTGAGGTCACTTCTCTACCATTGATGCGGACTGTCCCATTCTGAACGTTGAGGAAATCATGCTCTCAATTGAATTTACCCTTACAACCATTGCCACTCCTCGCATACCTCGATAATGTGATGAGCAATTGCATCCAACTCACGAGCAGAAAAGATCGGGGGTGCCAAAAGATCTTTAATGGAGATCAGTTCAAGTACTTTAGTACGCTTTTCGTATTGAAGGTTTCGAAATAGATAATCTGAGATGGCTTGACGAACGAAGGGTAGAATTGTTTCTTGCTGGGGGACAAGTGCAAGTAATTCAGCCAAAGTCTGAAGTTTTTTCTCTTCATCTACTATATCCACCGCTGCCTCAATAGCTTGCTGTAATGAGGCGCCCGATAGATAGTTGATCAAAGTCTGTAGAGCAGGAATCTGAAGCTTCTTCCACGCCCACCATTGATCGTTCTTGATGGGCTTTATTGCGTCTACTAGCAAGGATTCTGGCAAATGTGGAGCCAAAGAAAATAGGGCAATTGCCGGAAGTTCAACTCCAAAATTGTCGGCATCACTATTTACAGCTAAAGCAGCATTCAAGCCTATTTGTAATGTTCGGTGTTGCACACAATTTAGCTTATCTGACGCCACAGTAGAGCGGGCTTGCATTTGAGCCAGAAGTTCAACGAGCGCAAGCACTGTTCCTACAGGATACCATCTACTTCTATCCTTAGTAAGAGCGGCTTCTAAAGCTCGTTGTATAGCTTTATATTGCTCAGCCATTGATAACTGCTGTGTTGAAAATGACACAACTGATGTCTTGGCCCACTTATTTGCAGCATCGAAAATAGCGTCCTGCGCTTGCTGCAATTGTGTGTCTGATAAATGTGGGATCAGAACTGACAATGCCTTCATGCGCTGTTCGTATTCATCTTCCATGACGAGCACGATCTCAAGCGCTTGTTGTAATTGGGCATTGGTCAAATGAGGCGCTAACTCTAACAATTGTTGATTTAGTGAATCATCGTCATATTTATCATAATTGGTTAGAAGATCTTCCAATATGCGCTGTAATTGGGCTTTTTTCAAGTGCGGTCCAAGTGGAAAAAAGTATCCTACTGTTTCATAGACTTGCTGCAATTGGTGTTTTGACAAATGTGGGACCAGCGTAGACAAGCTATAGTACGCACTGTTTCCCTCCATTAAGCTATTTAGAATCGTCTCAAGAGTTTCTTGCAGTTGATATTCTGACAAATGTGGCGCTAGAGTTGGCAAAGGATTCTGTTGGATGTATTCATCTTCGTCCAGAAGGGCAGTAGCAAGCTCTAGCCCTTGCTGTAGGGCGCGTTGTTTCTGCTCGCCCGACAAGTAAGGTGCTAAATTGGCTGAGAGGATTTTCATCTCTGTATTTTCATTGCTAGCAATGTGGACAGCATCTAGTCTTCGGCTCAGACCATCAAATCCCACTTCTTGATCAGAATGGGGTATAGTAATTCGATTTGGACACTGTGAAGCACTAGTAAGCGCTTCGATCAGAGCAACTTCTCGTGTTTTTCCGGACAGATACGGAACTAGAGCCGATAAAGCTTTCGCTTTGATCTTTTCATCGCGAATCCTGAGGGCAGTTTCAAATGCTCGCCGCCGAATGGAGCCTTGCACTGTCTGCGACAAGTGTGGAATTAGAGCAGACAAAGCAACCACTTGATTCCCTTTATCAGCGATGGACAACGCACAATCCAACCCGTACTGAAGTTGACCTAACGATAAGTACGGGATTAATATAGGTAATATGGTTGCGCGATCGGGCTTATCAGGCAGAATTAATGCACTCCCGAACGCCTGTTGCAATTGTACTTCTGATAATAACGATACTAAGATTGATAACTCAGCTCGGTGCCACTTTATTCCCAGGACAATAATCTGCAGGCATTCTTGCAGCGCAAGTTGCTGTGTTTTCCCTGATAAGTATGGTGCCAAAGTTGATAATGCATGAGTTTTAAATCCTCTATATTGATGTGGTTTTATGATTTCAACCGACTGAGTCTCAAAATCGTCGTAAGAAAGAGATAAAATCCCATCCAACGCTTGTGACAATTGAGCTTCTGGTATATACGGCAATAGAATAGTCGAAATATCTCTTCGATACCATTTGATATCAACGATCGACGCAGTCTTCATTAATTGTTGAAGTTGAGCAGGCGATAAATATGGAACTAGATCTGTCAACATCTGTTTTCGAGTTTGTTTGTCGTCCAACTCAAGAATAACTTCCAACGCATATTGCGAAACGAATAGCCGTACTGTATCAGGCAAAATTGTAGCAGATAGGGACAACATTTGTTTCCATGTCAACTCATCAGTGCTAGCAAGAGCAATATCTAATGTTTGTTTCCATTGTGCCATTGACAGATATGGAGCTAGAGCAGATAAAGCATGACACCGACGAAAATTTCTGTCATATGTAGGGGTTGTATCCAGTATGTGTTGAACTTGAGTGTCTGACAAATGTGGTGCTAGATTCGACGAAACTTTATCATGATGCCATTCAAGCTCATTGATATCAGCAGTTTGCAGAACCTGTTTTAGCTGTGGTTCTGATAGGTTTGGAACGAGAGTCGTCAGCATTTGTGCTTGGTCCAATTTATTGTCCAACGCAAGTACAGCCACTAATACCTGGGACAATTGAACAACTGGTTGCTCTGAAAGCAAATTGACTAATGCCTTCTCACGCCATTCTTCGGATCTGATAGATTCAGTTATCTGAAGCCCCTCATGTAGTGCAAGCTGCTGAGATTTCTCTGTTAGGTATGGTGCCAAAACAAGCATATTTCCACTTCGACGAAATGCACTTTCAATATTGAGAGTGGTTTGCAAGATATTCTGCAATTGATCATCTGACAAATATTGTACTAAGATTTTTAACGTGCAGATCTGAATCCAGTCATCATCAATTGCCAGTGTAGCCATCAGAACTTGCTGTAGTCGATCTTCTGACAAATATGGTCCCAGAGTCGACAATACCTCAATACGAAGCCATCTCTCATCAATAGTACGGTGAGCTTTCAAAGCTTGCTGCAATTGGTCATCTGACAAATGTTGAGCAAGATCCGTTAAGACATCAATCGGGCAAGGGGTATCGAATAGCGCAAGCGTGGCGTTGAGCAATCGTAGCAATTGATCTGTCGACAAATTTTCCAGCAAAGCTGTTAGTGCGTCGTGTTTACATTCATGATGAAATCTGTCAATCTCCAGAATGGCTTTCAGTACGTATGGGAATTGAGCTTCCAATAAGTATGGAACCAAGTCTGGTACTAGCGCTTTTAGTGCCCAATGATTGGATTCTTTATTGAGAATGAGGGGTGGTTCAGAATTAGGTTTACACTTTTGATACATAGACAAAAATCTATATGAGGTCATTTTCTGCCTGAGCATGGCTCAAATTAGAAAATATAAACATCTTTTCTCTTTGCAAAAATGTAAACCTAATTGTCCGCCTAAAATGAACCACCCCGAGAATGACATCTAATACTCGCTGCAATTGTGCTTCGTCCAAACGTGGTATAAGCGCAGACAAAGCACTAAATTCGTCTTCCTGACTACATATATCAAGAGCCATCTCTAATGCTGTTTGTACCTGATCTTCAGTCAGATAATCCGCTGATAGTTCTAGTAAAACCTCTCCGATAAGGGGTGGTTCATTTTAGCTGGATAGATAGGTTTACACTTTTAGAAACAGAAAGAACGTTTATATTCTCTGATTTCGCCGGTTCTCAGAGAGAAAACGGTCTCATATAGATTTTTGTCTATATATCAAAAGTGTAAACCTAATTTTGAACCACCCCCCGATAACGTAACTATCACCAAAAGCGAGAATAGTCTCTAGTGCTTGTTGTAGTTGGGCTTGCGATAGGTATGGGGCAAGGGTCAAGAAAGGCCTTTCCCCATTCTGTTGATTAATGTGCTTAAGTGCAGCCTTAAGTCCTTGTCGCAATACACACTGTTGTTCCTCCTGTGGCAAGTATGGGTATAGTTCTAACAATACATCCACTTTTGCCGGGGCGTGAGCAGATAGGGTGTTATCCTCATCTGATTCTTCAATTTGAGTGAGTATTCTCTCTAGTCCTTGCCGTGACTTAAGTTGTTGTTCCTCCTTCGATAGGTATGGAAGTAGACCTAGCAAAGCATCCAGTTGTATCTTCCAATCAGAAAAGTTGATTACGCTCGACGCTGCTTGCTTCAACTGCACTCTTGACAAGTGTGGTGCTAGGGCAGATAGCATTTGCGCCTGATTTCTTTCATCGTGCATAGTAAGAGTGGTTTCCAACGCCTGTTCCCGTTGCATGTTTGACAAGTGTGGTACCAACCCTGATAAACCATCTGGCCAATGGGTAAGAGCAACCTCCACCATTTGATCTAATTGTGCTCCTGACAAGTGCGGTGCTAGCGCATCCATCACATTTGCATAAGATTCCCTCCCTTGTACATTTGACGCGACCTTCTGTCCATGTTGCACGAGAGACTGCGATAAATATGGAGCAAGATTTGTCACAAGATCTTTATTATTACGGAGCAATCCATTTGCGATAACTGCCACCAATACCACAGGTACTTGTGCTTCTGGCAAATATGGAGCCAAAATGGATAATGCTGTTGTATCCTGCAAATTGAGGGCTGCTTCAAATCCTAGTCGCTGTGCTCTACTATACTCAGCATCATCGATTGTTCCAGATTGCAAAACACTTACAATTATCTCGAATCCTTCCTTCTTATCTGGCATTCGCGTTGCAAGATTCAAGGCTCGATTCGGCGGCCAAAGACCGGTCTGTACGGCGCGGACAACCAGCGCTCCATCATAGTTAGACGTAAGAGAATTGATGCTCGTGCGGATAAGTGCATAGCGAATGCAGTCGCTGAAAGTCGAAGGAAGATGGCTGGCTTCAAGTTGGTATTGAGTTCGAGTATGAACTCGTTGCCATGCCATCGTTAGATCAGCAATGTAGCCATCGTATTCGTAATTGGATTGGGGCACGCGAGCATAAAGCCATGTTGAGGTAGCAAAGAGCGCATTGAGATCGGCATCAGCCGTGTGATCGTCGTCGGCGATTTGGTCGAGGTGATAGGTTAAATGATCGTAGAGATAGCCATCGTCTGGAACACTAGCCCAACCCTCATCTCCTTGGCGCCGTCTGTAGGCATTAAGCAGTTTCCGGTGAGCTTTGAGTTGTCCATCATGTCCCAGTTTCGCCGACATAAAGTCTCGTAGAAGGTCATGCAGGCTTACCGTAGGACCGGAGATTGTTGCAGTGTTGTTATCTCTGCTGGTCGAATTTGCAGGATTTAACTGAAGCAGAGCCCGCGTATGCAGATCGTTTATAAGATTATAGATCTCGTTTGTGTCAACATCTGCTAACGCCGACCATAGGTTTTCTATTGCTACAGTGGGAATGTTTTCATTTTCTCGAAAAATTGCCAGTGCTGTGTATAAATCCTGCTTTCCATCATCTAGATCCGCGAGACTAAGACCAAAAGTGATCGTTAAGCTGTCATGAATCTTTTCTGTTGAATTGTATTTTAACTTATGGATGTTGAATGTGGCTAGCCATTGAGTTGGATCATTCTGGTAACTCAATTGTGCCCCAGCGAGCTTAATGGCTAGCGGGAGGTGTCCCAGCCGCTGAACAATTTGCGCCTTGATTTCTCTATTCAGATCGTCGCCCGCCCAAGTCGAGAGTAAGCCCATCGCCGCGTCGAGATCCATAGGGGGGATTTGCTGAAGCGTGGCACCTAGATCACTGGCGATTTCAGCCTCACGGGTTGTAAAAATGAGGCGGCAACGAGGACCACCAACACAGAAAGTTTCTACATGTGTGCGTTTCCAAACATCGTCTAGGATCAGCAAGCAAGCCCGCTCGCTGAGTAACATAGCAAGAGTGTTCTTCAACATATCAACTGTGGGCGCTGTTTCACGAACGACACCCCCCAAAACATGGATCCACTCACGTAAATGGACCCTCACATCAGGATTCTGTCCAAGGGTTGCCCAAAGGATGCCGTCAGGGAAGACAGATTGAACCTTAGCATCCTCGCACAGAGCACGTGCCATTACGCTCTTGCCGATACCCCCCATACCGTGCAAGGCATTCATTTTGATTTTTATTGCCGATGTCAAGCCCAAATCGGTTTTATTGTCTAAAAGCTGATCGCGAATTTGAGTTAGAAGAGCAGGGTGGGGGATGTAGTTGTGGGGCATGTTAATGTGATGATAGAAGTCACGACTATCTCCGCGCTTCTGGTTAATTTCTACCAATAATTCTATCGCTTCGGCAAGAGTGCCAGCACATAGAATCCAAAAATCGAAGCCAAGTTCTTGAAATAGCTGTGGACTACGAAGGTCTGAGAGTAGATTGAAGTCGGCAATCGGCTGCTCTTTTGCCACGACAGCGATACGGATACGGGGAAATGCTCTTTCCCGCGATGCCGCAATCAATTTCTCGAACACGCTGTTGACAGGCAAGAATGTCCCGTCTGGTTGTATCTGGGCCGTAATAGTCACACCCGAGAGATCCAGTTCCTCTGTGCGATGAAACTTAGTCTGATTTAACGTATTATCAGTGCTGGGTTTCTGCGCAGTAACCAGTAATTTTGTCTGTCCAAGCGCAAATGCACCGCCAGCCGAGCCACCTTCAACACTTAAGAATGGCCTACCATCCTGACGCTCTAGCCTCCAACGGATATCTGGCTTGGCGTTTCCTTCTCTGAGACCTTCCGCTCGAACGTACGCAGCCGCATTCTCTTCTGCCTGCCGAAATGCCTCGTTACGCGTCACAAAGGACATCGTCTTTGGATCTGGATATAGCTCACCGTTTCCTAAATCGGAAAGCAGTTCCAACGTTAGGTTCGCTATCGTGCCTTTCCCTATCATGAGCGGGACGGTTACGCGTTCCACTTGAGCTATTGGACGTGGGATATCCCACATTGAGCTGGTAACGTCCCATGCCCAGGCTGCTCCTAACGACGGCTGCCATGAAACTTGGTATAACCACCAGTATACGAATTGTCGCCAAGATTGCATATCTTCAAATGCATTCAGGCACGCTTGTACGTCAGGAACGTTGAGGCAAGGATCTAATTCATATAACAAGCCAGGTAGGTCAGCGACTGTCTCATGGCTGAGCGTCGCAATTTCTGCACATTTGAGCATAGCATAGGCAATATCCCATTCGCATTCTGATCTGTTCCCATACTGAATATACTCATCATACCACTCTGCCAACAAGGGCTTTGCTTTATCAATGATACCATTACGTACTGCTGCACATAGACTGCGAAACAATCCATTGCCTACGGTCAAATCCTTCCATACGTCAGGACGCTCCTCCCAGTCCTTTGGCATGGTCAATAAGTCAACTGTACTCCGATGCAACATTTGTTCTATTCCTCCGAACCAGTCGTCTATTCAATGTTCTGAGAAGCTATATCTTCGATCAGTAATTCGATGTGTAGAGCGGCCTCAACTGGCAGTTGCTCTCGTTCCTCGCAAGGGATGAGCGTTTCCGCACCAACCTGATCTGACGCGACCCTATGCAATGTAAGATCGTCCTGCCACTCTCCCACCCATAACCGTAATTTTATACCATCCAGTTCACGTTGATGAGACGCCAGGCGAATAACCAAATTCTTTTCCTCGTCTTCCACAATGCGCCAGCGCAACATGCCGTCCTTGGTCTGCCCTTCCTCTATCTGTTGATTAGTTGCCGCTTGCGCAGCCGCCAAAGAAAAGGTAACCCCTCCTTGGGTGAGGATGAGATCTCGCAATTGATTGGCTAGGCGCTTTAGCAATGCTGAGGGCCTTTCTGGAACTAAAAACTGATTTGATAAAGAAGCTTTAAACTCGTCTCGATGTGCTATCCATATCTCGTCAGGAAACTCTTCCTGCGCTAGGAAGTAATCCTCTAGTTGCTTTGCACAAGATACACAGAGTTCAAGGTGGCGATCTAGATCTTGTTCGAGTTCTGTTGACAAGTCTTCCGAAATGAACGCAACAAACTCTTCATCAGTGAGATGCGTCTGTATATTTCTCATATCGGTATTATCTCCCTTTTTGCAGATACTGGCGCAACTCCTGACGAGCGCGGTGCAAGCGTACCTTCATTGCTGTCTTCGAACATGGCCACTTAGACTTTTGCGCAGCTTCAGCCACCGATAAACCATGCCTATAATGGGGTGGTTCATTTTAGGCGGACAATTAGGTTTACATTTTTGCAAAGAGAAAAGATGTTTATATTTTCTAATTTGAGCCATGCTCAGGCAGAAAATGACCTCATATAGATTTTTGTCTATGTATCAAAAGTGTAAACCTAATTCTGAACCACCCCCCTATAATATAATATTAACGCTTCATAATAACGCGGCTTCAGCTTTTCGACAGACTGCCATATCATCTCCTGGGCAAATTTTTCTTCCCAGTTGATACGAGTATCGATGTAGAAGTTTCTATCATTTAGCGAATCTAAGTACTCGAGCTTTTTCCGTTTAAGCTTCAAAGCTGCATTGACAACAATGATCCCAATCCAGTTTTGAAACGGTCGATTTAACCGTCCACGATATCTAGAAGGGTCATACGTATCAAGACCGCAAAACGCGTTCAGGAATCCATCTTGCACAGCATCCTCTGCTAGTTCCAGGTTACGGGTAATGCCGTAGGCATTCCGAATCAGTTTGTTTAGCTCCTCATCAACGAGCCATTTGAACACGCACTGTATTTCTGCTGCGGTCCAAACCGACCCTTTTTTCTTAAAAATGTGTTCAATACCCAAATTGTTCCTCCTTATAGAGATGCCACTTAAACTTCGAACAATAGATTCGTCTTTTATCGAGGAATAATCGTCTTTACTTTCTGGTAAAGGCTTGAGTGACAAAGGGCAAACCGAAAGGGGCGGAAAAAAGAATCCACCCTGAAAAAACGGGATAAAATGTAAAAATAGTGCTCGGCTAGTTTAAGCAGCGGCATTGAGGCGGCGATGAGCGAGAACGCCTTTAGGGAAATGGTGTGAAACCGAGGCCTTTTTCCGAAAGTCAGGGTCGAGTTGGTCAGGAGTTGGAAAAAGAGCACTCGAGAGAACACGGCGCAGCCTGCCGGGAGTGGATTGAGGCTCTCGATCCCAGTAGCCAGTCGGTATGGGAGGAAGAGAAGCGGCTAAATGGGAAAGAAGATTGCCAGCCAGCAGCCCCAGTTCAGGTAAGCGGAAACAAGCCTCATCGGCATGAACAAATTGACGATGTAAGCCAATCATCTGCTTGGAAGCCAAGGGGGGAGGTTCAACAGGCCAGCGTTCCAGGTAGACAAGATAAATGGTTTCAGGCTGCAAAGTCATAACGGTCGCCAAAACCAAAGGTGTGTTGTAGGCCGGATCCTGAATGACGTAAATCGAGTAGGTACGGTTGGCTGTATCCACCTTGGTTGTTCTGGGGACGAGATTGTGCCATGCTTGATAGCAAATCAGGCGACCACTATAGAGAAAGCGACCAGACGAGTCCGGAGTTGTAGCCTCGAGTCGCTTTCCTTATAGCTGCGAGAGAGCGGTCGCACAATATCACCATATTCAGGTGGTCTGCCTTTTCTTTGCGTTTGGGGAACTCATTGCGGCGCTGTGCAGTTAATGGCTTCCCGCAGGACAAATCGGTCGATGCCGCTTTCTAGCATTTCTCTGATTGTAAACCCGGCATCGACCACCGCCACTTCGTCTGACTCCAGTGATTTCTTCGTCTCTTTCAGCAGCTTTTTCCGAAACTCACTTTCCTTTGTTCCAACCGTGCATCTCGATTGCCTTGAGCAGTGGCACTCGCTTCCCGCCTATCTCCCCGAGCTTATCATCACTCAAAGATGAGCGGGGCAATGCCCGACGAGCCGTTGAGTTATAGAGTCGGTTCACTTTCCCTTGCAGCTTCGGTCGCCAGAACCCTGTGATATCTATGCTTTTCACTCGGTACCCTTCTAACTTTTTTTGCCCCCATTCCCTTTCCACTTCTTCTTGCCACGACCCCAGCAGACTTGTGATATCCCATGATCCATATCGAAAGCTCCACCAGCTTCGCCGGAGCTCCTCATCTTCAAACCCGCTTTCTTTCAATGCGCTATGGATTGCTCCTCGACTTTTCAGAAACGACCCATTCAGCATTGCCCACATCAGACGCATTACATTTACGTTTGTTCCCATCGGCGTTACTTGCAATACATTCATCAGTACTGCTATAGTTATTTCTGGCGCGGTTAGCATTCCTTCCTCCTTTTTTGGGTTCTCTACCTTTAGGATGAACTGCTAACCGCTTTTTGTCACATTTCTCACCTCATCTCTTTTCTTTTACCAGAAAGTAAAGATCGTCCGAAGTTTAAATAATGTGGCCGTTGGTGCGCAGTTGCGCACCAATTCATACCTCATCATAGATACCTGCTTACTATAGGGATCAATTCGGCAATCGGTTACATTTGTTTACTTCTGAGTCAGAAATGACCCCTCACAATGCCTGATAACAATTCTCCGGCTCGCGGGAATTCCCGTGACGAACAGCTAAAAGTGAGACTAGCGTCGGTCGAGACT
>JAHBNG010000159.1 GCA_019217005.1 Chloroflexi bacterium TSY
GTCCGCCTAAAATGAACCACCCCGTTTCATCTAAGAAATATTGTGCAAAAAATCGTTTCCGCTAGAAATGGAATTGTGGCTTGTGCAATTTCGTCTGATGAGCGAAAGAAGAAAAGGAGAAAGCAATGCGCCAGAACATAGTTGCATGGAAATATTTTGTGCCATTGGCACGAGAGGCAGGACAGACTAAGACTTTTCCGGGGCGTCACACGTTTATACCTGTTTTGCTACTTGTACTGCTCTTGGGTGCCGCCTGTCAACCAATTGCCGTACAACCTGCCGGGGTAGCCCCTTCTTCAGAAGAGCCAACGACGTTGATATTGGCCAGCCACGGTTCGTTTAGTATCAGTGAAGAAGTCCTTGCTCAATTTGAAGGCGAACACAATGTGACGCTTCAGCTTTTGGAATTGGGAGATGCCGGGGAAGCATTGAATCGTCTGATTCTTAGCAAAGACGCTCCATTAGCTGACGTCTTTTATGGCGTAGACAATACCTTCTTGAGCCGAGCGCTAGAGGCCGATATCTTCGAGTCATATGACTCACCCATGCTGGAGCAGATATCAGACGATCTCAAGCTGGACGCAGAAAATCGTCTGCTGCCCGTTAACTTTGGTTTTGTCACCATTAATGCCGATAAAGAATGGTTTGCTGAAAGTGGTCTTGCGATACCCCAAACACTGGATGACTTGACGAATCCTGACTATAAAGGGTTATTGGTCGTGGAAAATCCGGCCACCTCATCGCCTGGACTGGCCTTTCTATTGACGACGGTTGCTTATTTTGGGGAAGATGGTTACCTAGACTTTTGGCAAGCGTTGCGTGAGAATGACGTATTGATCACTCAGGGCTGGAGTGAAGCATACTTCGAGCACTTTACTGTTGGCTCCGGTGGAGGAGGGGCTCGTCCACTGGTTGTCACCTATTCAACGAGCCCACCGGCTGACGTGGTCTTTGCTGAGGATGGACGGACCGAACCGGCCAGCGTCAATGTTTCACCACCTGAAGGCACCTTCCGCCAGATCGAATTTGTCGGGGTGTTAAAGGGTGCGCAGAACCCAGAGATGGGTCGGGCGCTCGTTGATTTCATGCTCGGCAAAAGCTTTCAGGAGGATATCCCACTGCAGATGTTTGTCTATCCAGCCAATGTGGATGCTGGCCTCCCTGATGTCTTTGTTGAGTTTGGCCAGACACCAGACACCCCCGCGGTTGTGGATCCTGCCGCCATTGAGGCCAACCGAGAGACATGGACAACAGAGTGGACCGAAATAATGCTTCGCTAATCGAGCGTGTACCATAAAATGTGTAAATGGAGCCCGCTCAGTCAGAGAATCGGCTGCATTTACGCATTTTGGAACATGCTCCCGTTAATCTGAAAAGCATCTAAACTTTAGCAATCCAACGTGGACAAACCGCTAACTCCTGACAACATAACCTCGTCGGCTAGACTTGTAGATGATGCGCGTCGGACATGGTCTGCGCCACGAACCATATATCACGCAGTACGTATCACGCTCTATGCACTCCCCCTGCTTTTTTTCGCCGTATTCTTTTTCTATCCCCTGCTGCGTATTCTACATTTAAGCTTCTTCCCGAACGGGCAGTTGAATCTGGGTGGCATTGTTGAACAACTCGCCCAGCCCTTTTTGTGGAAGGTGCTCTGGTTCACAATCTGGCAGGCAGCCGCGTCGACCATCTTAACGTTGCTGGGCGGTCTGCCCTTGGCTTACATCTTTGCACGATACCATTTTCCTGGGAAGACCCTGCTGCGTGCGCTGACCACTGTTCCCTTCGTCATGCCAACAGTGGTCGTTGCGGCAGCATTCACGGCGCTTGTTGGGAACAATGGAGTGATCAACCAATGGCTGCGGGTGGCTTTTTCGTTGGACGAATCGCCCCTCCAACTCATGCACACAATCTGGCTAATTCTGGCTGCCCATGTGTTTTATAACGTAAGCGTAATTGTGCGCACCGTGGGTGGCTTTTGGTCCAATCTCAACCCACGTTTGTACGAAGCCGCCGCTGTATTGGGTGCAAATCGACGACGCCTTTTTTTTGAGATCACACTACCTCTACTGCTGCCTAGCATTCTCGCTGCGAGCCTCCTCGTCTTTCTCTTTTGCTTCACCAGTTTCGGCGTCATCCTCATTCTGGGCGGACTGGGCTTTGCAACGCTCGAAGTGGAGATCTATCGTCAGGCGGTCAGTCTTTTTAATCTACCCGTTGCTGCTTTTCTCAGCCTTATACAGATGATGCTTACCTTTTGTGTGATGGCTGTTTATACGAGACTCCAAGCCAAAAGCAGTCTGCCTCTAGAAATGCGTCCTGAACAGAGCACAGCTCAACCCTTGAGATCGGTCAGCACACGATTCTGGGTGGGTCTCTCCTTGGGCGTCATGTTTGTCCTACTCCTGGCACCGCTGCTAACATTGGCATGGCGCAGCATTATGTTGGGCGATGGTGGACCAACGCTCCGTTATTATACAGAGTTGACCATCAACCGGCGGCAGAGCGCATTCTTTGTTGCACCCATTGTGGCGGTCCGCAATTCGTTGCTCTATGCCATCACCACGATGCTCATTAGTCTGCTATTGGGGATTACTAGTGCATACTTATTGTCACATCCACGGGAGCGAACCTTTATGGGACGCGTCACGGCACTGCTCGACCCTATCTTTCTGCTGCCTTTGGGAACGTCTGCCGTGACCTTGGGCTTTGGCTACCTGATTTCGATGGGCAGTCTGCGTACATCTCTCCTATTGATTCCAATCGCCCACTCACTCATTGCTGTTCCATTTGTTGTGCGTACCTTTTTGCCTGCGTTGCGGAGCCTGGATCCACGCCTGCGTGAATCCGCTGCCATCATGGGTGCACCACCGATGCGCATCTGGTGGGAAGTAGATGTGCCCCTACTTTTTCGTGCCGCGTTGGTGGGTGCTGTCTTTGCTTTCACGATTAGCTTGGGTGAATTTGGCGCTACACTACTTGTCAACCGCCCCGACATGCCGACAATGCCGATTGTTATCTACAAGGCACTTGGTAATCCTGGGTTGCTTAACTACGGTCAGGCACTGGCCATGAGCACCATTCTGATGTTCGTTTCAATGTTTAGCTTCATCATCATTGAGCGACTGCGTTTTCAAGGGATCGGAGAGTTTTGAGCAGACAGGAAGGATCTATGCTTAAATTACGCAATATCCACAAAACCTATGACGGCTCAGTGCCCGTCTTGCACGACATTGAGTTAACGGTTGCGACAGGCGAAATTGTCTGTTTGCTCGGCCCCAGTGGGTGTGGTAAGACAACGCTGTTGCGCATCGTCGCCGGATTAGAGAAGCCAGACCGAGGAGAGCTACGCCTCGAGGGTGACGATCTGACGCGTGTTCCGGTTCATCGGCGCAACTTTGGCTTGATGTTTCAGGAGTTTGCCCTCTTTCCACATAAGTCGGTTGGTGAGAATGTGGCATTTGGTTTGCGCATGGCGGGGCAGTCGCGGCGCGCAATTGCCCAACGCGTTCATGAGATGTTGAGGCTCGTCTCATTAGAGGGTTACGAAGATCGGTCAATTTTTGAGCTAAGTGGTGGAGAACGGCAGCGCGTTGCCCTGGCGCGCAGTCTCGCGCCACAACCTCGCTTGTTGATGTTGGATGAACCATTGGGCAGTCTGGATCGGACGCTGCGTGAAGAGCTGATGACGGAGTTGAGCGTTATTCTCAAGCAAGTGGGCGTTACCGCACTCTACGTGACTCATGATCAGGAAGAGGCCTACGCAGTTGCAGATCGAGTGGTCGTGATGAATCGCGGAATGATTGCGCAAATTGGCACGCCCGCTGGGGTTTATCACCAACCCGCCAGCGAGTTTGTTGCCCGCTTTCTCGGATTCAATAATCTTTTACCGGCAACGGTATCGGGTCGAGCACAGCAGGTGGTCAATACACCCATTGGCGATTTCCCTTTGACCACAACGGCTAGACAGGGTAACTACACTCTACTCATCCGTCCCGATGCTGCAACCATCGCACCAGTCGAAACGGATAATGGTTCAATCCTGTCTGGGACGCTCACTGCACTTTCATTTCGCGGGGGATATTATCGCGTGCAAGCAGTAGTAAAAGGAGCAGACAGTCCATACCAACTGGACTTTACGTTGGCCGATTCGATTCTTCCACAGTTGACGATTGGTCAAAAAATAAAATTCAAAATAGATCCCAATTGTTTGACGCTATTAGGTTCTGTTGACATTTAGCGTGCGCCCTCAGAGCGTTGGTCGCGTTGAGAGATACTTTCTCTCGAGAGGTTGTGGTGCGACGCACCCACTGCGTGAGCAAATGTCAACGATTCCCATAGATGTTCAGATAATGTCTTTCCACGCGAAACAGTAGCTTGTCAGCATTTCAGCCGGTCAGCCAGAGAGCTGACGAGCTGACCGGTTGAAATGCCATCAACGACAGGAAAAGATTTTCCTGAAAGGCTATAGTAGATCGTGATCGTAAATTCGAGAGATGAGCGTGCTCAACTACTCGAATATTGCCTCACCTGTCTTATGGGCATTGATAAAATCCCAATCCAGCGGCACGCCTAATCCCGCGCCCTCTGGCACGTCGACGCAGCCGTTCTTATCCACCGAATCCACTTCGTCCATCCATTGTCTGTCCGGGTAGATCGGTGCTTTGGTCTGCTCTACTTTGTGAATGCCAACACCCAGTTCGAAGTAGTTGGTGTTGCGAATAGTCGCCATACAGTGGCGATGGGCCAAGCCGCCGCCGTGTAACTCAACATCCAGACCATTGGCTTCTGCAATTGCCGCAATCTTCATAACGCCTGTGATGCCGCCATCCATGTGGGCATTGGCTCGTACATAGTCAGTTGCGCCGGCATGAATTGTATCCATTTTAGCCTCTAAGCCGCGGATATGTTCTCCCATCAGCAATGGTGTTTTGATCAGTTCACGTAGCTTGGCGTGCGCAAATTGGGAAAAGCCGCCACCACGAAAGGCATCCTCATACCACATATAGCGCGCCTCGTCACAAGCCCGCCCCACCCGCAATACATCATCAAAAGTGCTAAACGCCCCAGCCGGATCCAACATCAGGTCCATCTCATCACCGACGGAATCACGGATGGCCAGCACAGCTGCAACTTCGCGGTCAATGGGACCGTGTACCCAGCCATGAATCTTGAAGGCTGGATAGCCATAGGTTTCTTTACAAAGCAATGCAAACTCAGCATAGTCTTCGGGTGTGCTCAGTCCCCCATTTTCATCGCCGTGGTAGGTGCTCGCATAGGCTGGCAGCTTTTTGCGCCAACCACCCAACAACTGATAGACTGGCACTTCGTAGAGCTTGCCTGCGATATCCCATAGAGCAATATCCACGGCGCTGGGCGGGGTGGCATCTGGTTGACGGCGCAAACGCTTCAGGTCATGCCAAATAATTTCTCTTTGTAAGGGATTGCGCCCCAGCAAATATTGAGCTGTACGCTTATCAATGGTCCCAGGAACTTCTCCCCGAATACCAGCGTCGGTTTCGATGGTCAGGATGCTGCCGCCAGTCGAAAAGCGGTCACCTGGCGTATAGACTGTGTCGAAACCATATTTTACTTCCAGGGCGAGGTCCATCAAGTCATACTGAAAATGGGTGATGATGATACGATTGATTTTGAGGTTGCTGGTCATGATTCCGTTCCTTGTGAGTAGTTTATTTTTGGAAAAGCCTAAAACCTTCTTATTTACTGGGCCAAATCCCGTCTTCCGTAGGCTCACCCACTGAATCTTCGTGGTTCAGACTGTAAGGTGAAAACAATATAGAGGGGGCTGACATGGATATTACTTCTAGACTCTGTACGCTGCGTGAATAAAAACTCGTTTTCCAATCTCAGTAGACCGCAATCGCTAGATTCTTCACTTCGTTCGAGAATGACACGATTGCGATCTACTGAGTATGAATTGGTCTTCATATTCATACAGCTCACAACTGCAATTGAAATAAGAAGGTCTGAAACAGTCAATTTTATCAAGGCTCATCTAAGAAAATTGTGCAAAAATGTTTTCACAAAAGGGTTTATTGTGCAAGTTCACAATTTCGTCTGATGAGCGTCATCAATGATCTGGAGGGGTTCATCATGAATCGATTTGTCAAGATTGGGCTTTTTGCTGTAGCCGCAATCTTTGTTCTTTATAACCTCCCGACGATTGGCGCAATTTTTGGGATGCGCTCAACTGAAACGGTCGGGAGAACAGGTAGCAATGATGGTGAGGACCGTGGGTATGAAATGGTAACATTGTTGCCGAAAAATGCAATTCCGGCAATCAACAATCCTCAATTTGTCACGGGTGCTGAGGCCGATGAGCACTATGTACCGGAAGAGCTAGTTTTGGGTGTGGAGATTGATGGCGATGCAAGAGCTTACTCCATTCCTTTTCTGAGTGGACACGAGATTGTGAATGATGTGGTTGGCGGCGAGCCCATCGCCGTGACGTGGTGACCGCTCTGCTATACGGGCATCGTGTATGCCCGCACAGTTGAAAATCCAACCACAGGTGCAGAAGAGACGCTCACTTTTGGTGTCAGTGGCAAGCTGATCATGAATGTGCTTGTGATGTTTGACAATGAGACTGATACCTACTGGAGCCAGCTTTTGGGAGAGGCGTTGGAAGGTTCACTTGCAGGAGCCAAGCTAACACCCATTGCAGCGGTCCAGACCACATGGGATGAATGGAAAAAGCTGTATCCAGAGACGAAGGCATTGCGTACTGGGAGGACTGGTGGGTATGACCAGTATGCTGGCTATTACAAATCTGGGAGTGCCGGTGTTTTGGGCGAGGCATCACAGGATGACCGAGTTCCCGGAAAAGAATTGGTGGCGGGGGCTGTCTTGGATGAGCAGCCAGTGGCGTATCCACACAGTGTGTTGGCCGCCGAGTTGGCCGTCAATGATACTGTTCAAGAAAAGCCAGTCGCCGTCTTTTTTGACCCGCGTACAGCCACGGCAGTCGCCGGGGCCACGCACCCATGATGGGCTGCTCTACAAACCACAAGATGAAGCCGAAACGACCAAGACTCGTGATCTGATCAACCGGATGATTGTTGAGCTGACTTCTTCTGATATGCACTCGGACCAAGGCGAACTGGCCCAAACCTGGCACGACGACATGATCTGGTTTGGACCAGCGGGCATCGGCGCTGCCTACACAACCGAGCGCTATGAAATGCAACATCAAGGGCCATTCAGCGATGGGCTGGACGACATTGTGTTTCACGGCCACATTTGTCGCATGGCAGAAGGGAAATATGGCGGCTTCTTCGGTTGGGCCAACCTAACCATGAAACCGGGTGGCGGCTTTATGGGGATGCCAGCCTCGAACAGAGAGGTTGAAATGCGAGTGGTCGATATGTATCGCCGCGACGGTAACAAACTGGCTGAAAACTGGATCTTTATTGATCTGTTGCATTTCCTCTCAATGCAGGGGTTGGATGTGCTGGGGAGGATGAGGCGGATTCATCGTAGATAGGCGCAAAGTTGCAAGGTTGCAGGATGGCGATGTTAAGGGTAGCAAAGTTGTATGGTAGTAAAGTGAAGTGAAACAACCCCGCTACTTTTCAACTCTGCTCCCAAGAATCAATTCTTTATTGCTCTAGAGGAGAAAATGATGTTAAAAAACGCAAAAATAGTCCCGTTGATTTTGGTTTTAGGTCTATTCAGTATGTTGGTCATGGGTTGTGAAGCAGCCGCACCCGAGGCGGCAGCGGGGGGTGAAGCAGCGGCTGACGGGGAAGCGATGGCAGATGCTTCGGTTTGCAATGTAGAAGCGCCTGCAGAGCCTGTTGAGCTCAATCTAATCGGTTGGCCGTTTGACATTATGGACTTCTACACCGCTGAAATTGAGAAGTGCGGCCAGGTTGAGAATATTACCATCAACTCACAAATGCAAGACTTTACGGCAACCAAAGATGCGTTCCGTCTGGCCATGTCCGGCGGCGGTGAGTCTCCCTATGACATGATGCACGTGGCCAATACAGGCATTACTGAATTTGGATCGGTGGGCTGGCTATTGCCCCTCAACGACTTGATTGACAAATATCGCGATGAGTACGACCTGGACGATATCTCTGAGACTGCCTGGGCAGGTGGCACCATCGATGGTCAGATCTATGGTATTCCGGCTGTTGGCAACACGCTTCATCTGGCCTACCGTTCGGATATATTTGAGGAGAATGGGCTAGAGGTTCCGGAGACCTACGATGATGTCATCGCCATCTGTGAAGCATTGACAGACCATCCCGATCTGGACGTGGTATTTACGCAAGATATGTCTGCTGGCTGGGCGTGGGAACTGGAGTTCCTGCACTTCCTGCGGGCACACGGCGGAGAGTATCTCAACGAGGATAGTACGCCAGCCTTCAATAGCCCCGAAGGAGTGGCTGCTCTGACACAAATGAAAGCAGTTGTAGATGCCTGCATGGGGCCAGAAGGTCTTGCGCTAGGGTACGAAGCAGCCGAGGTCGCTATGAATACAGGTGCTCAGGCCATGGTCCACATTTGGGCATCCAATACCGTCAGCATGTTTGATCCAGAACAATCAGACTATGTGGACGTCATCAAATTTGCACCTGCGCCTGTTGCAGTCGCTGGAGGTCCACGCGTTGGGAGTGCCTGGAACGACTTCTACACTATCCCAGCCACAACGCCAAACGATCCTGATCTCATTTTCCGTATCCTGATGGAGGCGCTGGACCATGAGAGTATGGTTGGCGCAGCCGATGTCGGTATCGTGACGCGTACGTCCATTACCAAAGGGTTACCCAATCTACCCGCAGCCAGCGAAACCATGGCAAATGGCATTGGTATTTACTCTACCAATCCAGCCACGAGCTTGGCCCAAGCCGCACTGTGGAATCATCTACCTTTCGTTGGCACGAGCGAAATGTCTCCCGAAGAGGCGCTGGCGGCCGCGGAAGAAGAGTATATTGCGGAAGCAAAAGCACAGGGATATTTAGAGTAAAAGTGGCGGAGTTGCAGGGTGGCAAAGTAACGCAGTGACGCTCTTCTACCTTGCAACTCTGCCACCTTGCAACCATGAAACTCAAGACATTCTTCCGATTCACCGCTCCCAGCAACATCGTGATGATCACGCTCATGATTTTGCCGTTGGGATTGGCGGTCTGGTTTGGGCTGAACTATATTACCTTTACCAACGCAACCGAACCGGATTTTGTGGGGCTTGCCAATTACAGAGAGGTTCTAACCGATTCCGATTTTTGGGTTGCGTTGCGTTGGACATTGGTGATTATTGTTGTGGTCGTGCCAGCCCATATCATGATCGCATTCGCGGAAGCTCTGATCCTGGACCAGGTAACGGGGCGGATGCGCGCTTTTTACCTGGCGGCGATGTTGATACCCATGATTGTGGTCCCCGTCATTGGCACCATCGTTTTTCGGCAACTGTTTGATCCATCCGGGTTGATCGCGTGGTTTCTGCGCGTTGTTCTGCAGGAGAAATTCGTCTTCACCGAAACTTCCATGAAGACCCTGCTCCTTATTCACACCATCTGGATCTCCACCCCATTTGCGCTGGTCATCTTCTTTGCTGGATTGCAAACGTTGCCGAGCGCGCTGGTCGATGCCGCTGCGATTGATGGAGCCAACCGACTACAACAGATTCGGCACGTTGTCATTCCTCACTTGAGTTCACTCTTCTTACTGAATGCCATCCTTGGCGTAATGGACATGTTTCGCCTCTTCGATAATGTCTTTGTGTTGACCAGAATGAATCCGATTTATCATGCGGACACGGTCTTGACTTACAACTACCGGATCGCTCTGGTTGTGCGGCGATTGGGTAAGGGTAACGCCATGGCCGTTATTACCGTGGTCTTGATTATGTTCGTGCTCATTCCTTTCCTAATCCATATGTATTGTGAACAAGTCGAGGAGCGCTGAGATGCAGCCAATTAAAAACCCACTGGGCCGGGTTCTCATTCATGTTGCGCTGTGGGTGATTGTCTTCTTTAGCACCTTCCCCTTTGTCTGGACCATCCTCCAGTCAATCAAGACAAAGAAACAGGCCCACTCCCGCACCCCATTGATCTGGTTCAAGCCAACTGCGGAAAATTACAGCGAGCTGTGGCTGAATTCGGTGCCGGATACTTTCGCTGCGCTTGTCTACGGACTCATCGCCATTCTCTTGCTTCTCATCCTTCTTGCTACCTTGGCCAAACGTCAGCTCATTCCAGACAGAGTCGCCAACTGGACAATTGTGGCGGTGCTTGCCCTCATCCTTTGGACAATTCCACAGGTGGTAGATACAGCAGAATTCTACGATTACTTTGTCAACACGATCATCGTGGGTGTCGGGGCCGTAATTATTTCAATCAGTATTGCGAGCCTATCGGCCTATGGGTTGGCGCGCTATGTTGGTTTGGCCGGGGTTGTGCTGATTCTGCTGGCATTGGCTTTTCGCTCCTTGCCCAGGCTAGCCTTTATTTTACCCTACTATTGGATGGGTCAGCTTAGCGGCTTGTACGATACGCATTTCTTGGTCATTATCACCCTGGCTGCCGTAAATCAGCCCTTTGCCATCTATATGTTACGTAGCTTCTTCATGGATATTCCGCGCGAAATCGAAGAGGCGGCCATGATCGATGGGGCGTCCCGCATGCGCGCCTTCCTGCGCGTGATCATTCCCATCATGTGGCCGGGCATTGTTGCCACTGCCCTCTTTACGCTGGTGCTGGCCTATCACGAATTCTTACTCGTCAGCATCCTCACTCAATCCAACTGGACTCTAGCCGTGGCGATGAGACAGTTCCTGCCAGGGATTAGCGTGGCTGGCTCGCTCCCGCTTCAGTCTGCTGCCGCCGTTTCCGCGGCCCTCCCGCTGGTGATCGTCGTACTCATCTTCCAGAAACAGCTTGTCAAGGGTTTGGCCGCGGGAGCCGTGAAAGGGTAACAAACCGAGTTGTTCTACACGGTTGTGGCTTCGAACAGCCGGCTCATTCAGATACCGAACAGCCATATCAGATTGTAAAATGTCAGAGATAAAAGAGATAGTCGACCCGCACGACCCGCAATATGTGACCAGCCAATATCAGGATGCGTCAAATCTAAATGCTCGCATTCGGTTGCATCGACGATTCAGCACGAACAAATATGGATGGCCTCGTTGGGTCTTTGACCAATTTGGTCTCCCGCCGCAGTGCCGCATCTTGGAGTTGGGTTGTGGCACTGGTGACTTGTGGTTTGAAAATTTGGACCGTCTCTCAGCAGGATGGGAAATTGTGCTTTCGGATTTCTCGTCAGGTATGTTACGACATGCGCGGCACAACCTTGGAGATAACCGAAATTTTCGCTTTGGTGTGATAGATGCCCAATCGATACCTTTTGAAAGCGGAAGTTTTGACGCTGTTGTCGCAAATCACATGCTTTACCATGTGCCCAATAGGGCGAGAGCATTGGCGGAAATCCAGCGCGTCTTGAAATCCGATGGGCGTTTTTATGCTGCGACGATCGGTACACAAGATTTACAAGAAATGGCGGCTTTGGTCGGCAAGTTTGACTCACAGCTGGCTTCTTGGCGCAGACGATTATCAGACTCCTTCACGCTCGAAAACGGCTCGGCTCAACTGACACAATGGTTCGACGGTGTTACGCTCCATCACTATGAAGACTCGCTCATTATCACAGAAGCCGCCCCACTCGTGGATTACATCTTGTCGGGCAGGATAAATTTGTCAGCTGACCGACAACGCGATTTTGCTCGATTTGTACAACAGGAATTGCAACTGTGCGGAGGAAAGCTCTACGTCACGAAAGCCAGTGGCATTTTTGAATCAAGCGGCCCATTGCAGGCATAACTATTTACCGAAGCCCCTCGTTGGTAGGAGATCGATCAATGTCCACACAAGAAAACCTAGACCTGGTTCACCGCATGTACGAAGCCTTAAATGCTCAGGATCTCGAAGCGCACCATGAGTATTGGACCGAAAATATGATCTGGCATGGCCCGCCGGGGTTTGGCGATATTCACGGGATTGACGGCTTTAAGTATGACGTGCTGAAACCCTTCTATACGACCTTTCCAGATTATCACGTCGTCAACGAAATTGAAGTTGCCAACGGCGATTGGGTGGCAGCCACAGGCATTCTCACTGGAACGCCACAAGACGAATGGCTTGGCGTCCCCGCGACGGGCAAACCCATTGTCATGCGTTTCTCTGATTTTTGGCGTGTCGAAAATGGCAAACTGGCCGAGAACTGGGTGATGGTGGACAATCTAGGGGTTATGCAGCAACTCGCTGCTCCAGAGGCCGAACCGCGGTCGCCAGTCTGCCAGCAGATATACATAACTCCCAACGAACCAACCTTGGCGCAACAGAATCTCGATTTGGTTCACGATATGATTGAGATCATCAACGCCCATGAGATTGAGGCTCACGCGCATTTTTGGACCGAGGATATGATCTGGCATGGTCCGCCCGGCTTTGGCGATATCCACGGGATTGAAGCATTTAAGCAGGATGCAATGAATGCATTTTATAGAGCATTTCCAGACTTTCATGGCGAGATGACCACGAATATAGACATCGGCGGCAGCGCAATCGAACTCGCCGATGATCATTTTGTGGCGGCCACCGGCATCGCCACTGGCACGCATCAAGGCCCCTGGTTCAATATCCCGCCCACTGGCAAGCATATCGAGATACGCTATTCAGATTTTTGGCGCATCGAGAACGGTAAGCTGGTAGAGAATTGGGTTATGATCGACCATGTGGGAATGTTACAACAGATTGGAGTTGATCCATTGACGCTCCACTGCTGACCCTGATAGTCGAGATTACCATCGATTGACAGAAACAACCTATTTCATATCTGAAAATCGCCCAAATCTAACGCAAAAACTAGATATCGACCGGCAAATTTGTATTTATGTCAACTGTTTAGCCAGAATTCTCTCTCAAAACCTGAAATTTGGATCTACTGAGTCTGGTATGCCTCTGGCTCAATCTCAAATGCCAAGTGATTCAGACTCGATACGCCGACATCCAATCCACGAAAGCGTTTTTGAGCTGGCGGGTGGCGGTGAGGATCAATCAGCGCAAAGAGTTGTGGATGGCCGTTGCGCCCCAAGGGAGAATCTAGCTCGGCAATGGTTAGAAAAATGATGGTAGGTTCTTCGGTTGGATACTGGCTGTGTAGCCTAAAGCCTAATACCGTTTCGTAAAATTCGCGCGATTGCTCAATATCGTCGACATTAATGACAATTTCGGCGGGGTGGTTCATTTTAGCTGGATAGATAGGTTTACACTTTTAGAAACAGAAAGAACGTTTATATTCTCTGATTTCGCCGGTTCTCAGAGAGAAAACGGTCTCATATAGATTTTTGTCTATATATCAAAAGTGTAAACCTAATTTTGAACCACCCCACAGTTTAGATTGCCAACGTCTTCTTGCTGAAGGACAAGCCGAAAAGGATATGAGCAAACTTCGACAGGCGGTTGCGCTCTACCAGGGCGAATTCTTGGTGGGATTTACAGTGAAGGAGGCGTTTGTCTTTGAGGAATGTGTTCACACCGAGCGCGAACACATTCGCTACCAAGTGATGGAAGGGCTAGAGCTACTCGTTGCTGATGCGATTCGTTGGGAAGATTGGACGAGCGGTGTAGACTATGCCCATCGCCTCTTGACCTTGGAACCATGGCGTGAAAGCACCCATCGTCAACTGATGATTCTTCACAATCGAGCAGGGCGGCGAGAGGCGGCAGTTGAACAGTTTGAACGCTGTAAGAAAATCTTGGCAGAAGAGCTGGCAGTTGAGCCATCAGCGGAAACAGTTGCTTTCTTTGAACGACTTCAAGCCACTCGCGTCGCACCACCGCACAATCTCCCGCCTCAACCCAACGCTTTCTTGGGACGTGTTGAGGAGTTGGAGCAGATTCATGAGAACCTCAATGATGTCAATTGTCGACTCCTCACCGTTGCCGGTTCTGGCGGCATCGGTAAGACACGGCTCGCAATTGAAGCTGGTCGTCGCTATACCGATTCAACCAGATCGCTTTCCGGAACCATCTTTTCTGACGGCGTCTATTTTGTGCCCTTTGCCTCCATTCAGGGAGGATATGAGTTGGACGCCGATGCCTGCATTGCCGCCATTGCCGAAGCAGTCGGTACTTCGTTTCATGGACAGACGGACTTACAAGATCATCTAAACCGCTTTCTCCAACCCAAATCGCTTTTGTTGATTTGCGACAATATCGAACATCTACTCTCTAGTGCCAGCGGTTCCAGCGCCAGCCATACGCCAATCCTTCGGACTCTGCAATCCATCCTGCGCGAGGCTCCAGACGTTAAATTACTTGTCACCTCACGGCAGCGGCTCAATCTCCAAGTCGAAAGGGTGTTAACAGTCGAAGGATTGACCTACCCAGAAACAGCGAGGCATGACCTAAAGAAAGATGCTCTTGAAGCTTACTCTGCCGTTGCGCTTTTTTTACGACGGGTGGAGCAGGCACAACCAGATTATGTACTCTCAGAGACGAGCGTTCTCGCGGTTGCTAAACTCTGTCGCTTGCTTGAAGGAATGCCTTTGGGATTGGAACTGGCCGCCCATTGGGTGCGCTACCTCTCGATCGATGACATTGTGGAAGAGCTGGAAAGGGGATTGGATATCCTCACCACGTCGACACACAACATTCCGGCTCGCCACCGCAGCATGAGAGCTGTCTTTGACTATTCTTGGCAACGACTCTCGTCGAAGGAACAGAGCACGCTTAGCAAGCTCTCCGTTTTCCAAGGAGGATTTACCCCTGAGACCGCCACAGATATCACTGAGGCATCAATGGGAACACTGGTTGCCCTCTCTGATCAATCGCTTATTCGGCGTGTAGAGGGTGACCGTTACGAGATGCATGAGCTGTTGCGCCAATTTGCGGCAGAAAAGCTGACAAATATGGGAGGCGAAAGAGAGGCTCAAACGCAGCACGGTCAATATTACCTGGCTCTTTTAGCTGAAAATGAGGAGGGGTTGTTTGGCGAAAAGCCGAAGCAAGTGCTGCAGATGTTGAGTCGCGAGATTGGAAATATCCGCAAAGCATGGCAGTGGGCGACCGCTAATCACCGCTGGTCCTCCTTGATCAATGGCATGGATGGGCTTGCAAAATTCTATGAAATCTCTGGCTTCTTCCAAGAAGGCGAACATCTCTTCGCCCAAACTGCGGATTCTCTTAACTCCAACCAACCTGAGCTCAATGCAATACGCTGTCGGCTGCAGATTGGACAAGCAAGTATGCTTTTTGCACAAGGTTTGCTGGGGCAAGCTGTTGAAGTTGCAAGAGAGGCAGTCGATCTAACCAACTCTTTGGTGTCATCACAAAAGAACAGGACAACGTCTGATTGGGCGCAGTCAAGTCATCTAGAATTGGAGGGTCGAGCTCGTTTTGAGTTGGGGCGTTCCTTACACAAACAGGGAGAACAATCTGCTGCTCCCACCCAATTCGAACGCGCATTGACCCTGGCGCGTGCTGTTCAGAATCGTCATTTGGAGGCTGACATATTACGCCACTGGTGCTGGAATAGCTACGATCAAGGGGACTTTAACCGAGCGATCGAGTTACAGTCGGCTGCGGAAGAGCTTTTCCGCCAATTGGGTGATCGGCTAGGCATCGGCATCACGCAGTTTGACAGTGCCTTCATTGCTTTCTTTAAAGGGGATATCCGCACTGCTGGTAGAAAATTCGAAGCCGCATTGGCAGATTTTCGTCAAGTTGGCGACCGCCGCTTTGAGTCCTTCAGCGTTTTCAATTTGGGAATCTGTGCCAGGGGTGGAGGAAAGTATACAAAGAGTCTCACCCTGCTACATGAGGCAATTTCTTTGGCGCAGGCCAATGGAGATCAGGATTCTGAAATCAATGGGCTTGTGACTGCTGGAAAAATTTTGAGCGAAATCGGCGATTATGATGCCGCAGCAGACTATTTACAGCAAGCGTCGGAGATGAATCGTGTTCTGGGAGGGCGCGTCAATCTTGCTCGTTGGTGTAGAGCAACGGCCTATTTGTACCACTGCCAAGACAGACAGATGGACGCACTGAGACGGCTCGAAGAGGGTCTGGGTATTGTCCGCGAGATGGATAATTATGAGTTGGAGATCGAGATGCTTCCCCTGCTTGGTCGCGTCCATTCTGCGCTCTCCAATCATAAAGCAGCGCAAGAAATATATGAACAGGCCGCCAAGATGCTCGAGCAATCCGAAGACCACCGAGTGATTGAGCCGCTGGCTGGTCTTGCACAACTGCACCAGAATGCCGGTGAGACCGAGCAAGCAATGGAAAAAGTCAACACGGTTCTAGAGACAATTGCGCGAGACGGTCTGATTGGTGTAACGGAGCCATTTCTGGTCTATCTCATTTGCCATCAGGTATTGGAGGCGAATGGAGATTCTCGTGCAACAGAAGTATTGTTCACGGGACATCAGCTTCTACAAAACTCAGCTGGCTTTATTGAAGATGAAGGCCAGCGTCGATCGTTTTTTGAAGATGTTACAACGAATCGCGAGCTTGATCGGTTGGTTCATTTGAAGTTGGAAGATTCAAAACAGCCAATTGCATTTAGATAAGAGTACGCTCTGCATCACTCGATCCGATATCGATTGCACCGCAAAATCACAGCGAACGTTAGAGATGACGAACAGCGCAAACGATTCACAAACGGTTCACAAACGCATCGTTGATATACTAACGCCAAGTATCAAGTATGAGATAAGATTGTCATAGCGTACATGTATGTACTGTGGTTGTGTAAATCCTGTTCATCTCTGGATAATTAATTTTTTGGAATCGCCTAATAGTCATATTGTTTAAACTTCGGACAATTGTCCCTCAAGAAAAAACGATTCTATTGTCCGAAGTTTAAGTGGCATCACTATAAGGAGAGAGAAAAATGTGGATTGTGTTTGTGCTCTTGTTTCTCTTTAGCAGCATGGTTACCCTAACTGTTCTTCTCTGTTACCATATTTCAGTTAGCACGAATACTCGTCACCCATCCCGACAACTTTTGATGAGTCCCTCGTCTGTTGCCATATCCGAACCACTGGAAGGCAGCTCTTTCCGAGGGATGGAATGACAAGTAAAATCATCATTGCTGGCGGTTTTTTGGGAGCAGGCAAGACAACCTTACTCTTACAAACAGCCCAGGGACTGATCAAGCAAGGATATCGGGTGGGGTTGATCACAAATGATCAAGGAGAAAACTTGGTCGACACAGCCCTGGCCACCCATCATGAAATTCCAGTGACTGAGGTGGCTGGGGGCTGTTTTTGTTGCCGTTTTCCGGACTTGATGAAGGCTCTCCATCATTTGCAAGAAAGCGTCCACCCAGATGTCATCTTGGCCGAACCAGTGGGCAGCTGCACTGATTTAGTGGCCACGATTGTCTATCCACTTCAGCAATATTATGCTGACCAATTCCAGTTGGCTCCCCTGACCATCCTCTTTGATGCCCAACGGGATCTGACTGAATTTTCACCAGAAGTGGCCTATCTCTACCACAAACAACTGGCCGAAGCAGATCTGCTCGTGCTCAGCAAGGCAGACCTGCTCTCCGCAGCTGAATTGGAACACCAACAGACCGAAATGGCGTTGCTGGCCCCCCAAGCCCAACTGCTCACTCTCTCTGCTCAAACTGGAGCGGGAATCGAGGAGTGGTTTGCCCATGTTCTCGACGAATCGGCCACGACCCACCATCCACTTGAACTGGATTACGTCCGCTATGGTGTGGCCGAAGCACAGCTAGGCTGGCTCAACGCTCAAGGCGTCCTGGTCTCCAGAGAGAAACCCTTTCAAGCAACAGCATGGGCCACCCGCCTTCTGGAGCATCTGTCTAAATGCTGGCGGGAAGAATCGGCTGCAGTCGCCCACGTCAAACTGAACTTGCAAACGCCAGGTGGCCTGTTCAAAGTCAGCCTAACCCAAACGGGCGGGCCTCTCATCTGGGATCGCCAAACAGAAGAAGGGCAGACCGATCACGTGGAGTTCATCCTCAACGCCCGCGTGAGCACATCCCCCGAACAACTCGAACAAACCGTCCGTCAAGGACTGGAGCAGATCAAACCGGCTGCTGCTGCCCGCACCCTCTTTCCTCACTTCGAATCCTTTAGCCCTGCGCCTCCTCAGCCGACTCATCGGTTGGTCGAACGGCTTTAATCTGCCGGTAATGTTCTGCAATTGAAAATGGTGTTTATGTGAAAATTCTGTGCAATGCACAGAATTTTTTGCTATAATGGGGAACATGACAAATACGGTTTAGGTTGTTAACCACTGTGACACATCCTCGTTGTACACAATATTCTGCATACTGATTGATGTTTTACGAAGCCTTGAGGTACATAATGATACACATCAACAATGGCTGATTCCCCTCCCCTGGGCAACACGGCCATGCTGAGCCGATCTGGGATGATCTTTTGGGAGAGATTCAGCGTGTCGGCCAGGTAGAAGAAATTATCGGGGGAGACAGCGATCAGCACGTCGAGCTCCGCTGCATCCATGCCGCGCTGTAGACCATCCATATTGAGACGAGTAGGTTCGCTTATCATCGTGACGCTCTCCTTATTTATCCACAAAATAGAATTTGCTATCCTTTCTGTCGGGCAAACTGTGGAAGCAGTTCGTCGTGGAGTTCCATTGATTGCTGTAGATGAATCATACGCTTGTCGTCAGCTGGATCGAGAATCGTGGGGTAGAACATGCCCGCTCCGGTGTCTATGTTGTGCGTACCGGGCGAATGCCTACTCAGATATTGACGCAAGATGGCAAAATCGTCAGCGGTTTTGGCCCGACGCGTGCAATTCATGGTGAACATCCGCCGTCGTTCTCCTCCGCCAAAGGCCGCATGATAAAGGTCGTGCTGAAAAATGACGACGTCGCCAGGACTGATTTCCAGCGCCACACTGCCAGGGAATTCACTTGGTGGCACGCCGAACAATTCCTGTGACTGATTGGGATCGATCTTCTCGCGTCGAACGAAATGCTCGGATTCATCTGTGAGAAGAGACCAGGCATCACCAGATAACCAAATGTATGGAAGAAGTTGCGCTGTTTCTGCGTGAGTTTCATGGCCCAAATAATCATACTTGAAAATCTATCAAAACTTTGATAAGATATACATTGCCTACGATTTTTCCTTGGGCAGAACTTGAGCCAATCATTGCAGACAACTGTGCATGTGCCCCTGGCCCTAAATGCAACAAAATAAGATCTCCCGATTATGACAAACTCTACTCGAAAGATCCTCATTTTGGCTTCAGATCCCATGATACCAGATGGCTCCGCTTTGACAAGGAATCACGCGAAATAGATGAGGAACTGCAGTTGACTCCTCGACGGGGCGAGTTTAACGTGGAGAGCCCATTTGCTGTGCACTCTAACGATGTATGTTGCGCCTCGTTGGACTATTGTTCAGTTGAATTTGTAGAAGATATATAAATTCAACTGAACTGCTAATTACACTGTCAACTAAGTTTTTTGGTGTTTTCCCAGCATCTTTGCGATCAATAGGGCAAGACCTTTCCAGAAGAAGGCAAGAGTTAACGGTCATTCAAGACGATTTCTGCCTTTTCTGGAAAAGGCTCATGAATGAAAATAGGTGAAATGGGAGTCAATGAGAGAGCGAAGAAAGGAGTCATTGACGAATTTGAGATTGTGAGTCCATTCAAAGATGGCAACATATTGGGCAAGATAACGTTTATGAACACCCCGAAAGGGACGCAGAAAATTGCGTAGACCAGTCCAAATGCCTTCCATGGTGTTGCAGTGAACTTCCCGAATGCCGTCGCCATCATCATCGCGAGCCCATTCGTACCGGGAGTGACAAACAGTGGCATGAGAGCGACCAGTCTCCGCAATGGGATTGTAGGCGTTGCACTCGTCGGTATAGAGAGTGGTGCCAGGGAGAGAGCAAGCAACAACTAAAGGAACAATGGTTGCTTGTTGTGTGTTGTCACAGACCGTGAACTGGACTTGGCCAGAGGTTCGTCCCACAACGCCCAGAATCGGTGGTCGGTCGTTCTCCATCGTCCCTCGTCCACGGCGCTTGTTGGCTCGAGGTCTGGGCGGGTCATCTGGATCGGGATGGTAATCGCCTTTCTCTCCTGCATTCTGGTACAGTTCATCGGCTTCAGCTACAGAATCGCGAAAAAGGGGGAAGCGGCTGCGGCTTGGAGCAACGCCGTATTCTGGATCCGATGGCGACGCTCCAACAACGTACTATAGTTCAGAGACAGTTCCTCTGATAGATGCAGCGTTGGTGTCCCTTGAATGATGCCTCGCATCACTAAGACTATCGTCACACAATTGTAATGCGTTCCAGACCAGACTGTATTCGTAAAGGCATCGTATACTTTGCCGCATTCTCGGCATCTGTACTTATTCACCGGGGCTCGCTCTCGACTGTGAGGCGCTTGCCCTTCTGGCAATCTATGTCCATCTGGACATTGCATCCCTTCTGGATGCAAGATCTCTAACAATCTCTCATAACAGCCTTCTTCGCTCATCAGTTCTTGGATCGGATATCGCATTTTCATGGCTCTTTTTCTCTTTTCTTTTTTCTCATTGACCTCTTTCCCTATTTTACATACTTTTCACCTACTTTCATATATGAGCCTCTGGAAAATGCAACTACAAGCAGATACACATCTGTGAAACCGTAACATTGGCGTTATTATTCCGTCTGAACGGGTATAATCAATGCAAGTTCTGCAGCCGGTTAGTGGCAAACCAGACAGATACGTTTCACTTCTTGACGGTACGGACCGACTGTTTCGTATGTGCAATATCCATCAGAACGTAGCGCAAGCAAAATGGATGCTGGAGTATGGTCTTCTGACGCCGACCTCTTCGAACGATCCGCAATTCATGCTGTAATTTTCCGTGTGATGATAAGAATAGAGTGTTAAGGACGAGATTGTGATCACAATTCTATTTCTGGCGGCAAATCCAGCCGATAGAACCCAACTAAGATTAAGTGAAGAAATCCGAGTGATTGAACAAGCCCTATCTCGGGCAGAATTCCGGGATAGCTTTGATATCAAGCAACACTGGGAGGTGCGCGTCTCCGAGATACAGGAATTGCTGTTGCGTCATCAGCCGGACATTGTTCACTTCTCTGGTCACTCAGATGAATCTAGCAGAATTATCCTGCATGATGATGCGCGCAAAAGCCAGCCAATATCTAAGGATGCCATTGGAACGCTTTTCGCGGTACTACAAGACAATATCAAATGTATTGTATTAAATACATGTTACTCTGAGGAACAGGCTCAAATCATTGCACAACATATTGATTGCGTGATTGGAATTTCAGCGAAGATTAACGATAGTTCGGCTATCAAATTTGCTTCATCGTTTTACCAGGCCCTTGGTTATGGAAGGGCGATTCAAACCGCTTTCGAATTAGGTCGATTGCAAATCAAATTGGAGAATCTTGGCGAAGAGGATCGCCCTCGCTTACTTGCCAAGGATATTGACGCCTTCAAAACTGAATTCACCAATATTAAGCGGGAAAGTCAAAAAGGAAGTAGCCCGCAAACACCGTCTCTAATGCACTCCGACCACACATTGGAACCGCCAACGGGCAACTTAGCACCTGATTCTGCATTATACATTGAGCGCAAGGCTGATGCTGATTGTCTGAACTATTTTAGTCGCGATCATGCAGTAACAGTCTATATCCAGGCTCCCAGTCAAATGGGAAGGCGTTCGCTCATGCAGCGTACTTTGTACCAGATTGAGCAAAAGCAAGTGTTCATCAATTTTGAAGAGTTTTTGGAGGAGCAACTGCAGGACAGAGAGCAGTTTTTCTTGGGTCTATGCCAGATGATAAGCGACAATTTAGAGATTCCCGATCACATCGACGAATACTGGAATCCGCGGCGAACTGTCTTGATAAATTGCAAGAATTATATGGCTAAGTATATTATTCCGACCATCAATCAGCGGTTTGTACTCGCCATGGACGAGGTTGATAGAGTCTTTGGAGCACCGTTCCAAAATGATTTTTTTGGTATGTTGCGAACTTGGCATAACTTACGTTCCCACAAGGATCAAAATTTCTCTCAAATGAGTCTCTTTCTCGGCAGCTCAACCGAACCAGAGAAATTTATTGACGATCACGATCGGTCGCCGTTCAATGTTGCCCTCCCGATTTTACTAGAAGATTTCAGTCGAGACGAGATTGACCAACTTCATCATCGACATGGATCACCGGTCAATCAGCCGGATCTGGATGTGCTAATCAGGTTATTGGGTGGCCACCCGTTTTTGATTCGGCTGGCCTTCTATCTGTTAGCCACATCGACAATCAATTTTGACCAGTTAATGGGTACAGCAACGTCTGACGATGGCCCATTTGGCAGCCATCTGCGACGGTACTGGCACATCTTGTTGGATAATCGAGAACTGCAATCAGCTCTGCGCAAGATATGGCTGGAGAAGACACATCCAGAAGACAGATTGTTTTACCGTCTCAAGGGTCTAGGTCTCATAAAAAAAGTGGGGAATCAGATCGTCCTACGCAACCACCTCTACGAACTCTACTTTACGGAACGTCTCAATCATGCCTGAGCATACTACTTCTGAATAAACTTCTTCCATGCAAACCACTTCTGAACAAACAGTGCCCAAGCAACCTGTCAGACTCTCGGTTGGTGGTGATGTCCAGGCATCCAATGGAACCTATATAGAAAGAGTGGCAGACAAGCAGCTTTATGACGCCTGCCTCGCCCACGATTTCTCGTACGTACTGGCTTGTCGCCAGATCGGAAAGTCAAGTCTAAAAAACGCGGTTGCCGAACGACTCATTGCAGAGGGTGTTAGCGTATCTCGAATTGACCTAAATGTCATCGGCAAAGATGTATCAGGGGCTGAGGAGTGGTACTACAGTCTTCTGGACCAAATAGCCTATAGCTTGCATCTTGAGAGTAACCTGGATGAATGGTGGGAACGTCAACCCCAACAGCTCAGTTTGGTGCAACGATTCATGCGCTTTTTTGACGAGATTGTCCTGGCAACCATCCACGACCCCATTGTCATCTTCATTGATGAAATCGACCTGACGTTGGGATTGTCGTTTACAGGCGATTTTTTGGGGTGGTTCATTTTAGGCGGACAATTAGGTTTACATTTTTGCAAAGAGAAAAGATGTTTATATTTTCTAATTTGAGCCATGCTCAGGCAGAAAATGACCTCATATAGATTTTTGTCTATGTATCAAAAGTGTAAACCTAATTCTGAACCACCCCGATTTTTTTGCTGTAATTCGAACGATACACAATGATCGTGCGCAAAATCCTGACTATCAGCGTCTGACATTTGTCTTGTTGGGAGTTGCCACGCCAGATGAATTGATCAGCGATCGACAGCGTACGCCCTTTAACATCGGTCATGCGATCGATATGCGTGACTTTTCCTACGATGAGTGCAAGCCACTGCAATCGGCAATCGAGGCACGACATCCGATAAAGGCGGAATCCTATTTTCAGCAGATCTATGAATGGGCAAACGGACATCCCTACCTGACTCAGAGACTCTGCAAAGCCACAATAGAGACTCCGCAAACCGATGACCCACATCTTGTCAAAAAGCTCGTCGACGAAATTTTTCTTGGCGAAAACGAGAATCTTGAACCAAATCTCTACTTCGTACAAACTCGAATTCTAAGTGATCCTCTTGCGCCACGAATGCTTCGACTATATAGCGCTCTCTTACAATACGGAACCATACCTGATGATCCTGAGTCACTTACAATCAATAGGCTAAAGCTATACGGGTTAATAGTCTCAGTAGATCCAAATTTCAGGTTTTGAGAGAGAATTCTGGCTAAACAGTTGACATAAATACAAATTTGCCGGTCGATATCTAGTTTTTGCGTTAGATTTGGGCGATTTTCAGATATGAAATAGGTTGTTTTCTGTAACCGAAATCTGAATAAATGACTCCAAAATCCCTGCAATCTCGACTGAAAATAGCCAAAAACGCCAAATTTGGATCTACTGAGTCTCGCAGAATGGACATCTTCGTGTTCGTAACACGATATACGAGCACTTTTTTGATAGTCACTGGATTACTAAATTTGAAGAATTAGAAGCTTCATTTGACTTGTTCGTTTCTTATGATAGAAAGGATCAAGCCTGGGTAGAAGGATATTTACTAGACGCATTTGAACAGTCCAATTTCAAAATATATACTACGCAATCTTCTCATATACAGCAACCAAATTTTGCGGATCTTGAGCAAGCCCTTCTCCGGAGCCATCGTACGTTATTGATTCTGACCCCTGTGTTCCTTAGGGATCAATATGCTCTCCTTGTTGAGGTGCTGACCCATTTGTTTGGTGCGTCAAATAACACATGGCCTATCATACCTCTTATGCTTAAGCATATTGAACTACCTCCTCAACTCCAATCGGCAGATTTCATAGATGCGACTGAGCCCGATAATTGGTCGCTAATTATAGATGAACTGTATGCGGAGTTTGACTTAGATCAGAAGTTGTTAAGTCAAACTCCTATTTCCCCTTGCCCCTATCCCGGTATGAGTTCATTTAGTGAGACAAACAGCCCTCACTTTTGCGGGCGCAGCAACGAGATTAACTACCTACAACAGAGTTTGCGTCTCCATCCAATTATTGCCGTGATTGGACCATCTGGCAGCGGTAAATCCTCGCTGGTCATGGCTGGTCTCATTCCGGCACTACGCAACGATAAACACCTGTTTACGGCTGGCGAATGGAATATCAAAGTAATACGACCAGGGGCTTTCCAGTGGATACACTCATTGAAACGATAGAGCCTGTGGTTGACCTCTCAGAGTGGCGTCCCACAATCAGAGGCCAAGGGCCTGTAAGGCGGCTTCTGTTGGTTATTGATCAATTTGAGGAGATTTTTTACCTTTGCCGATGAGGAGCAGGCGAGTGAGTTTCAACAGAATCTCCTGAAGCTTATTGAGGCACCCGATATCTACGTGGTGATTACCATGCGGTCCGACTTTTATGTCTGTCTCATGAATAGCCCACTTTGGCAGCAGATTTCGGAGCATCGGCTAGAACTCTTGCCATTAAAGGGGGAAGGTCTGCGCGAAGCTATTGTTAACCCTGCAACCAGTCAAGGAGTCAAACTCGAAGGCGCCTTAGTCGAGCAATTATTAGCGGATGCAGCGGACGAACCAGGTGTGCTTCCCTTTATTCAAGAAACCATGGTGCTACTTTGGGGAAAGCTGGAACGGCGCTATCTGCCTGCAGAGGCTTACTCAAGTCTCGGTGATGGGACCCACAGTACTGTGAACGGACTATACGCAGCTATGACGCTTCATGCCGATCATACGCTGGCCAGTTTGTCCTCTGAACAGCGTGCTGTTGCGCAGCGCATTCTGCTACGTCTCATCCAATTTGGCGAAGGACGAGCCGACACTCACCGTCAGCAATCGGTGACAAGCCTGCGCTCCTACCAGGGGAAACAAGCTCTCTTCGAGCAAACGTTGGCAACACTGACCAATGGACGGTTGCTGACTTTGAGCGCCGAATTCTATTCAGGTCAAGTAAGCGACCCTTTGGTTGACATCGCTCATGGATCGCTGATCAATGGCTGGCCGACTTTGCGTACCTGGATTGATGAACGCAGAAGTGCCGAGTTGACTCGACGCCGCTTAGAAGAGAAGGCCACGGAATGGGTAAACCTAAACCAAGCAGGCGGACTGTTGGACGATCTTGAACTAGTCGAAGCAGAACGGTGGCTGAGCGGACCTGATGCAGAAGAATTGGGGGCCAGCCAGGATCTTGTCGATCTGGTTACAGAAAGTCGCGATACATTGAATGCCATCATTGCGGAGAAAAGGCGCAGCAGTCGTATACGCCTGACCTTGGTCACTGCTGTTGTCCTGCTGGTGATTGGAGCGCTTGGTGGTGGGGTCTGGTTCCAGAGTCAGATTGCCAACCAAGAGCGTCAGGCTGCAGAAGAAGCAGCTCGACTTCAGCAAGAGGCAGAAGAAGCCCGGGATCAAGCAAAAATCAGTGAAGCCAATGCACTTGAAGCAATGGCATCAGCTGAGCGTCAAAGCAGCATCAATCGGGCCCAAACCATTCGGATCCAGTCTCTGCTTGAGGTGGATCGTAACGCCGAGTGTAGCCTAGCCCTGGCTCTGGAAGCCCATGACCTGGCTAAATCTATCTCTGACTTTCCTCATTTCCCCTTCCAAGACAGCGTACGCAATGCCTTACAAGCTACCCACACTGAGCAAGTTCTGCTAGCTCATACATCCTTGCAGGCCGTAGCATGGAGCCACGATGGCCGCACAATAGCCGCTGGTGGACAAGAAGGTGGTACCCAACTCTGGGAAGTAACGGATGAAGAGCTTCAAAAGACCGAACGGATCTCCACACCCAACTCGGTTTTCTCTCTAGCTTTCAGCCCCGACCATAAGCTGCTAGCCATCGGAAGTATCGAAATCGTTCTGTGGGACCAAATAACGAAAACGGCGACTGGCACGTTAACAGACCACAGTCAGTTGTCGAGAGTGTTGGCCTGGCACCCAACTGGGCGCTGGCTTGCGTCTGGTTCTGACGACGGGACAATTGTCATTTGGGATACGAAAACACTTTTGGCCGTACAAAGGTTGACGGAACATCAACAAGACAGCGGTACCGACGACGTAATGGGTCTGACCTGGAGTCCAGACGGTTTCTGGCTGGCCTCAACCGGATGGGACAATCGAATTCGCCTTTGGAATGCGTCTGACTTAGAGAACGATACGCCCGATGACTCCCCCTTGACCTTGGAAGCTGCCAGGGACGTTAATGAACAGGGAAATCCCACGCGGCTTGCCTGGTCACCCAATGGCATGCAACTAGCGATCGGCTATGTATCTGGCATTATTCAGCTTTGGCCGATAGACGCAGAGTCAGGTTTTTCAGACGACCAACAACCATTGCAGAGTCTGCAGGCTCATACGGGCACGATTTGGGGATTAGCTTGGAGTTCCGATGGATCCCTACTCGTTTCCTCTTCGACAGACCAGATCATTCGCATTTGGGATAGCCAATCCCTAACGCCACTATTTGCGCTGAGCGGCCACCTCGATGCCATAACAGGGGGCGTAGCTTGGAAACCTGACGACAGTTTTTTGGTCTCAGCGTCGGTTGATCAGACTGTGCGGGTGTGGCGGCTGGCACCTAGCGTCGTCGAATCTCACCAAACGGAGGGGTTTCTATTGGATGCCGAATGGAAACCAAACGAATATATATTGGCATTGCTTGACGCTACTCAGCGTGGTGGCTCTATACACTTATGGGATTTAGAAAGTAATAGTACATACATCATTTTTGACTCTCATTCAGCTTCTGCAGTGCGTCTTGCATGGTCACCTGATGGAAAACAGATTGCCACAGCATCCGGCGATACCGAAGTACATATTTACGATGCACAAAGTGGTGAACTACTTCACCGCCTGACTGGTCACACAGGCCCTGTGTATGACGTTGCCTGGTCACCTGATGGCCGTCAGCTCGTTTCAGCAGGCTCGGGTGATTCAAGTGTTTTCCTCTGGGACGTAAATGACGAGAGTTCAGAACGTTTCTCCGGTAGCAGCCCTTTACAGAGTGTCACTTGGCACCCCCGCGAAACTCTGTTTGCGGTTGGAGCGAGTGATGGACTTATCAATCTATGGAACGTACCAATCGGCCAGCGCTACGACTGGAGTGGTTATGGGCCAGCCGTTTCATCAGTTGCCTGGCACCCAGACGGACAATGGCTGGCCTCTGGCGGACAAGATGGACGGATTATTATCTGGGATACATCTGAGGATGACTTGACTACAGGTCACATCTGGAAAGATAAATTCGACCTGGGTGAACAGATCTGGGATCTAGCATGGCAGGGCAACCAGTTGGCTGCATCAGGTGTCAATGGCTCCGTCAAGGTGTGGGATGTGGTGACAGGTGAAAATGTAGCCAATTACACTGGTCATGAAGGGGCTGTACGAGCCGTCGACTGGAGCCACGATGGTCGCTATCTGGCCACTGTGGGCATGACTGACGGGACGGCGCTGGTTCACTATGCTTGGTTTGAGGAGGATCTGCTGCCGATTGCACGTCGTCAATTGGAGCGGGGGAGTACGGAGGCAGATCGGGTGCGCTGTTTGGCGGTGATTCAGTAGACAAAGTATAAAAGTTGCAGCGTTGCAGGTTGCAGAGTCACGTATCACCTTGCAACAATGCAACCTCGCCACTCTTTGCACTCTTGCTCACCGAATCACAAAAATCTCCTCCGTATCCATCACCATTGTCAGAATCTGTGGATCATCCTCGGTCACGAGAAATAGATCCTCGATGTGGTAGAGGAATCCCTGGGAATCTTTGACGGCAGGCTCGATATTGAGCACCATGCCGGGCTTGAGGGTCGTCTCTTCTTGGGCATGCAGGACGGGGAACTCGTGCAGCCCCACACCCAGGCTGTGGCCGATGGCCTGGCTGGTGCCGGATAAGCCACGCTTTTCCAGGGCCTCTTGACTCAGACGATAGACGTCACAGGCACGCACGCCGGGACGGGCCGACTCGATCATTTCGCGTTGTGCCTCACGCAGACGACTGTAGACGGATCGTTGCTCATCACTGGCCCTGCCGATGGCAGCGGTGCGGGCTACATCTGACTGGTAGCCAGTGAAATTGCCGCCCACGTCGGTACGCAAAATCTCGCCTGGCGTTAGTGCTTTGGGGCCAGGATAGGGATGATTGATGGCTGTGTTGGAACCGGCCGCCAGAACAAGCCAGCGCGAAACTGCACCTGCGCCAAAGACGCGCAGCGAGATCCGATCCGCCACCCCTTTCTCGGTATCTCCTGGCCTGGCTTCTAAAAAGGAATCCAGGATCACCTGCTCTGTTTGGCGTGCAATATCGGTCAGAATCTCGATCTCTACGGGTGTTTTGATGGCCTTCGCTTCATCAAAGACGCGGTCGCAGCCAACCAAGGTTGCGTTTGGCAGAAGTGCAGCCAACTCTTCCACATAGCAGGCGGCCAGAAAGTGCTTTTCAAACCCAATGCGAGCGTTGGCCAGACCGCTCTCCTTCAGCAGGTCAGCCAGTGGCTGCATGGGCGTCTCCCGGAATTCCAAATAGGTGCGAATATCAGTGATCCAGGACTCCAACCGGATCTGGCGCTCCTCATTGTAACAGGTAACAATGGCTGGTTCCCCTCCCCTGGGCAACACGGCCATGCTGAGCCGATCAGGAATGATCTTTTGGGAGAGATTCAGCGTATCGGCCAGGTAGAAGAAATTGTCGGGGGAGACAGCGATCAGCACGTCGAGATCCGCTGCATCCATGCCGCGCTGTA
>JAHBNG010000153.1 GCA_019217005.1 Chloroflexi bacterium TSY
AAAAAAAAGCAGAAAACTAAGCTTGTGGTCGACGACGGATAGTTCGTTGACGAATGTGGAAAGATTCGTCATAGGTGGTTCGGTCTTGCCACATTTTCCAAAGAATGGCCAGCCAGCGGTTGGCTAAACCCGATGAGAGCGACTGACCGAGTGGCCCTTTGACGAGCTTGTGTAAAGTAAGCCGAAGCCAGCGAGATTGCTGGCGCGAAGAACGAGCCAGTTGCTGAGAAAAGTAACGAAACTCTTTATCACAAGAGCGGCGAAAGTGGACCAAGTGGACTTTGCCACTTTGGTTGGTAACAGCCGTGCCAGCTAAAGTCTGGACCATGCTGGAATGGGAAGCGGCGGCGATCTTCGCCAAATTTGACCAGCAAAGAGGGCCAAGAGCTCTCCTGCGCCCGGCAGGAAGCAAAATGGGGTGATCCTCGTGTTGCAGAAAAGAGAGTTCAACTGTTGGAGTGTTGCTTGCTTGGAGTTGAGGGTATGGAGCAAGAGTCGGGCAAGTTGCTGGGCTTGAACTTGACAAGCTTGGGCAACACCCGGAGCTGAACGGGATGTTGTGGTCAAGGCATCAAAACAGGTGAGCCATTTGGAGGGCTGATTATGTTTATGTTGCTTGAGAAAGACCTGAAATTCATCATAGGTTGCTTTTCTGCTGCTTGCGGCGACGGATAAGCCAGAATCAGATGAGCTGCAATGGGCGATGGCCAACTAAAGACATTGAGCAAAGCGGGATGGTATCTGAGCAAACAACTACGCAAGCGATTGGAGACAGCAACCGTTTCTTTGCGCCAAAACTCGGTCATGCTCACCACGATGCGCATTTGCTGGAGTAATTCACTCCCTGGATGCCAAGGATAGAATCGGTGAACATCTGTTCTGACCAGTTCAGCTATCGTATATGCATCACTTTCATCAGTGCGAGCACCGCTCTGATTGTACCTCGCCCGACTTGCTTTGACCACGTTCGGTGGGAGGACATATAGATTTGTATACCCAGCATCCCATAAGTAGTCAATTATCAGATTATGTGCTGTCTCTAATCCGATTCGACATTTTTCATGGCCGATATCCATCGTTTCTCGCCACTTTTCTAGTTGCTTAAAGCCATCCACACTATGTTCTATTGTCATGTAGTTAATTCGACGACCGTTTTCATCCGTTATCATTACATCATGTTTTGTTTCACTCCAGTCTATTCCTATGAATATCTGCATTTTTGACCTCCTCATTCACTTGAGGATTGCCTTTGGTCATTTTTTTCGGACGCTCTTTTCCGTTTTCCTATTATGGCATTCGAGATGCTACACGCTTGCGACGGTTCTAGGCGTCGGCTTGGTGGACGGTCCGGGAAGGGCGGTCGCACCGCGGGAAGAGGGCGGTCCTTTTTACCAAGCCGGAGTTCGATTCCGAGTGACAGCTTCTCTCTTTCTGTCTCTCTCATTCTAACTCCTTTCCTATATTATCTAATAGGTAGAGGTCAGGCATGAGGTCGTCAACGAGACTGTTTTGACCTCTTCCGGGAAGTTACGCCCCCTCTATTCCGGAAGAACCAACGCAGGTTGGGGTGATTCAGCGGATTTCACGGATCTTATCGGACAAAATCAGTCAAAATCTGCTCAATCCGTGTCATCCGTGTTCTATTTCAGCCTTATCGAAGAAAAGTGCAAACATCGTGTCCAACTATAAAAATCGAGGGAGTCGTGACAAATGAAGCGAATCAATAAGGTGATTGAACTGCTTGAACAGAAACAGCCTGTCTACTGGGATGGCGGACAAGCTCTGAGCTACGAAGGGGGCGTGAAGGCGGCTCGGACCTTTGCCGATTGGTTGGTGATTGGCATCGAACACCAGCCCTACGACATTGTGGGACTGAATGCCTATATGCGTGGTCTGGTGGATGGAGGCCCGACGGCTTCGGGACATCGCACACCAACGGTGCTCGTGACGTTGCCGTTTGATGGCGTGGATGAATTTGTCGTGCGCAACAACGCCTGGATGATCAAGCAGGTTCTGGCAACGGGCATTCATGGTATCTTGCTCTGTCATGCCGAGACACCGGGCGCTGTAAAGAAGTTTGTTGAATGGGTGCGCTTCCCGTTCCAGACGGCGGGCGTTGGCCAAGGGCTGGACCAGGGTCGCCGTGGCTCTGGTGGTCAGGACAACGCAGCCAAAATCTGGGGAATATCGACCCAAGAGTACTTACGCAAAGCCGACGTCTGGCCGTTGAACCCGGCGGGTGAACTCCTGCTTGGCATCAAGATTGAAAACAAACGGGCGCTGGTCAATGCCGAAGCGAGCGCCAAGGTGCCCGGGATCGCGTTTGCCGAGTGGGGGCCATCCGACATGCGCATGACGTTTGGTTATGATGACGTGCGTACGCGGGAAAATACGGAAGAAGGCGAACTAAAAGCTGCGTGCGATCGGATCTTTGCTGCCTGCCAGGCGGCCAATATTGGCTTTCTGGATGCGGTCTATCCGGACACTGTGGTTGACAAGATCAAAGAGGGCGTGACTTTCCCCGCCGGTAATGAAGAATCGGCAAAGGTTGGTCGAAAATATACTGGACGGGAATCCAGCCCATAGCGTCAACCAGTGGCAATCTTAACCGAACGTTGCTCAATCAGCTCGTGATCGGAGGCGCGCGCCGCCTTGAGTGCATAGCCCGTGACGGGCAGATGGTAGTGAGTTTCGGCGTTCATGCTGATAAACCCTTCAGCATAAGCCACGCCGCCAGCATTGCCAAAGGCGCCGTCGCTGGTCTCGATCCGTTTGCGCGCGTAGGCTCCACCATAGCCCTGGCTCACCATGCAGTCAAGTGCAGCCAGCTTTTGCTCGATCACGTCGCCAATGTCGATAAAGAGATCATTGTAGTAACCGCCTGCCGCATTCCAGACAGTGCGTGGCAACGGAGCAGCGCCCGTGCCAAAGAAGAAGACCTGGGCCACTTTGTGGGGTGGGTTACGGTCACCCGGATCGACGCTGCCAGCCAACTGGATGGCGGCGAGCACAATCTGGCCCGCCACAGCATGGGGGTTAACCATGCCATCACCTTCCTTAGGAAAGTGAGTCAAGATGATATCGGGGCGCTTCTCCCGTAGCAAACGCGCCAGCCGTCGTACCGTTTCTTCGGTGACAAGGAGGACGGCGTCATCCGCCCCAAAGAAAGTGACATCTTCCACGCCCAACAGGGCACAAGCTTGTCGCGTCTCCTCGGCCTTAACGTCTGAGCGTTCGGCCATGAACGTCCGAAGTTCACTGGCTTCTGGCACTTCCGGCTGATGAAACATCGCATCGCTGATAACCGCGTCATGAACCCGTGCCCCGTGGGTCAAGACCACACAGCCGACAGAGTCACCACGCTGAACATGATGGGCCATGGTGCCTCCCGACTGGTCAAAAATGTCGGCGGGGTGCGCGCCGATGGATAGAATGCGTAAACTCATCGTTATATTCCTTTGATAGCAAACTCGGCCATACAGAGTTGTCCGCTGACCTCACTAGAAAAGCCCACAAAGGAGAAGCCATAACTGTGGGCGTTGCCTAACAAGTGGGTCAACGGTGTGGGGCTGGCTGGGGTGTCCGACCAACTACAATGCCAGCGAGCCTCATCATCGTCCAATACGAACTGTTCTGGTGTAGATGCCCAGCTCCCTTCGTTGATGGTCAACGGCTGGGCCGTATAGTGCCAGCGAGTGCCGATGGCGTGAACCCAGAAATAGCAGCGGGCACCGTCCAGTCTCAGATCATTCCCGCGCAGATAGACGGAGACTTCGGCCCCACGTAGATCAATGGCGTCGGCACTGACCCAACTACGATAGAAGAGCAGCGGCAGAATCGAGAGCGGTTTCTCCGGCGTGTCGGCGCTCCAGCGCGTATGATCCACCCAGATATAGCCGCCATTGTTGACGCCGCCCTCCCTGGCCCAAGTGGCGAGGATGAAAATATTATGGCCGCCGGCGACTATGCTGGCGTGATAATCATACGAACACCAACCCTCAGGGCCTTTGGTGAAGTGGTTCTCGATCATAAATGATGCCTCCGATGATTATGTCCCATACCGACCTCCCGATCACTGCTCTACCGATTACTATAGATGTTCAGAGAATGTTTTTCCACGCAAAACAGAAGCTTGTCAGCATTTCAGCCGGTCAGCCAGAGAGCTGAGTAGCTGACTGGCTGAAATGCCCTCAACGACAGGAAAATCTTTTTCTGAAAGGCTATATTATTTAGTTAAGTTACAACTAACCGGGGTGGTTCAGAATTAGGTTTACACTTTTGATACATAGACAAAAATCTATATGAGGTCATTTTCTGCCTGAGCATGGCTCAAAGTAGAAAATATAAACATCGGGGTGGTTCATTTTAGCTGGATAGATAGGTTTACACTTTTAGAAACAGAAAGAACGTTTATATTCTCTGATTTCGCCGGTTCTCAGAGAGAAAACGGTCTCATATAGATTTTTGTCTATATATCAAAAGTGTAAACCTAATTTTGAACCACCCCTAAACATCTTTTCTCTTTGCAAAAATGTAAACCTAATTGTCCGCCTAAAATGAACCACCCCAACTAACCAGCGGTCTATTTGCGCCGCCGTCTACTAGACTTACTGAATCTGCTTTGGATCAAGCGCATCACGCAGACCGTCGCCGATGAAGTTGATGGCCAGCACCGTGACGGCAATGGCCAAGCCAGGTGGCACCCAGAGCCAAGGCATCAATTGAAGCTTGGTCAGGTTTTGTGCATCGGAGAGCATGTTGCCCCAACTGGCGGTGGGGGGCTGCACGCCAAGACCCAGGAAGCTCAATCCCGCTTCGGCCATGATTGCTGCACCGACCCCAAAGGTGGCATTGACAACCAATGGACTCACAATCCCGGGCAGGATGTGGCGCACGATGATCCGAGCATTGCTTACGCCGGTTGACCGAGCTGCCAAGACATAGTCCATGGCGCGCAACTGCAAAATCTGGGCGCGATAAAGCCGGGTAGGGCCGGGCCAACTGAGCAGACCAATGGCAATCATAACGTTGAAAATGCTGGGGCCGAGCAGCGCAATGAAGACCAGGATAATGATGAGCGTGGGGAAGGACATGGCAATATCCACCAAGCGTTGGATGATCATGTCCACAATGCCGCCAAAATAACCGGAAAGCGCACCAAGAACCAGGGCAATTGCCTGGTAGATGCCCACGGCGACAATCCCCACTGAAACTGAAATACGAGCAGCGTAAATCATGCGGCTCAATATATCGCGCCCCAAATCGTCTGTGCCCAAGAAGAATTCAACATTTGGGGCTGCGCGCACGGCATCGAAATGAGCCTGCGTTGGATCATACGGTGCAATGATTGGCGCAGAGATAGCCAATAGAACCAGCAGGGTGATAACGGCTAAGCTAAAGAGCGCCATACGATGACGCAGAAAGCCATAGAGCGCGCGGCGATAAGGCGAGTGTCGCTGATCTGTCTTCGTCGCGGATCCCGTCTGTGCAAACAGACGCTCGCCCGGCGTAGCCTCTTGAGCCATATCAGTTCCTTCATGCATGAATCAGAACGGTTGAATGGTTGGATAGTTTGTTGGTTTGGTGCTGATTATCATTCAATCGTAGTGAATCCTTGGATCGACCCAGGCATAGACAATGTCTGCGATCAGGTTGCTCAGCAAGACCATGATCGCGCCCACGACAACCACACCCATCAACAGGGGGTAATCGCGCTCAATGGTGGCAGCAACCCCCAGCTTGCCCATGCCGGGCCAAGCGAAGATGGTCTCTACGATCACGGCCCCACCAAGCAGATTGCCCAAGCTCAACCCCACAATGGTGACAATAGGAAGCGCAGCGTTGCGAAATACATGACGCCAGATTACGATGCGCTCACGCAACCCTTTGGCATGAGCCGTCGTCACGTAATCCGAGTTGAGTATGTCGAGCACGCTGGCCCGCGTGTAACGGGCATAGGTGGCTGAGCCATAGAGTCCCAGAATTGTAGCGGGCATGATGAGATGCCGAAGCTGGTCCCATAATGAGGCCAACGCCGAAGCCGGCTCGCGGGCAGAGACCATGCCAAAGGCTGGCAACCAGTTGAGCTGCACAGAAAAGAGATAGATCGCGGCCAATGCCACAAAAAAAGGCGGCGTTGACCATTGGGCCAATGTGAAGACGCTGAGTGTATAGTCGAGCCAACTGTACTGCTTGAGCGCCATAACGATGCCAGAGGTAACGCCGATGCCCAGCGCGATGAGTAGGGCTGCGCTCGATAACTTCAGTGTATTCACTACCCGATCTTTGAGCAGATCGAGCACGGGCGCTTTCTTTTTAAATGAGCGTCCCAAATTTCCCTGAGCCAGTTGGCCCAACCATTTGGCATAACGCACGAGCAACGGCTGATCCAACCCCATCGATCGACGAATGGCTTCAATCTCTTCAGGCGTCGATTCTGCAATTTGCTCAAATGGGATCATTGAATTGATCGGATCACCCGGTGCCAGGTTAATGGCCAAGTAGACCGAAAATGTAATGCCAAAGAAGACGGGCACGGCAAGCAAGAGACGCCGCCAAATGTATGGGGCCATGACTTTCTATTACGAGCGACTGTTCTGTCAGGTACGTTCTGTTAGAGTTACAAACCTGGTTGCTGTAAAAAACCAGGTTTGTTTGACGTTATCACGATCTTCTTGACAAGAGACTAGTTGTTTGCGCCTGCAATTGTGCAGGCGGTCGGCGCCTAGCGCACAGACGCAAACGGTCCTTCGGCAGCCCTTGCCAACGAATCAAGTTCAACATCGACACAAAATTGTCAGTTCACGTAGTGGGTGCGTAGCACCATCTTTGTGCGCTAAGCGCCTACTCTTGTTCCAACCACCACTGCTCCGGCTTATTCCACACTTGCAGATCATATACATCACCAGCTGGGCGACCATGCAGTTTGCTACTCCAGGCATGAATTGTGACTGGTCCCACCACCATAACGCCGGGGGGATCTTCGTGCAACATCTTGTCGATCTCCCACATAATGGGCGCGGCCTGTTCTGGATCGGCAATGGCCAAGGCTTGATCCATGAGTGCGTCCAGTTCGGAGCTACCATATTGATAGTTGCCACAGGTCTCCAAGGCGGATTTGCCTTCGAGCACAGACTCATCCACAAAGTTGCAGGCATAGAAGCCCCAGTTGGTGGGCGAATCGTGGCGCAAGATCTGCCACCAGGCGTATGGGTTATTGGATGTGGTGCCACCGATGTAGGCGATGGTGAACCAGATCGTTTCGCGTTGGTTGAACCACTCTTCCAGAATCACCGACTCCTGGACAGGGAGCACTTCGGCCTTGACGCCGATCTCAGCCAGATTGGCCTGAAAGAACTCACCGATACGGGCACGCGGCTTGTTGGCTGGCAAAATGACAATGCCCATGGTTGTGTTCTCAAAGTCAAAACCCGCTTCCTCTAGGAGAGCCTCGGCCGCTTCAGGATCATACTGATCGGCAGGAATATCGGGGTTGGCGGGCCAGGTGCCGGGTGTGTACCAGGATTTGACTTGGGCATTGCCGCGTCCACCCAAGACCGCTGCGTTGTAGGCATCCCGGTTCACGGCCATGCGGAGGGCCTGGCGCACGCGCACGTCACGCAGCGGCTCCTGATACCAGTGGAAGAAGAGTCCCCATGTTCTAGTCTCGGCTGTGGAGTCAATGATGATGCTGTCATTGTTGGCCAACCGTTCAGCATCCAGCGAATCGAGATAAGTGACTAGATCCACCTCGCCGGCTTCCAAAGCAGCTAGAGCGCTGTCATAGGGCGCAATACGCACAATGACGTTGTCCAGATAGGGGCGTCCTAAGTAGTAGTCCTCGAATGCTTCATATTCGATTACTTGATCGCCTTCGAACTTGGTCATCTTGAAAGGGTCGGAACCGATGGGATTATCCAGCCATCGCGGGTGCTCTAGCAGCTTGTCCAGTTCCACATCCTGCCAGAAGTGAGAAGGGACGGGATGCATGGCGGCCAACTGGTAGAGAAGGGCAGCATTGGGCTTTTCCGCCACAATTTGCACTGTCTGCTCGTCGACCTTGGTCACGCCAGAAGCGCTATCAGCCTCACCGTCGCGATATGCCTGACAGCCGATAATGGTGGCGTATTCATTCAGACGCGACGGAGGATTGGTCAAGCCACTGCACATGGTGTTGAGCACAAAGATCACATCATCGGCAACAACCGGCTCGCCGTCGTGCCAGAGCGCATCTGCATGCAATTTGATCGTCCAAGTCAGCCCATCTTCGGCCAACGTAATCGACTCAGCCAGGCGCGGTTCCAAGGTGCCGTCCTGTTTGCCCAGCATCAGTGTGTCCAGGTAGAGCGGCATGAGCCGGTTGTCATGGGTGCTGCCGCCATCAAAGTCACCTGCGGGACCCTGAAAATCATCACCAGTGGTCAAAATAAGCGTATCACCTTGTTGCGGTTCCATCGCGGCCTCGTCCTGTACAGCTGGTGCATCTGCTTCAGACACTCCTTGCGAGCCTGGTGCACACGCCGCGATCATCATTCCCAACACGATTAATAGTGCCAGGTGGCGATATCGTTGCATAGTGTTTCTCCTTGTATTTTCTCTGTCTCATGAACTCGATAAAAAGCTGGCTCTCCTGGTCGATCCTTCTCAGAGTACCATATCACGGACGACTGCGTCAATCGAGCTATTCGTACCAAGTGCAGCACCTACAACCGTCAATGATTTCTAGAACAGACCCAACAACTTGCCCCGCCAATAGGCGTCGAGCCAAAAGACAACGGTACGCGTATTGAAGAGGGTAGGAGGTGGGTTCTTGCGCGAGGCTGGCGGCATTTGTGTCGGATCATCGTAGAGATAGCCACGACGATCACCCGTTTCTGCCTCTGTCATTCGCGTCAGCAATTGTTTTCCCACTGTGCCAGCCTCGGCGTCAACCCCCAGTTCGTGGGCCAACATAGCCAGCCCTGCCATTTGCGCCGTGGAGGCAGGATGGGGCGCGGCAGTTTTCCAGTAACCATGATGAACATCGTCGATGGGACCCGGTTCGTAGCGTTCAACAAGGCCATCGATGGTAAAGTTGCCCATGCCGATACACCAACCGTCGGCCTGGATCGTGCTCTTCCCCGCCCGCCAGCATTCCCGGATCAGGCGCTTCCAGTCGGCTTCGTCAGCCAGCTCTGTCTCGCGCAGGAAGTAGTCGTACATTTCCGCCCAATGATAGAGATCCTTGGTTTCACCACGTGGCCCAAGGTGCATAGCGAGCGCACCATCGTTGATGCCTTGACGTAGGATGCGCACGCACTCATCACGCAGTTGTGTATCGCCTGTTACCTGGTAAGCGATGTGCATGCCGATGGGAATCTTGAGAGCGCTGCTTGGTGAGGCAATGCGCTTGCCAAAGACGGCCCACCGCTCACCCAGATAGTCATAGTGATAGTCGTGACGGATCCACCAGTGACCATGGGCCTGGAGTGCTTCGCCGATCTGGGTTTTCACAGTGTCATTGGCCAGATGCTGATAATAGCGCCAGAGAGCAATCACTGGCGAATAGGCTTGATCGACGCTGGTTTCGGTGTAGTTCTTGTCCACAGCATAGTCCCCCACGAGTGCTCCATATGGTTTGGGCCAGTAACCCGGATCCAACTTTTCCCCCTTGTGATAAGGGTAGATGGTGGCTTGATAGGCACACTGGGCATCTTTTTGAGCCTCTTTCAGTGCCGCATCGCCATGCGTCGCGAGCGAGCGCCACACCTGAGCAACCAGATAGCGGTTGGCGACATAGCTCGCGTCTTCGTACATGGCATAGGCGGGTGTACCGGCCAGGGGGTGCCACTTTTTGCCAGTGGCCTGCCGTTCTGCCTTATCTTGGCGGACATCTTCCAACATCTCAGTTGGAATCGGTTTGCGTTCTGGGAAGGTGAGCTTGTGGCGAATCAGTCCATGTTCGTCTAGGGCATCCTGGATGATCATGCTATTAAAGGTCTCGGCACGTTCGGCGAGTGTCATGATTGGTGATCTCCTATTTTATCCAGTCGCTTTCATCTTGCAAGAATCTACGGTCCGCCCTGCAAGCGTGAAATCATCCCCGGATCCATCGTGGACAAATCCGATTGATTCAAAGGAGGCTTGTTTCTCTTCATCTTCTACCGACATCACTGACCACAATTCCTCTACCCCATCTGCTCTCGCCCACTCGCAAGCCGCTTCTATCAGGTTAGACCACGCCGGAGCAAAATTGTGATGGATGAAACCGTCGATCTGGCAGCCGTCTGCACCACCCGGTCGTGCTGATGACAGACCGACTACCCGTCCATCCTCTGTCCGTGCTGCAAAGACTGCTCCGTTGCTCTCTTCCAAGCCGTTTGCATATCGCGGGTACAGCCCCATGCAGGAATTCTGGATCATGTAACGACACGAAAACAGGTTCACATTCGCATCTAGCACTTGCCAGTCGTGGGGAGTCAAAATCAGTGGGATCATGGGCACTCGTATGTCTGGTCCGGCGAGACTCACCTCCACTTGGCCCCCTTTGCGAAAATAGTCGACGAGGAATTCTTCCGGAGATACATCAGACGTTATATTCACCATTACATTCGCACCCGCCAACTTCCGCCAGCCAAGCCGATAATAAATTCGGGCGGCTGCTGGATTGACGGTTCCCAAGAAGAGTGCTTCACCCCCGGCGGCGCGGAAATCCGCCACAGCCTGACTGCATAATGTGGTGGCAATGCCTCGACCACGAAATTGAGGGTCAGTGGTTACTTCACCCAGTCCAGCCAGCATAGGCACTGTCTTCGAATGCATCGTGAAACAAGTACCTGCAAGTTGTTTACCTTCTCTTATCAGATAGAGCGTGCCGTGGTTGTATCTCTCTTCAGTGCCTAGAAACACATCGCGGCTGAAGTCCGGTAACTCCTCCCCAAAAATGAATGCCCAGAAGGGGAACAGCTCGTCTATGAGTGCTTTGTCGATGGGGACTTCGTATTTCATGGGTATTCAAAATCCATTTTCAATAGACCTCAATCGCGTCATTCTCGGGTGAAGCGAAGAATCTAACGATTGTGGTCTACTGATTTTGAGTGGAAACACTAATTTTGTTAATCGATGCGCCCTGGCACCTTCACCTGCCACTGCGTCACTTCGGGCGGATCGAGCGTTAGCGAATAGAGTTTTGTGCCAGGTGCTAAAATAAAACGCAACTTCACGTAGAATTCAGAGTGAGGTAAATCGGGATATTTTGTCCGTTGTCCAACCGTCACGGTTGGCCAGCCAGGTGTTCCATTCCAGGATAGTACACCAGCTAGCGTATCCTCGCGAATTGGATCGCACTCCGCCGCACTAAAACCAGGAATCGGTTGACCAGTGTCTTCCAGCAGTTCATAGCGCAACTCGCCGACTGAAGCATCAACATTCACTTGCACTTGGCCACCATGCTCTTGGCGAAAGCGATGGGTTGTGAGGATACCTGGCGCGTAAGAGGCGGCTTCTACACTGATGTAACCATCCGGGCGAAGCACGGCTACCCCCTTGCCGCGACGGTTTGGTGTCGCGTAGGGGTTGCGCCATAGCTGCGCCGTGCGCCCGTTATGAGTCAGATTCCCAGCCATGTAAAAGAACCAAAGCTGATTGTCATGCAGGATGGGGCCATCTGTGTAGACCATACCCCAGTCCCAGGCATCTGGGGTGCCCCGAGGGATAAAGGGTTCGCGGAAACGTTGCCACGCGAAGGTATCACGGCTGACTGCCAGTTGGGTTTCCACAAAGCCATCGATGCGCGCGGGTAGTGCGGCTGGACCAGTCTCACCGACACCCCAGTAGCGATCTGCCTCGGCGATGCCGTAAGGTTCAGTCAGGTCTGTTAGAAAAGTGTGTAGCATCAAGATGTGCAAGCCGCCGTCTGTGCGATTGGCCGGGTCAAATCCAGCCGCATAGAATTCAGTGCCCGGTGGATCCAGCAGATCTTGATCGATCACTGTACGCAAACCAGACCAGTTCAGAAAATCTGGGCTGTCCCGCCGCCCCAAGACCCGAGTCCGCCGATTTGAGCCGCGTTGCGAGTAGTGGATGTAGGGTGCATCGGGGTTGGCCTCTCCGCCAAAAGTCTCGGCGGGGGATCCAAAATTAAAGAGCATTCTTTGGTCACTGTGAGGACCTTCCGGGTAGAGGTGCCACTGATAACCATCTCGCGAATAGTGAGCTTGCCAGCGAGGTTCTCCATTTGCCTTTTGCCCCGATGGCTGGTTGTCGATCTGTTTCCAGCGGTACGCTTCATCTTGTTCATATGGATCCCAGATCATAGAGAGGTGTTGTGCTGGGGCATTGGTGATGTTATTGTGCATCGAACCGTCTATCTCTACCAAACCCAACTCTGGCCGCTCCCAGTTGAGTCCATCATCCGAATCGAGCGCACAGAGCAGGCTGCGCTCCCCTGTCCAGGTCCGGTAGTAGAGGCGGAAGTGACGATTCTGTTCATCATAAATCACCCTACCTGGTTGCGAACTTTGAGACTCCCACGGCTGGTCGAAATGGATCGGCAGCGGTTCATCCACAGTGAGATTTTGGGGTTGGTTGAGCACCCGTTTTGCACCGTCTAGCGACTCAATAAAGTAGTCGTCGATGAATAATTGTTTACCTGGCGAACGCTCCATGGATCATCTCCTTGTCGCTATGGAAATACCTTAACCGGGCCAAGGCCGCTTCGCTTCTAAGCCAGAAGCAAAGTTGCAGGGTTGCAAAGTGGGTAAACAGAATCTCATCTGCTACAAAGAATAGACTCAATTTGCATGAGAGCACCCTCCAATACACTGGGCGCCTTTTCAACTCTGCTGCTCTGCAACCTTGCAACTCCTTGCCCAATGTACAAAAAATCGCTTGGGAAGATACTATTTAACAGAACCAGCGGTGATGCCCTCGATGAACTGACGCTGAGCAACAGTAAAAAGAATGAGCACCGGCAATGTGATCGCAGCGCTAGCGGCCAGAATGATATTGGTCTCGCGTGGGAAATTGGGCATCGATTCGAGCAAGGCAATCCCTACGCTAATGGTTCGCAAGGCCGGTTTTTGGATGTAGACCAAGGCAAACAAGAATTCATTCCATGACCAGATGAAGCAAAAGAGGGCAACCGTTGCCAAAGCGGGTCTAGCCAACGGAAAAATGACGCGAAAGAGCGTCCAGACTTCTGTGGCGCCATCCACGCGTGCGGCCTCAACAAGGTCGCGAGGAATTGTTTCTAGATAGCCTCGTAGCAACATGACGGCAAAGGGTGCAAACAGGACAGTATACGGAATAATCAACGACCAGTAGGTGTTGAGCATCTTGAACTGAAGAAGGACCACGAAAAGTGGCAGTAACAAAATCACGCCCGCGACCATCTGCGGGGATAAGAGAATTAAGAAAACAAGATTTTTCCCCCGAAACTCAAGGAAGACCAATGCGTAGGCGGCCATTACAGTCAGCGTGACGGTCAGGACAATGACAGCCACTGCAACAATAATGGTGTTCCAGCCGTATTGCAGCAGCGGCGCCCGTGAAAAAGCTGTGACGTAATTCTGCCATTGGGGTGTTTCGGGGAGGATGGGCGGCGGAAACGTACTCACCTCGGCCAATGTTTTGAGCGAAGAGGAGATCATCCAGAAAAACGGGAAAAGAAAGACGGCAAGCACAACCAGAAGTATTGTTACGGCTATCCCTAACTTTAGTGGTGGCCACACATTTGCGATGGGAGCATTCATTCGTTCTTTCTCGGTTCCGTGGACATTTAGCGCGCGCTCACAGAGCGTTGGTTGCAATGGACGATGAGTTTGCGGAGGTGAGCTATCAAATGTCAACGATTCCTACAAATAGTTTCCGTCGCCTGAAAGAGTGTTTCTTTGTGTCATGATTCAATATCGACGTTCACTCCAAGGCATCGTAGACTGCGGCCGGGGTTTGGTCGCGGTACTTGCTTTTCTCTATTGCCTTGATCACAGTGGTTTGGTAATGTGCCTCTGTTATTTCCCAATTGGGTAGTCTGAGTTTTTTTCCAATTAACTGGCCAAAACTACTGACCGGATCCCAACGTAAAACAACATTGAGAACCTTGCCACTATTGATTGAGATGTTTGCATGTTGTGCGGCCGCCGTCATTCCTGGTCCGTTAAAGGAGACCCCAAGTACATTGTGCTTTGCCGCAACCAATTGACTGAGTCCTCCCCCTAGAGAGTGTCCAACAACAAGAATTTCTTTTCCTGAGGTATTCCGCTGTTGTCCTTGCAGAAAGAGCTCATCGGCACTCTTGAACTGTTTGGGCAAATTGTCTGCCATGATGTTGAGATCTGCTTTGATGTCTTCTAAAGAAGTTGCGGTTGTCCCTCGATAGGCAACAACCAGATTAGCCCCACATTCATAAAGGGCGCCATTGAATCCCTCATCGTCTTGCAGGTAAGTATCTGAAAGTCGATTCCAACGTCCTTCTCCTCCGGCACTAACATTTCGATAAATATCGTCAGCAATAAGAGCTAGATTATATAGTGTTGCAGAATTCATCCGTGCCTCTCAAAAAATATATCTACGTCATCCAAAAATACAATTTTAATTTCAAAAAGGCAATTTCCCTACCTATTGCCAGTCTACACGGCCAATCTTGGACATAATATAATTGACAATGAACGCAATGACCGCAATCACGCTCCCCACAGCTGTTGCATAACCAAGCTGCCAGTAATGGAAGGCGTTTTCATATAGATAAAGCCCCAATACTTCAGTCGATAGGGCCGGTCCCCCTTGGGTCATCACGAAAATTTCACCGAACAACTTGAAGGAGTTGATCAAGCTAAAGGTGATGACCACAACGGAGGCGGGTTTTAGCATGGGTAAGGTGATATAGCGAAAGAGTGACCAGCCATGAGCGCCATCTATCGCGGCTGCGTCCAGGATTTCCTGGGTGATAATCTGAAGACCAGCCAGCAGTGTGACAGCGTTAAACCCGGCTTGGCCCCATACAATTAATGCCATCGAAGCAGGAATCGCCGTTTCACCACGGCCAAGCCAACTCACTGGCTCGCTGATGAGGTTCAGCGACAAAAGGAAGTAGTTGATGACCCCAAACTCTGTGTTAAAGAGAAAGATAAAGACCATACCCGCTGCCGTAATGGGCGTCACCGCGGGCAGGAAGAAGAGTGTCCGAAAGGCGCCTCTCCCTGGGATTTTCATATTTAGGAAGAGCGCCAAGGGTAGGGCGACCAGATAGGGGATAATCACCAAACCCGCCGCATACGTCAGCGTGACGCGCATCGAGTTCCAAAACCGTGGCGTCTGGACCATACGCGTATAATTTCCCAATCCGATCCATTTGTTTGGTTCAACTCCCCCCACAGACCATTGTTGAAAGGCCAAAGTAAAGCCCGCCGTCATGGGGACGATCAGAAAAACGATGAACAAGAGCATCAGCGGGGAGAGAAACAGAACCGCGACTCTCTCCTGTCGGGTCAGTACAAAGCGCCGAAACCTGGGTTCAGACGATCTGGGTTTACCAACACCCTCCGTCACCTGCACTACAGTGGAACTGCTCACGGTACTACCTCCATTCGCAGTAAATTATCAACCGTTTTTCGAACCTTCCTAACATCGCTACGCGGACGTCAACGCTGCAAAATTCCATCAATCGTCGTGTGGAGGGTATCAATGATCTCGTCCATCGAAATTTCGCCAATGATGGATTGCTCCCAGGCCAGATTCAGAGGAGTCAAGCTAACCTCATCAAACCGTGGGTCATTGGCAGCCGGGAACCCAAATTCTAATGAGTCACTCAATGCCTCGAATAGGTTCCAATTTTCCTGATAGGCGGCCAACTCAAAGCCTTCTGGTCCTCCAGGCAGGTGGCCCAACTCCGCCGTCACAGCTAGACCGTCCTCTTCTATCGTAGCCCAAAGCACAAAATCGAGGGAGGCTTCCAAATGTTCGCTCTGTTTGCTGATGCTGGCTACATTCCCACCAATAAATGAGGATATCTGACCCTCCTCAGGACCAGGAATTGGACATGTTCCCAACACCTCGAACAACTCGGGGAATTGATTGCGGATCAAGCCCACCGAGCCGCCACCTCCATAGACCGCCATGGCCTTCTGGCTTTGGAATAACTCATTCATGGTGCCCCAATCGGTGGCAGGAGCATCGTTCGTAATCTGATGTTCCGTGACAATTGCGCGGGCAAACTCATACATATTGCGGACAGGTGGTTCATCGCATCTGGATTTGGTCCAATCCAGGTCTGTGAAATCACCACCCTGTGCCCAGACCCAGGGGCCGAACAAGAACTGATTAACACGTCCAGTAGCAAATCCAAACATATCTTCGTTCTTGGCGATTTCCTTCCCGTAAGTCACATGGTCATCCCATGTTCGGAAACCGCTTTCTGGATCGCCTCCTGCCTCTTCGAGCATCGCTTTATTATAGATGCAGACAGAACAATCCACCCAGAAGGGAACGCCCACCAGCTTCCCTTCGAAGATGCCATAGTGGCGTTCGGTCGTCATCAAGTTTTGAAAATAACGATCTTGAACATCTGCCGGAATCAAGTCGCTCAAGTCAACAAGCGCATCGAGTTGGACAAAGCGCCCTACCTGAACGCAGTCAAGACCGATCACATCGGGAGCATTTCCGGCCACCACTGCCGCCACCAACTGCTCATATCGAGTGCCAGGCGGCTGTAGCTCCACCTCCACGGTGACCGCCTCTTGTGAATCATTGTAAGCATCTGCCCACTGCGTGAGGTCCTTGGTTCGATCATAATAGATAATCGAAACTGCCTCTGCAGCAGGTGCATTGCCAGCACCTGAGCTGGATGGAGCCGGTGCTGGACAACCGGCCAGGAATGCCCCCGCGGCGACTGTTGTACTGAATTGCAAAAACTTACGTCGACTCAATTTACTCCTTTTCATGCCTTCCTCCTTGGTTTGTATAGACTGAGCACTAGCATAAATTTGGATAAATTAGCATGCTTCCAGTGAAGTGGAACAGACGAATTTATTCTCTTCGCCGCCATGGACGGGAATAGACTTGCTCCCTTTTAGTTGAGTAAAACAAGCGAATCTATTCTCATCTATGAGCGGGCACGGCATAGAGCTGAACGAATCTTAAATAGCCAAAGAAATGATGCTTCGGACCTTGAGTGATTGGTTCCGCGCTAAAATTGGACTCCGGATTGATCATGGGAAGCTCCGGTTTGGTGACGGGGCGCTCTTTCAGACAGGACCAATTGTAAGGGAAGTGATACGATTGGTCAACCGAGATGCAAGTGTGGAGACATTTCATATTGGGCGCAAGAGTACAAGAATGTGTTGCAAGGTAAAGTAGCATGCCAATCATCCAACGAACTCTTCAACCGTGCATTGCCTTGGGCATCTGCTCCAAACTTGTACTGCATTCCTGCATCCTGCGTAGCTCTTGGTTTGCAACGAGAACTCTGCTATAATTGAATCCGCACAAAACGGCAGTTTTACGAGTTTACAATGACTTTTTCATCTATCATTGAACAGATGCCTCAGGAACTTCAACTGTCAATGTTTAAGTTTGCTGAGGCGCTCGAGGAAAAAATTCAGGCAGATATGGCGGTGCGTCGTCAAGATATCGACGCGCTGCGAGACTCTACCGCAAAATTAGTTCAATCCCAGGCAGATTCTGAGAACCGTCTGGAGCGAGTTGAAGCAATTCTGGCCGAAGTAATGGAAGGGCATAGACAGTCAGAGCAGCGTTTAACCCGACTTGAGGTTACGGTTAAAGAGTTGGCGGAAGCGCAGAAGCGGACAGAACAGCGGGTTGAGGAGTTGGCGGAAGCGCAAAAACAAACAGAGATTCGTTTGACCCGACTTGAGGTTACTGTAGGAGAGTTGGCGGAAGCGCAGAAACGAACCCATGAATCTCTCGAGGAACTTCGGTTGGAATATAAAGAGACGAAAGAAGATCTCAAAGAAACCAAAACAACTGTGGGAGATCTGCTTGGTGATAGTCTAGAGCGGACATATCGTGATAGAATCGGCTCTTATTTGGGTTCCGTATTGCGTAAAGTACATGTATTTGAATTACAACAGCTTGCCGACGAACTAGAGCAACATTTGTCCGCTGCGGAAATGGATGAATTGTGGCCTCTTGATCTGTTGGTACGGGGTCAAGTACATGCCTTGGCTGAACGACCAGAACTATGGCTTGCCATCGAAATATCTAATACTGTCGATCAACGAGATGTCACCAGGGCGCAACGTCGGGCCGAGCTTCTGCGCAAAGCTGGGTACCGTGCGATTCCAGCCGTGGCAGGAGCAGAACTGACCGAAGGTGCAGAAGCAGCTGTGACCGGTGATAGAGTTCTTACTCTTCGTAAAGGCATTCATCGGTTTTGGGATGAGGCTCTGGCTCGTGTTATGTGACAGTGTGTAGCACCGAGTGTATCCCGCAGATTTGGCCAAGTGCCGATTCTTCGTTTCACCTGGCTTAAACCCGAGAAGTCTTCTATCATATATCTGTTGGGCTATGTCTGAAATCTATCGATTCAGCTATCGATCAACAGACAATCTGGTTCTATATGGATTTCAATAATCTCGATCAACAACTGGGCACTTATCTTTCCGCTTCAAAGCTACCTGGCTTCAGTCTTGCCATCAGCGATCGAGAGCGCACGCTACACACATTTACGTACACGAGTGATCGAGAATCGAATCCACTCATTACACCCGATACTCTGTTTGAGATTGGGTCAATTGGAAAGTCGTTCACCAGCATTCTATTTCAGCAGCTTGTAGACGCAGGAAGCTACGATCTGCATAAACCAGTAAATGAGTATTTGCCTTGGTTCGACATCCCAAGCGAATTTGAGCCGATTACGACACACCACCTGTTGTGTCACACGGCTGGGATCATTAACGGCACCGATTTTAGCGGCGACACAGTTGCCGAAGTTTACGCTCTACGGGAAACGCAAACTGCATCGCCACCTGGAACCTTCTTTCACTATTCCAACGTGGGCTACAAGCTACTGGGCGCTGTTCTGGAACAAGTCACGCAAGAGAGCTATCCTGCTCTGGTGCGTGAACGGATTCTCGATCCGCTCGACCTGGACAACGTCTATCCGGCCATTACGCACGATCTCCGTTCACAAATGGCAGTGGGGTATATCCCACTCTATGATGATCGACCAGCCCCATTAGATCACCCAATTGCGCCCGGTGTGCGGTATGAAACCGCAACGGCCGATGGGTGTATTGTCTCCAACTCCACTGATTTAGCAACGTACATGCGAATGTTTATGCAAGGCGGCCAAGAGGGCGTGTTGTCGCCAGAAGGATATGCACGTATCGTACAACCCACCATCCAGATCGATGACGACACACACTATGGCTATGGATTGGCCATCTCCGACAAACCTGAGGGCCAATTTATCAGTCATTCAGGGGGAATGGCTGGCGGCTACATCACGCAAATGATGTGGCACGTCGAGTCAAATAGTGGCTTCGTTGCCATGTTCAACGCCGCCGGTGTCCCCGGTATTGGAGAAATTTTCGAGTGGCTTCAGCAGGTTCTTGCGGCATGGGGCAATGAGGGCGATTTACCATCCCTGGAAGCGCCAGCAAACCCCTTCATTGTTACCGACGCAGATCGCTATGCGGGAAGCTATTTCGATGGCTTCCAGCCCCTGAACATTCTCGCACGTGGGGATCGCATTTTCCTGGAACATGATGGAACAGAACAGACACTCGCCATGCGCGCACCAGATCGGTTCACCTGCGACCACCCAGACTTTGATCGCTTCATATTCGCTTTCCAGCGCGATGATGACGACAATATCGAATCAGTGACGCATGGTGAGCAACGTTATCTGTCAGAAGGCGTTGATCGACCACAAGTGGATGTTCCTGCTGAATGGCACGCGTATCGTGGACATTACCGCAGCCACAATCCTTGGTTGTCAGCTTTTCGCGTGTTGCTGCGCGCCGGGCGACTCTATTTCCAGGCTGGGAGTCACGAAACTCCTCTTGTCCCCCTTGGTAATGGGGTCTTCCGTGTGGGTGAGGATGAGCGGTTGCCAGAGCGATTGCGTTTTGACCTACTGATCCGGGGACAAGCAATTCGGGCACAGTTCAACACGGCATTGTATTACCGGACATTTACCCCATAAGTAATTTTGCGGACTTTCGTCAACGATTCGTCACTCTACCTTCACCAAGTGGTAATTCTTCTTGCCTTTGCGAATCACGAGGAACTGACCATCGATACTCTGTTCCATCGTAATTGCTTGATCTGTGTCTCCCACCTTTATGTTGTTGATGTAGACGCCGCCATTGGCGATGAGACGCCGCGCCTCACCCCGAGACTTGGCGACACCGGCATCGGCCAGTAGATTCGGCAGAGGTATCCCTTCGCCAGAAAGAGCTTGCCGTCCGATGGTTGCTGACGGCACATCGGCAAAGATATCCTGAACGTCTTGGGCATCCAACCCATCGAGTTCGCCGCCAAAAAAGACTTCCGACGCTTTGGTGGCTTTGGTTAGTCCGCTCTCGCCATGGAATAGGCGTGTGGTTTCGACAGCTAGTCGTTTTTGCGCCTCCCGTTTATGCGGTTCATCACGGACGGCTTGTTCGTATCCCCCCATCTCATCCTGAGAGAGGAACGTATAGAAACAGAGCATCTTGATCACATCACCATCCAAGGTGTTCAAGAAGAACTGGTAGAAACGGTATGGAGAGGTGCGCTCTGGATCGAGCCAGACTGAATCCCCCTCCGCAGTCTTGCCAAATTTGGATCCGTCTGATCGAGTCAACAGTGGGTAGACCGCACCGTGAACCGTGGCTCCATCTAATTTGCGAACGAGTGTTGTCCCTGCAGTGATATTTCCCCACTGATCGCTGCCACCCACCTGCATCTTGCAGCCACGATTTTTATACAAGTAATGAAAATCGTAGGCTTGTAATAGCATATACGAAAATTCGGTGTAGGACAGCCCACCACTTTCTCGATCCAGGCGAGACTTGACCGAATCTTTGCTGGTCATATAGTTGATCGAAAAATGCTTGCCTACATCGCGTAAAAACTCGAGCATAGAGATTTGGGAAAGCCAGTCGGCGTTATTAACAAGCAGGGCCGGATTACTCTTTACCTCGAAATCGAGGAGAGAGGCCAACTGGACCTTGATGCACTCTACATTGTGATGAATCTCTTCCGCCGTCATGAGGTTGCGTTCAGTGGATCGACCGCTGGGATCACCAATCATGCCCGTCCCACCGCCTGCCAGCGCAATCGGTTGATGGCCATACCGCTGCAAGCGGGCTAGACCAATCATGGGAATGAGATTACCAACGTGGAGGCTGTCGGCGGTTGGGTCAAAGCCATTGTAGACAACTAAGGGTTCGCTGCCCAAGGCTTTTTCGGTTTCTTCAGTAGCATCGAAGAGAAGACCGCGCCAATTCCATTCTTTAAATATATTTTCCATTATTCTTTGTCCGGTTTTTTGTCAAATGGCTCCACAGCATTGAACGCTGGAACCCATGGTATAACGTAGATCATAAGCGTTTGGAAGAACATCCACGCCCGATAGATATGACTAATCGTCACATTATTTAAACTTCGTACTTTCGTCCACAATTCAGCCAGAGTAAAAAATGCTGCGAAAGTACGGAGGTTAAGTGACTTCTCTATAAGATAATTTAAACGTAGGTTCGGCACGAATGCAAACACAGATGCACGGGACGAGCAATCCTGGATTGGGCCAAGAACTCTCTCTTGAGCGGATTATTGAGTGGTCCACTCCGGGATTGCGTATGGCACCTTTACCGAATAACACCGCTTTTTTAAGGTCCGCGATTGCCCTATTGTGTACTATGAGTTGTCACGCATCGTTAATTTCCCGGGATGGCTTAATGCGTCTGAGATAGAGGGCGATCAAGATCAAGGGCAGAACCATCATATAGTTCACTCCTAACGCCACTTGAAAGCTTGTTCTTTCGGCAATGACACCGGTCCAGAGGGGTGGAACCATTGATCCCAGTGTCATCGCCACGTTCAGAGTACCCGTCATTGTACCTGTCTGTTCCGGATAAAGGCGGGCACCGAAGGCTAGTGCGGTCGGAAAAAGACCGGAAAGGCTCAACCCCGTGAGGAAGACGCCAATCACAACAACCAGATTATTTTCGAGCAGGACCAATGGATAAGTGAGCGTGATGCCAATCGCAAGAACCAGCAACAGTCTGGCATATCCAACGCGCTCAGCAACTGCCGCACAGATAAAACGTCCGCCCGTGAGCGCAATGTAGAAGATTGAGATCATCGATATGGAAAAGAATGTCGAGAGACCGGCTGACTGTTGCATAAAGAGAGCGATTCATCCTAGCAGACTCCACGCCACACCGTTGTAGGCAAAGGCGATCAAAAATAGCGCAAAGAATGCTCCTTTGCGCAGCATGGTGAGATCCAATTGCTGCACCTGATCTCGCTGCTCAGTCGAAGTCCTGGTGCGATACAAGAGATAGGCTCCAATCCCGTAGAGAAGCCAGATGAACCCCGTTCCACCCAAAGCCCAACGCCACGCCATCCCCCGCTCGATCAAGTAGCCAATGATCAGGGGTGAAACAGCTGCACCGACCCCGTAGATACCATGCAGCATGTTCAGTGCACGAGCTTGTGCGCCGGGGTTTGCATCGGCAATCATGGCGTTGATTCCGGTCGAAAGGGCAGCTTGGGCCACGCTCACCAACGCAAAGCCGACAACAAAGAGCATCCAGGACTTGGTCACACCGGTCAAGGCCAAGGCGCTGGCCAAGATGAAGGCCGAAAGCCAAACCAGCCGCTGACGGCCCATCAGGTCGGACCCCACGCCAGCAAGTAGATTGCCAAGTATTCCACCCACGGCTCGTGCCGGGAAGATAAACGCAATGGTTGCCACCGTCAGACCCATGGCTGCAAACTCTTCCGTCATCGAGGGCATGATGGCTGGCATGAGAACGGCGGCTGTACCGATGAAGACATAGCCGACGAGGCCAAGATAAGTTAACCATCGATTCAATAGATGCCTCCCTGTTCATATTCAGGATACACCAGAAAAAGGATTCCCGAGATGGCAATAGAGTTTCTCTGGAGTATCTGCAAAATCGCCAAAATTTTGGGGAATTTAATTCTTGGCGATTCCATACCATCAAAAACCCCGGCTCTTTGGGAATGTCCGTGATTGATGATCAAAATAGAGATTAGCGTCGGGTGAGTAGTCATAGGCGTATCGAAACCAAAGCGGGTCTACCACGGAAGATCCCAATGAGCCAAAACCCCTTGCCAACTTGACAAGGGGTTTCAGTGAATCTAGATCATCTACAACAGATAGATGATACGTGATAGATGCAATTGTAGGCTCCGGTTATCGTTTTCGCCAAAGCAGAGCGTTAATGAATAGCAGGTCGTCCTACAAATGGTCAGAACAATGACCAAGATGTTTACTACTTGGTGATTAGGCCATTACACGCTGGGCAACGCTTCCCTCTGTTCGGTAAAAGTCAGCCTGCATCCGCCGGTCTGCCATATCTGGATGTGGTTCGACCAAAAATTTCGGACTGGGATTCGAGCCACAGGGAAGATGCGCGGCACTAAACATCATGGAGGCAGCATAATCTATTTCACTTGCGTGACTGGCAGCATAGTCCATTGCATCATCATTGGTGCGAACAGAAAAATTCATCATAAATCTCCTTCATCATTGAAGTAATTGTTTCACGGCAGCTACGCTGCTGCCGTACATAGATCAGGTTGAAAAGTATAACATAATAGACGATATATTTTTCTGTCAGATTGCTCACCCTTTGATCCATACTCATCAGCCGAAAGAGTAAATCTCCTTCATTTTTCTTCTAAGAATTACATCAGCTTTTACTCTTTTCATAGATGAGCTTTGATCAACAACTGTCAAAATGTGCATATAGACTGATTACGGGATAAAATCAAACAAGATCTTTACCTATTGTTCAATCTGGATAGGTGTCATATGCCTACATTCTGCATTCATTCCCGATCGTTTGACGAGACCCTGCAGCTTAGCACCATTCAGGGTATACGACTTGAGACTGTTGTTGCACCGACGATTGTGCCTCAGATCGATGAAGATCTGGAGACACCGCCGGATATGTCTACTGAACCGATGTGGCGCGTCCTCCTCCACAATGACAACGTCACGCCAATGGAGTATGTGCTTCTTATCTTGGAACATCTTTTCTTCCTATCGAGCGAATTAGCGGAACATGTGATGTGGACAGCTCATACAGAAGGCACGGCCGTTGTGGTTCTCCGACCGCGCAACGAAGCAGATCGACTGATTAAAGCAGCACACGGCCGCGCCCGAATGGATGGTTTTCCGCTCACGTTTAGCATGGAGCCGGATTAATGGTGGATAGTGGATGTAAAAATCACCATATTTTCATCACAACCGCGATATAGAAAAACGAGGTTCGAAGTTGCGATCTTGGAAAACCCACTCACGCAAAGTTGTCTTTCAACCCAATGATGGGCGTTGGTTGACCGTTGAAGATCATTCAATCGAATTACCTGATGGACAACTAATAGAGGGGTGGTTGTGGCTTCGCGCACCGGACTATGTGATTGTGGCTGCTTTCACCGAAACCGGTCAACTTCTCTGCTTTCGGCAAACAAAATATGCCGTTGATGGGGTAACACTTGCTCCACCGGGTGGATATATCGAAACGGGTGAAGATCCTCTATTGGCGGCGCAACGAGAGTTATTGGAAGAAACTGGATATCAAGCTCCAGAGTGGAACTCACTGGGCAGTTTTGTGGTAGATGGGAACCGTGGTTTTTGCACCGCGCATCTGTACCTGGCACGCGGCGCTCGCTGGGTTCAGCCTATCGATGCAGATGATTTGGAAGAACAAGAGCTTCTCTTGTTAGATAGAAAATCTGTACAATCTGCGCTCGACAAGGGCAAATTTCGGGCGATTGCTTGGACAACGGCGATTGCATTGGCTTTATTACACGTTGAAGACTCTTACGAACCATCTTCTTAGGCCGCTCCAATTTTAAACGATCCACAGATGGACAAGAATTACAGGATTAGAAAGCGAAAAATCCGGTCAATCTGTGGATAATTTATCTTTCGGAATCACCTCAAACACGTCCAAACGCCTTTTCCAACTCGCCAGCTGAGAGCTGAATCATTGTTGGCCGCCCATGCGGACAGGTGCGCGGTGATTGACACGCCTCTAACTGACGAATGAGTTCCTGCATCTCAATGTCACTCAACAACTGTCCTGCTTTGATGGCCGCTCGCTTACAGACCATCTTGACTAATCGGGCCTCTAATTCTTCGCCCACCAGATTCCGCTGCATACCCAACGAATCTGCAATTTCGCCAATGACTTGCAAAGGGTCTTGTCCAGACAAGACAGCGGGTACAGCACGAACCAAAAAAGTATCACCACCAAACGGTTCTACATCAAATCCGATGCGGTTTAGCTCCTCCATGTGCTGTGCCACCAATCCAGCGGTCTCGCTTCCTGCATGAAGCGTGAGCGGTTGCAGCAATTGCTGACGTGCAACTGAATTCTCAGCCCGTTCGGGAACCTGATTCTGTGCCCCACCATACTTTTCCGCCATAAATTTTTCATACAGAATCCGCTCATGGGCCGCATGTTGATCGATCAGAAACATGCCTTCCGGCCCCTCTGTCACAATATAAGTTGCTCCAATCTGGCCCACCACCCGTAAAGGTGGAAGCTGGCGGGAGCGCTCCACAACAACTTCACGGGATGACTCGGTCTGTCTGGGTTCATCAACTTGTGCAATGGTTCCCTCTGCGTTTTGCTCAACGACTGGCGGATCAGATCGAGTTTCGTGATCCATCGAGGTAGGACTTGAATCAACATATGAAGCAGCATCGATGGGTAAGTTCGCTGGCTGATCTGGCGCGGCATCCGGTACGCCAGATCTCATGCCTGGTGGTGTGGCGATAGGTGGAGATGTAGATGCTGGCGAACGATAGAGATCGAGCGACTGCTGCCGTCCCGCATTTACTATACTATCTCGACGAACGGACCATCCCGTGCTAGAGCTACTCGACGCAATCTCTGACCATTCATCCGTCCGCAATTGTGACGCTTCTGGCGGGATAGCCCCGGGAGCAAGCGTCATATCGGGAACGGGTGCACTTTGCACAATGGCACGACGGACGGCTTTTTGCACGGCGCTAAAAACACGTCGGTCTTCCTGGAAGCGCACCTGTGTCTTTTGAGGATGCACATTCACATCAACCATGCTTGGATCAAGATCGACGAAGATTGTGGCGATGGGAAAACGACCACCTGGCAGCAGAGTGTGATAAGCCTGAATAATGGCATAGGAGAGGTTGCGGTCTTCTACGTAGCGCCGATTGACAAAGAGATCAATATTTTTACGATTGGCTCGCGTTAAGCTCGGCAGACTCGCATAACCAGTCACACAAATGGGTCGGATTGTGGCGTTGATCGTTGAATGTCTTGGTGCCTCATCTCCCATGAAATCAATCTCATCAGACAAACCTGGTTCCGAATTCTGTTGCGACAGTGTCTGTCCCCATTCCCCGATCTTAACCATCTGCTTTGCATTTTCTAACCCATAGACCTTCACCAACACATCAAATAGATCACCTCGACCATTGGATTGAAAGATTAAACGTCCTTCATTGACAAAACTAAATCGTCGTTCTGGATAGGCCAATGCATAGTGTTGAATGACAGAACTGATGTGCCCTGCTTCTGTGACAGCTTTGCGCAGAAATTTTTTGCGCGCTGGCATATTGTAAAAGAGATGCTCAATGTTAATGACTGTACCGACAGGTGCTCCGGTGCGTCGCTGATCGACAATTTGACCACCCTCGATCCGCAACTGCACACCATATTGGAGGGCACCGTCATTTGCACCTTTCTCGTTGTCGGCATCGTCTGCTCCTTCGGCTTCTGATGGGGACTGAGCACGGGTTGTCAATGTTACCTGGCTGACAGCAGCAATGCTAAAGAGCGCTTCGCCGCGAAAGCCAAAGGTCGCAATCTGATTTAGATCTTCGGCCTTCTGCAACTTGCTGGTGGCATGACGTTCAAACGCCAAGGGCACTTCATCTGGCGGAATGCCATGACCGTTGTCAATCACGCGTAAAAGACGTTGTCCGCCTTCACGAATTTCAACGCGAATTTCAGTGGCCCCGGCATCTAGGCTATTCTCGAGCAGCTCCTTCGCCACATTGGCAGGGCGCTCTACCACTTCACCAGCGGCGATTTTGGCAGCCACATCTGTGGCTAAAAGTTGAATAGTCATAGTCGTTTAACCAGTGTTCTTTGTCTATTATACCATCAATTGCTACAAAAGAACATTTGTTTTGGATGATAGAAAAATAACAATGTGTCCCACAGTATGTAAATGGAGACCGCTCAACCAAAGAACCTGCTCCATTGATACACTTTGTGGTACATATCCAAAAAACTCGAGTTTACAATTTCGTAACTTTTTCCAATCACAGACGTCTATTCAAGTGTATGCTGTACGCCCAACTGCAGTTATGGAATGAGCATTAAATAAGTTGAACAGTCATTCTCGAGTGAAACGAAGAATCGTGTTCAAGCTATTTAATTCCGATTCCTATGTCGTATCGGTCTTGGCCAATGATACCGAACTTGAGATGAAAACCCTAGGGTAAAACGAATACTACGTTCGATTTGCGCTAAGGAGCAGAAGTTGCAGGTAGGAACAGGAGCCAAACATGTTGCATCAACATCAGCTCAGTCGCCAGATTGGATATGGTGTCGCTTTTTCATTGCTGATAATTTTGTCTGGGCTTAGCGTGTTCAACGACAGTGCGCTACAAGCTTCCATTGAGACAAATCTGATTGGTGATACGATCCCATCACCCGGCGAAACAATTCCCGCAGCCGGAACAAACGTGAATGTGTTACATCTGGCATCCTTTGGACCGGACACATCAGTCACAATTACGATCAGCGGAACAAAATCATTGCAGACATTCAATCAGATTGAAATCGGCGATACAACTGGTTATCTGAGCATTGGATCTGGTGCAAGTCAAATTTCAGTGACGCCCACCGGCAGCACTACACCGGTGATCAACCAAAGCCTAACATTTCAAGCCGATCAAGCATATACCGTCATCGTGATCGGTGATGGCACGAATCAACCACTTTCGTTGCGCAGCCTAGTAGACACAACCACAGCATCGCCTGATCTCATGGGCAAGTTACGCGTCGTCCATGCAGCGCCATTTAGCGCCAATCTTGCCGACACAACTCTCAATATTGTGACCCAAGCTGGAGACAGCGTCAACCCAAGCCTGAATAATCTGCAATACGGTGGGAATAGTGGTTTCTTAACGCTTCCGACAGGAAAGTACGATTGGAAAGTTGAGCTGGCAAATGATAACAGTCTCTACGTCGATTTACCACCTTTTACGCTCAATATCGACGCCGTACTGACACTCTATATAGTGGGTGATGGGACGCATCAAGCGCGGGCTGGCTTGCTTATGATTCTAACACCAGGAAGTAAACCGGAAATCCTCTACTCCCCGGCCTTCCTCAGGTCATAGTGGATAGGCAACTCGTAGGTCACATATCCATGCGTGACGGGCGTCAAAGACCCTGGATCTTCACTTGGAAACCATTTTTAGCTTGATGGACGTACTTGTAGCTTATCCTGCCGAGATGGAACCTACCGTGTCTCGTCTCTGGACCCACTCTTGTTAATTTCCACGGTGGTGGATGGCAGTCCCCCGAGTCCATTACTGTGCAAATTAAAAAAAGCCGAGAAAGAATCAATCCTTTCTCGGCTTTTCATTTTGTGGCTCAACAGGATCCGCGTGGTTGACCCGCTTTGGTTTCGACACAACTTCGTCACTCAACCGACGCTGGTCTTCCCTGCCTTTGTCCATCAGATGAGATCCAAAAGAGCCAATTTTGTACGCCTTTACAAATAGCAATTGTAGCACGGTGCTACCCACCACTCAATGCAGGCACAAAGTGAATTTCGCTTGGCTCGCGCAGCTTCTGCCGGACGCCGCGGTAGGTTACCTCTCCATCAATCGACACAGCGATATTGGGGCGAATATTGCCTTCATCACAGAGACGTGCTTCGATGCCAGGATATTCTTCGTCCAAGCGAATGATCAATTCACCGACTGATGTGGCGCTAACTTCAACAATTTCTGCGCCATTGGTCAAATCACGATAAAGCGGTGGAATCCATACGCTATGGACTGGTGCATTCTCCATAATTGTTTATGCTTCTTTCTCCCAAAGTGCCTCAGTGACACGCACGGGCGACATCGGCAATGTCGTCAGACGCACATCCAGCGCACGATAAAGCGCATTGGCAATGGCAGCCGGCGGCGGTACTATGGGCACCTCGCCCACACCACGGACACCATATGGATGGCTCGGTTGGGGTACCTCAACCAAGACTGTATCGATCATGGGTAGATCGAGCGAAGTGGGCATTCGATAATCGAGCAGGCTTGCATTGCTCATATGCCCCTCGTCATCATAGACATACTCTTCGTTCAGTCCCCAACCAATCCCCTGCACGACGCCGCCTTGAATCTGCCCTTCTACGTAGCTGGGATGGATTGCCGTGCCAACATCTTGTACGGCCGTGAAACGCAAAATCGCAACTTTGCCCGTCTCGACATCAACTTCAAGATCAACGATGTGGGTTGCAAAGCCAGGGCCAAAGTTTTGGGGATGAGCCGATGCGCTGGCTGAGATCGAGACACCCATACTACTGACCTTTTGCGCAAGTTCCTTAAAGCTCAGGCTCTCGCCATTGTGAGAGAAGACACCGGCATCAAATTTGACTTGACTGGCTTCCACGTCCCACAAATCAGCTGCATGCTGGCTCAATTCGTCAGTGAGTTTGGCACCGAGCTTGCTCATGACGACGCCACCTGAAAAGGTTGTTCGACTGCCACCCGTCACGTCGTTGTAACCCACGGAGTCGGTGTCAGCCACTTGTGGATTCACATCCATTACTTCCAGCCCCAGCGTCTCGGCAAGCTGCATGGCGAGCGATGTACGCGTGCCACCAATATCGGTCGAGCCCTCAATCAAGTTGATGGTTCCATCCGCGTTGATACTGGCCGTTGCAGAGGATTGACCGCCCCAGTTGAACCAGACCCCACTGGCCACGCCGCGCCCCACCCGCTTGTTGGGTCCCGATGGCTCAGGCAGAGGCGCAGTGTAATGAGCATGTGCCTTGGCTGCTTCCACCGTCTCGATAAAACCAATCCGGTCATAAAGAGGCCCGGTTGGACGTCGGTCTCCTTCTTTGGCACCGTTGATCAGCCGTATATCAAGTGGGTCCAGATTCAAAGCTTCGGCCAACTCATCGATGACTGTCTCGAAGCAAAGCAGCGTTTGTCGTTCCTGGTGCGCGATAGGCGGCGGCTTTAGGCTTATTGACCAGAACATCGTAACCATCGATCTGCAAATTTTCAATGTTATAAGGTCCAATGATAGTACCCGTCCCCGCACCAACAGGCGAACCAGGGAAACCACCAGCCTCATAAGCCAACGACAGTTCGGCCGCTGTGATGCGTCCATCCTTTGTGGCACCCATTTTGGCCTTGATGTAGGAGCCAGAGTTGGGCCCGGTAGCAGCGAGAACGGCTGTGCGCGTCATCGCGATCTTGACGGGGCGATGCCCTGCTTTCTTAGACAGAAGCGCCACGACTGGTTCCAAATAGACATTAATCTTGCCGCCAAATCCGCCCCCGATCTCGGTCGGTATCACTTTCACTTTGGAGAGCGGAACTTGAAGAATTTCCGCTACTTGACCGCGAGCGGCAAAAGCGCCTTGCGTACTGCACCAAACCTCTAACTGACCATCTGCACGCCAGAGTCCGGTGGCGCTATGTGGCTCAATATAGCCCTGATGAACAGGGCTGGCTAAAAATTCCCGTTCAATGACGATGTCTGCGGCAGCAAAGCCAGCCTCCAAATCACCGCGCTGGTGCTGAATATGGCTTGCCACATTGGTCGGCTCATTCCCGAGTTGCCCCAATTCATCAGTTCGAAGATCTTCTAATAAAATGGGCGCATCAGGCTCCATGGCCTTGCGCACATCAAGCACTGGTTCTAACACCTCATACTCGACCTCGATCAACTCAAGCGCATCTTCCGCCACATGGCGATCGACGGCTGCAACAGCGGCCACTGCATGATGGTGGTAAAGCACCTTATCACCCGCCAACACGTTGAAGCTTGCGTAGCGTAGGTTGGCGGCTCCTTCTCCAAAATCCTTGACCTTGTCCGCCAAAACTGGCAAATCTTGCCCCGTCACAACAGCGTGGACGCCGGGCAACGCCTCGGCTTTAGTTGTATCAATAGAGAGGATGCGCGCATGAGCGTGCGGGCTGCGCAAGACGGCTCCATGTAACATACCCGATAGCCGTACGTCAGCACCATAAATAGCACGCCCGTCACTTTATCAGTTCCATCGTGCCGGATCGGGCGCGACCCGATCACACGATATCCATTCTTTGGTTGTGATTCAGAAACATCTTTTTCGATAACTGCCATTGTATTCTCCTTTTAGGCAAAAGCTCAAGAGGAGGCGAAGGAATGCGGGTATACAACCGCACTTTCTCTTGATGCCTCAGCCTTCGCCTTTCCCTAAGCCGCAACCGTTTCCATCTCAGTGCTATCTGCTGCGTCGAGC
>JAHBNG010000158.1 GCA_019217005.1 Chloroflexi bacterium TSY
CCTTGCTCCATTTGACCATTGACCGCCATTGATGTCTGTCCATTTCCCAAAAGGAAGTGAGTTGAATGTCTGCGTTGGGTGGCACCGTCACTTCTCCTTCAGCCGGTTCGCCGTTGAGTGGTCCCGTCACCACGCGCATGACCAACTGGTGGGGATTGATTAAAAAGCCATCGGGGCTTGACAGGTTGCTGCCACTGACTTGGGTGATATAGACGTCGAAGGTTTGCCCATTCAGCAGAACGACATGGAGTCGATCTGTCGGATTCGGATGATAGGTGGCCTGATTATCACCCATCACTGTGACCGTGCCCGTGGTGACGGCGGCCCCTGTGTTGGCCAACTGTGACGCCACAAAGGCGGCCCGCACGCCTGCAAACCGTAGCGCTATCGAATCTAGCTGCAACCCATATGGATAGGCAACCCCCGCGGTCGAGCCAAGAATCTCTGCTGGTCCAGGGTTCGATTCAGTCGTCGTGGTTTCTGTCGGTGTGACGGTGGCTGTCGCAGTTGGCGAAGGTGTCGCGGTTGGCGTCGCGGTTTGTTCCTGAGACGCCGGTTGCGTCTCTGTTGCAGTTGGCGTCATGGTCATCGTTGACGTGGGCGTCGCCGGATTAGATGGCTTTGTATCCCCGTTGCATCATTCGCGATGAGCGGCAGATAGAATCTTCTTATTCGGATTCGTTCCGGCATTTGGCGTCTTACGCTCATTGGCATCCTTGTTTCAGTCGCGGTTGGTGATGGTGTCGCTGTCGGTGTCACTGTGGCTGTCGGTGTTGACGTCGGTGATGGTGTCAGCGTGGCAGTTGGCGTCACGGGATCTGTTCCTTCCTTTGTTTCCGTCGCCGTCGGCGTTGGATTGACTGTCTCGGTTGATGTAGCCGTTGGCGTTTGTGTCGGCTTCACGGTCTGCGTTGCTGTTGGTGTATTCGTCATGGTTGCTGTTGCCGTGGCAGTCGGTGTGACAGTCTCCGTAATTGGAATAGTTGGTGAAATATTTGCGCCATTGACACCGGCGGCAAACTCCTGCTTTTGGGTGCCAACCAGTGCATATGGTTGCGCCCCATAAGCTCCGTTGACGCTGTTGGCGCGCACAGTTACAACGTAGGTACCCGCCGCTGGTTTTTCCAACCGGATGGTTTCGACATTATTTAGCTTGTCCGGCTGTTCGCCACCATTCCCATAGAGGCGTCCATCGGGGCCATCCACAATCAGATCCAGATCATTGACAAGCATTTTAGATGCAGATGCTTGAACGGGCGGGTCGGTCCAGACCAATGTGAGGTAAAGACCGCGGCCGCTCGGCTGCGCTCCTGGATCCGTCTCATCTCCCCGTCCATCCGTGATCTCGAACTGACTAGATACCTGCACGTTACCCTGGACGGCCGTCAAGGTATGGACACCAGGAGGAGCGTCCTCTGAAATCTCAAGGGTTATATTAATGCTACCGTCCGATTTTGGTGGGAAGCGTGTCTCGGCGTCCGTTATTTCTTGACCATTGATCAATATGGCAATCGGTACATCCAGAACAAAGTTTCGCCCAATGAAGTTAAATATGGTGCCGGCGGGTCCTGCTTGTGGATTGACCGTCAGCTGTGGATCTCCCGCGGCCACACTTGTAATGGTAAATTGTGTGGCCGCCGAGCGTCCTGCACTGTCTGTCAAACGAAGCGAGATTGTGCCCGCGGGCGTGTTGCTATTTGTTCCAATAGGTAGCCGAACTGCACCATTCTGGTCGCTGCTGACGGTGCCAGCCGATTGATCATTCAAGGTTGCCTGAATTGCATTGTCGTTGGGCACAAATCCGCTTCCCGTCACAATGAACTCCGTGCCCGCAGGGCCAGAAGATGGGGCAACCTGAAGGGTTGCTTGCTGTCCACCGAGAACGGACAATTTGGTTGCAGCCGTTCGCCCAGCGGCGTTGCGTGTCTCAATTCGATAGGTTCCAGGTGGCACTTGGGCGGTCGTTTCCAATGTGAAGAGCACATCCCCTGCGGCATCGGCATAGACGGTCTTCAGATGGTTGTTGGCGTTGCCACAACTTTGTACACAAACATCAACCCAGCCATAAGGAACATTGTATTGACTACGCAGGAGAAATGTGGTTCCAGGGGGACCCGATTCAGGGGCACCAAGCAGGCTGACGTCCGGATAGTCAACGATGAGGACAATGTCATCCACAAAGGCGGACATGTGCGGCATCGCGCCGTTATTGAGCGTATAGAGCACAAGAAAAGCCGTCTTCCCTGCCAATGAGGAGAGAGCATCTGCATCAAAGACCTCCTCAAATGTGTAAAGCCCGTTCACGCCGGTGCAGCACAGAATGCATCCCCCGTGTTTGGGCTGGCGACATCCTGGTTCACGATTCCAACATTGAAAGCAATTCCACTGGCCAACGATGTGTCGATGGCATCGGGAAAGCGGACGGGATACCAGATCGAGTCGGCGACAGGTGTGCCACCCAACCACATAGAGTAGAAACCATTGATCACCGTGCCAGGAATGTTGGTTCGTTCAGGAACCCCTGCTCCGAGCCAGACATATTGCCAGATCAATGACCAGTCGGGGTCTTCGAAATCACCGCCGCCGACCATGTTCTGCTGATAAGAGTGAAGCTGCGTTCCTCCCTCCTGAGCTGGGTGGAAGTGTGCACTCGGTGTGCCGTTCCATTGAAGTGTAGGACTTGACAATACCTCTGTTGGAACGGGATTGCTGATGGCCCGATTCGACTCTTTCTCGCTCCCTGCTGCTGACGGAATTGGCGTCATGGCTCGCGCAACGGCATGACCGGGCAGAGGTACAACTTGTAGATGATTCGGATCGACTTGTGTCTGATCTTGCTGAAGATTGGGCACCGTCTGCGCTGGTCCGATGCGTAAGCCAAGATCTTGCGGTGAAGCCGTTGACAGAGCCATTTGCGATGTTGTTTCCGGTGTCGCAAAGAGGGTTCCCAAGCGATTCGTCCCCAGAATTTCAATTGAATAGGTAACGGTTTCGCCCGTGGCTATCCCCTGTACATGATCATCGAAGATGACATATTGGGCTTCGAGTGTGTTTTTGAGATCAACCCGTCCCCACCCGCTATCAATATTTGGAATCGACCTATTTGGCAGACCAAATGCGCCATTGATCATAGCTGCCTTCATCAGGGCCGCGCTGGGATTTTCAATATTGCGCGCTTTTTGAAGCCATTCACGAACAAGCGCCGCACCTCCAGCCGCGAGAGGAGTTGCCATGGAGGTGCCGTTCATGTAGGCATACTCATCATTAAATGGTGCATTGAAGTGATTGTCTGGCAGATTTGGTGCTCGTTTGGAAAGAATAAACGAACCAGGTGCGACGACATCTGGCTTTATTCGACCATCTTGGGTCGGCCCCCGGCTGGAGAAGATCGCCATTGAATCTGGGTTATCTGCCAATTCATGCTGCAAGTCTGGTCGCAGATTCTCTGATGCACCAACGGACAGAATATTCTTGGCCGTTGCGGGTGAACCAACAGTCTGGGCCCCAGGACCCTGATTGCCAGCTGCATAGAGGACCAAGTAGTCTTTATGGTTCCAGACGTAATGATCAACAATCATGGAATTTTGGGTATATCCACCCCGATCATCTCGCCCCCAGCTATTGGACGAGATGCGTGCCCCCTCATCATAACCCTTGGCGATATAATCACCATTGGCATCGATGCATTCTAGACCGCCGTTGGCGCTTAATGCCAGAAAGACAAGCTCGGCCTCTGGTGCTGAACCCGCATGTGAGCCAGCGTAGTTGTGATTTGCCGGATCGCTACCGGACTGCAAACCGTTTCCGAGAAGCGAACCGGCGACGTGGGTACCATGTCCGTCACGGTCGGTCCATGAGGTGGCGGTTTGACACAATGGACTGATGTTCATCTCGCTCGGGGCAAATGCACGTCGGAGCCGTCCAGCGAAGTCACGGCTCAGATTTCTTTGATCGCTCAACCCCGTATCAGAAACAGCGATGATCTGCCCATTGCCATAGTAGCCGTGATCCTGCCAGAGAGTTTCCGCGGCCAGAATCTTGCGTCCCTCAGCATTGAATAATTGAGGTTCCGTATATGGCTCGATCCAGTTGACGGCTGGCAGCGTCGCAATCTCAGGTAGACGTTGGGATGCAATTTGTACTTGTGCGACCGGTCCCAGATCTGTTTGGGTCATCTGATCAATTTGCACATTGGCGTTGCGCAATGCTTGTTCCAGCAGATCGACTGAATCGCCAGGAAAACCAAGGATTGTCATGGTCTCCATTTGTACACTTTGGGTGCCGATGGCCTGCTGGGCCAATTGGGGTGCAACTTTATATTGAGGGCGATAGGGGCCAACCCAACGCACACTTGGCAAAGAGCGAATCTGCTCGATGACGCTCTGACGCTCGCTTTCTGTATTCCAAATCGGAAGCCGCACCAGATGCGCATTGTCGGGAACGTAGCCCAAAACCTTAACACCGAGCATCTCCAGTTGAGACAGCCAAGCCGCCTCGACTGGTCCTTGGAACTGGACAAGATGGTGGGGTGATTGGTTTGTGGTTGCATCTTCCGAACCCCACGCACCAGTCGTGAATTGCCCCATTAGTTGAGGTGCTTCGTGCAAAGGGTCGAACGTGCCTGCCTGAAGATGAAGCAGCCCATTCGTGCGTTTTTCATTCTGTCGCTCGCTTGGCTGTTGCCGCGCACTTTGGACATGAGGCGCGGAACCAATAGCCGATAGCAAGAGTGACATAGATAAGATAAGTTGAATAAGTTTTCTTTTCATTCGGTATTTCCTCGATATTTTATCGACAGTTGTGTGCCAAATAAACACCGGCTCATCTAAAAAAATTGTGCAAATCGATGTTTTCGTAAAAGACAAAATATTGCATTTGCACAATTTCGTCTGATGAGCGATAAACACCAGGAAACGATATCACGAGTGGTGCGTGGATTTATCTCAAGAAGAAGCACGTTTGTCTCATGTTGATGTAGTGCGTAGTGTGTGGGGCAGGACGCACTATTGAAGAGGTACACCAGTTGGGAATTGGGCAGATTGCGCTCTATGGTCTGGAGGAGGAGCATTCTCCACAACTATACTGTGGTTGTGATGAAAACATAACGCAGGTGACAACCGATGATGGGCGAGAAAGCGCCAAAAGAATGCATATTAAGAGGATCTTGATCACCGGTCTACGTGCGGAACAGATGTGCGTCCTGTCAAAATTAGTAGTAGAATGATCCGGTAAAGAATCAAGCACAAAGTTTCGCGGCTCAGGAGCGAGCTTATGCCAAAGCCATTACAACCCAGCACGCCAACTTTTCAAGATTTTATTGAAGGCGGATACTTGTATGTGGACAAAACTCGTTATGTCTATGAGTTGATTCGTGGCTCTAAAGGAATCTATTTCTTGTCGCGTCCGAGACGGTTTGGAAAGAGTCTGTTTGTATCAACATTAGAAGCGGTTTTTAGAGGCAATAAAGGGGCTGGTTCAGAAATAGGTTGACAAAGAAGAGAGTACGTTAACAAGAGAATAGGTTAGAGAAAGAGGCTCCTGTTCAGGCAAAATAAGGGTGTTCAGACCAAAATAGCCAAAAAGGAGCCTCTAAATGTCAGAGTATCGAACAGACCCCCTATCATTGTCAACCCGAATCGATCTTGCGTTGGAAATGCTCAACCCGAATCGAGAGTGGGGGAGAGTGAGCGAACTGTCAACGGCGTACAATGTGTCTCGAACGTGGCTCTATAAGTTGAGAGAGCGGTGAAGCGGCGCTGAAAGCGATCTTGTCGCCAGTGAGTCCAGGACCGCAGCCGAAAAGCCATGTGATCGAAGTGGATGAGACGTTCATCCGACGAACCATAACGGTGTTGCCGATGCTGCGAGGAAGCGTACGAGATATCCAAAGGGGGTTGGGGTTGCTGCTAGGTGTGGAGCGGTCGGTGGGATTCATCCAAGGGACGCTGGCGGAAGTTGGAGAACTGGCATCGGCGTACAATGAGAGCATGGTGCCGACGCTGCCGGTGTTGGGGGAAGCGGATGAAATTTTCTGTGGCGACCAACCGTGCCTGACGGTGGTGGACGGAGCATCGTTTGCGCTGTTGAATATCTCAGCAGCCGATGCCCGAGATGAAACAACATGGGGGTTGAAGTTTCTCGAATTGCTCGAGCGAGGCATCACCTTTGATGACTTGGTGACCGATGGGGCTTTGGGCATTCAGGCAGGAGCCAAGGCAGCGGGGATGAATGCGCCACACTCCTATGACCTCTTTCACCAAATGCAGAATGGCACCAAAATCACCCAACGTCTGGAGAGAGAAATGGACCAGGCCATGACCGACCGTGACGTAGCTTGGCAAGAGTTGGACGAGCAGACTGCTCCTGCACGTCGCCCTGGGCGACCACGCAAATGCACAGTGACTCTCGAGGTTGCCGACCAAACGGTGCTGACAGCAGTTGACTTGCACGAGAACTGGACATGGCTTCTCCGAACGGTCCGTCAGGCACTGGAGCCGATTTCACCGACCGGGCAGCTTGTCAACACAGATGCCGCGCAACAAACCATTCTGGCTGCCACCCAACTTATGATGGAGATGAACCGCGATGAAATTGCACACTTTGCCACCCAACTGCAGCAGATCTCTACATTGCTGGCTCCTCCGTCGCCTGGAACTATCCCTGGCTCCTCCGCCAGAACCTCTCACCTGAGTACGAAGCCTTCATCACACACCTCTGGACTTATCGCCATGACCATCAACTTCCCATTGAACAGCTTTTCCTCCCTCATTGCAGCCTATGGCTCTTGCCTCCTGGCATGCACTGGATCGCTTCCATCGGGCTTCTTCTCTAGCTGAATCCTTTCATGCTTGGCTCAGGCCCTTTCTTGCAATCCATCGCTCTTTGCCCGATTGGTTGGCCGCTCTTTTACAGCTCTTTTGGAATCATCGCACCTTCTCACGTGGCAAACGCTCCGGTCACTCACCCTTAGAACTGGCTACCGATTCCTATGTCCCTTCTTTGGCTGACGCCCTTGATGCCATTCTTCAGCCTCAACAGCAACTGGCTCTTTAACCTATTCTCTTTTTAACGTGCCCATTTCAATTTTGTAAACCTAACTCATCCCTTGTTCTGAACCTGCCCCAATAAAGATCTCTTTAAGGAGCTTTGGCTGTATGAAAGCGACTATGATTGGGAAACGTATCCTATCATCCGATTGGATTTTAGCCGCATCGCAGCAACAACCGCCGACGAACTAAAAGAGGGCATCAAATGGTATCTTCGGCGCATTGCTCGCCAGTACTCAATTACGCTTCCGGACGGGCCTTATTATACACTTCTGGATGAACTGATCTTTGGACTTTCTACCATCGGTAAGGTTGTGATTCTGATTGATGAGTATGACAAGCCGCTCATCGACAATCTGAAAGATCTTGAAAAGGCGAAGGTGATTCGAGATACTCTCAGAGGGTTTTATACAATTCTCAAAGCGATGGATGAGTATATCCGCTTTGTCTTTATTACGGGGATCAGCAAATTTAGTAAGGTTGGCGTATTCTCGACCATGAATAATCTGGACGACATGACAATGGCTCCTTCTTTTGCGACTGCATTTGGCATTACCGAAGATGAGTTACAAGAATATTTTCGCCCATACATTCTAATGTTCGCCGAAAAGGAGAATATTTCTCCCGAGATTTTAGTTCAGCAGATTCGAGATTGGTACGACGGGTTTTGTTTTGTTGAAGAATGTGAACGAGTTTACAACCCTTTTTCTACGATCCAGCTCTTCAAGAAACAACGCTTCTCGAACTATTGGTTCGAAAGCGGTACACCAACTTTTCTGATCAACTTGTTACAAGAAAAGGGGTATAATGTGGAATCGCTTGAGAAGTTGATCTTAAAAGAGATCGATTTTAGCACCTATGAGCTTGAGCACCGCGACATTGTACCTCTCCTCTTCCAAACGGGTTATTTGACAATCAGAGATTATGAAAAGACTCTTGGTGAAGAAACGATTTACCATTTATCCTATCCAAATCGTGAGGTAGAGAACGCATTTATTACCTACTTGCTAAGTGTGTTTTCGTATATCGAACGCACCTTATCGCGAAGTCATCTCTACAAATTGCTCGATGCATTGCAAAAGAAAGAGATTGAGCAGGTGTTTCTCGTCTTGCGTGTCTTCTTTGCAAACATTCCTTACACGCTCAAAGTAGAAAAAGAAGCTTACTATCAAACAATTTTCTATGTTATCTTTAATACAGTGTAAATTAAGTAATCGATAATTTTCTCTGACTAAAAACATTCAAAAACTTAGTTGACGCTGTATTTAAGATGACTCGATAGTTGTATTTTGAGCAGGTGCCGGATTTGACAAAGTCAAAATTAAGCAGAGCAGGCCTGCTGTTTGGCGAAAAGGGTAGCGAAGACCTCTGCAATCTCCTGTCCGTCATTCAAGGCATGATGTGCAGTCAAGATGAGATCTTGAATTAGTGACTGAGCTTGCTGCCGAGTAGCCTCACCAAGGGATTTGCTGGGCGAGAATTGAGTTTTAGCCAATGATGGTCCCAAACAATCAAGGTGCAAGAGAGAATAAGCCACGAAGACCAGAGACCAATGTTTTTGAAAGGCGTGGGCAGTTCGCATGCAATATTCATCAAGGCCAAGCAGTTGTTTACCATCCTGATAAACCGTCTCGATAGGCCAACGAAGCAGGTAAATCGAGAGAATGCGTTTGGCATTACAATCAGTGCGATTGGTCACTAAAACGGCCTAATTGCCTTGCAATTCAGGATTATCAAAACTAATCACGATGCGTACCTTGCCGATAGAAGGGATACGCACAGTCATGGTAAAGGTATAGTAAGTACGACCATCAATGGTGACAGGTTTGTAGGCATTCTGGGGGGATGTAGGGGACCAACTCTTTGACTTTAATATGTGGCCCCTCGAAAGTTATCGGCTGACCGTCTTCATCTCGCAAACGAAAGCTATTTGTCTCCAGATTGCGATTGCACTTCAAGATGCTGATCCAATCTTTATTCAGACGATCGAGTACAGCTAGAAGATCTGGAGCGAGATACCAACCATCGAAGAGAGCCCAACCAAAGATAAGGGTTCGTTCAACAGCTTTTTCAACCAGTTCACTGGCAATGGTTATCTTGGTCTTAAACGCTTCGTCTCGCTCTCGAAAGGCGGGGTCAGTTAATAGGTGGCTATCCACTCGTTTATGAAAAGCGGTTCGTTCTTTCTTTTTCTTGGGAATCTCAGTCACTGGGAAATGGTTTTCCACAAATGCTTCCCAGTCGGTAAACTCTTCGTACCGTCGGTAGATACTTGCATCGACCGGAAAACGAACAGCGCCACTGACATAGTGACTTGTGACTAAGTTATGAGCCAGTGGATGCTGACCATTGCTATGATTGTAGTGTGTATCGATATACTCGAACAGACTTCCCACGTGTTCACATAGTGTATCGTCAATCGCTAATACCGATTCTGACTCTGAACGTTGGTATTGTGCTGTCTCTGACTTCATGTAACCTATACGCTCATCATTGAGTTTTTCGGCTCGCCAAGGAGCTTCACTCAAATACCGTGATATATTCGTCTTATCTGCACTATCTAGAATGCAGCGGGCAATATTTGCCATGCTTTTGTTGTCCAAGACCATCAGACCCGTCAGATAGTTTTCAAAGTGGCGAAACTGTTTACGATTGGCAAATACTGAACGAAAGGTTTCGCTATGCTCCCTGACCAGTGGCGCTACATTCACTATCGGCAATTGCATCTTGATGGCTCCTTTTTCGCACTTTTTTCTTGATGCAATCTATTGAGATGACTTTTGTCTCTTTTGTCAAATTTGGAAAATATTCATTTCACAACTATCGAGTAAGATGATTGGCATTGAGACAGAAGCCGAAGTTGTTACCAATGATGGACGCATCGATGCCGTGATTGAATTGCCTGACCATATCTTTATCTTTGAGTTCAATTTGGATGGAACGGTGGACGAGGCACTTGCGCAGATCCGCAAGAAAGAATATTTCCAGAAGTATTGGTTGAAGAGGAAATCAATTCAGTGCGTTGGGGTAAATTTTGATACTAAATCTCGTACAATCAGCGCGTGGGATATTGAAGAGATCGATCCTGCTCTATAGCGAGGGTTACAGAATTCGCGACTGGTTTTGCGTCTGCTCAAAGTAATAGCGATAAAACTCAGTTCGCGACAATCCCGATCGATCACGCAGATCATATAATTCCTGGCGTGATGAAACTGGTTCGGGGACTTCAATATGCAGGCGTTGTATGGAGCTTCCACCAACCCCGTTGAACGTGTCAGCCACCATTGGTCGATGCCACCAGAACATCTCTTTCGGCAGAGCTGCAGGGTTAAACCAGTCGATATCAATGACTTCGTCCACTTGTGGTGTGAGGGTGCCGTTGATTCGATGGGCAGCAAACAGCGCAATGTGCGTGTCTGCATGTGAGCCAAGCCGAGCATACATGCCAACGAAAGTGGTCAGTTCGATGTCCAGCCCCGTCTCTTCCTTGGCCTCACGCATCGCCGTCTCTGCAACAGATTCACCGACTTCTGCCTGACCACCAGGCAAACACCAAACCTCGAAATCCTCGCGCTTGGTCAACAGCACTTTGCCTTCTTCGATGATAGCAACCGTTCCGCCTAAAAGGATCATTGACTCTTTGCTCTCTAGTTGGATGTGCAAACTTAAAATGACTCGTCAGGTTCTTGTCCCAGGATCATTAACAATTAACAAGCGATCGTTGACTATTGACAATTTGTTAGGCCCTTAAGGAATAAAGATAAACAATAAATTGTCAATATGCAATTGATGGTTGAGTGCCGTCGCAAGGCCCTTGTTTGGGCCGACGGCCTGTAAAATTGCAGGCGCAAACAACTAGACACCTACCGCTCTGAACAACAACTGGGGAATAAACTTGTCTTGCGTCTTCTCGAGCCGCAAATTCGAGCATCGCTCTGGATCAAATTACAAGACCATTCAAATAAACAGCAAATCCGTTCAACGAGCATACTCTGGGCGGGTCCGTTCCTATATAAACCCACCCAAGGCATGCTTAGCCTATTCCACAAAAAATAGGCGTCCAAATTACAAAAAGGACTCTTGCAACCCAATTTCAGTCGATCCAAAATGTACCTTATGCCCGCAGAGAGAGTATTCTCTAATGCGGCATTACCCGACCGAAACCGGCGTTAGAGATTACACGCAGTAGGATTTCTCAGAGGTAGAGCGTTCAAATGGCGAAAAAAGACGCAGTAGAGAATCTCGGACCATTTGGCCCGCTCGAGTCTGTTTTGACTGAGAAGTGCAGGATTATGTCTACTGCGTGTAATAGAGAACGCCTTCTCAGCGGGAATTTGGATCGACTGAGTCTAGATTTTCGACTGGTATCACGCAACACGTACGTTCTATGAGTAATTTACTTTCTGGAACAGCCCTACTGTACTTCATTCGAATGATCTTGGGCTAAGCAAGCACGCCATTCACGGACATTCGGACAGCGTCAAGTTGCCCTGCAGACTGGAGCTTCGTGTTTTTGTGAGCAATAAAGTTGGCATATTCATTGACAAAGACTTCACCCGGTTTTCGGAAATCAAAGGCATCTGGCTGATCGCGGAAATATTCGCGATGGACCCGTGTCCAGACCAAACGACCATCAGTGTCGATGTTGACTTTGGTCACGCCTAGTGGAACGGCTTTGGCAAATTCTTCTTCGTTGACGCCCTTTGCTGATGGATCAAGCGTGCCGCCAGCTCCATTGATGCGTTTGACTTCGGACGCTGGGACAGAACTAGAGCCATGCATAACCAATGGGAAGTTGGGTAGTAGCTTCTGAATTTCTTCAATGCGATCAAAATGTAAGCCCTGTGAGCCAGTGAATTTATATGCACCATGGCTGGTGCCAATGGCCACGGCCAGACTGTCACATCCTGAGCGCTCGACAAATTCCTGAGCTTCATCGGGATCGGTCAACATGGCGTGCTTCTCATCGACGGCAATATCTTCTTCGACGCCACCCAACATACCCAGTTCAGCCTCGACGCTGAGACCGGCATCGTGTGCACGATCAACAACGCGTTTTGTGATGGCAATATTTTCGTCCAGAGGATGGTGAGACGCATCGATCATCACAGAACTATAGAAACCTGACTCGATACAACTATAGCAGGTTTCCTCATCGCCATGATCCAGATGCACAGCGAAGATGGCATCGGGGAAGATCTCTTCGGCAGCCCGAATCATGGCTTCGAGCATCTTTACCTCTGCATATTTGCGTGCCCCTTTGGAAATTTGGATGATGAATGGCGCCTTCGACTGAACATTGCCGCGGAACAGTCCCAAGGTCTGTTCCATATTGTTGATGTTATAAGCACCTACAGCAAAATTGCCATAGGCGACATCAAAGAGTTGTTTTGTGGTTACAATCATTTCTATGCCCCCTACTACTTTTCCAAAACCGGTGATATCCCAAATTGTGTGCAACTTCGCATCTTTTCAGAGGAGACGATTGGCTTTTGCACAATTTGTGGCATACTATCCCAAAATCGGAAAGGTGTTTACTAAAAAATATCGCTCATCGGACAAAAGTGCGCATAACCAGCTATTTTTCAGGGGTAGTTCAGAATTAGGTTTACACTTTTGATACATAGATAAAAATCTATATGAGGTCATTTTCTGCCTGAGCATGGCTCAAAGTAGAAAATATAAACATCTTTTCTCTTTGCAAAAATGTAAACCTAATTGTCCGCCTAAAATGAACCACCCCATTTTTCAGACCGGATATAGTCGTTTTACACACTTTCATAGATGAGCTAAAAACTTTACTTTCTGGTAAAAGAAAAGAGATGAGGTGAGAAATGTGACAAAAAGCGGTTAGCGTTTCATCCTAAAGGTAGAGAACCCAAAAAGGAGGAAGGAATGCTAACCGCGCCAGAAATAACTATAGCAGTACTGATGAATGTATTGCAAGTAACGCCGGTGGGAACAAACGTAAATGTAATGCGTCTGATGTGGGCGATGATGAATGGGTCGTTTCTGAAAAGTCGAGGAGCAATCCATAGTGGATTGAGTGAAAGCGGGTTTGAAGATGAGGAGCTGGCGAAGCTGGTGGAGCTGATATGGATCATGGGATATTGCAAGCCTGCTCATCGTGGCAAGAAGAAGTGGAGTGGAAAGGGGAATGGGAGGCAAAAAAGTTAGAAGGATACCGAGTGAAAAGCATAGATATCACAGGGTTCTGGCGACCGAAGCTGCAAGGGAAAGTGAACCGACTCTATAACTCAACGGCTCGTCGGCATTGCCCGCGCTCATCTTTGGAGTGATGATAAGCTCGGGGAGATAGGCGGGAAACGAGTGCCACTGCTCAAGGCAATCATGAGATGCGAGGTAGGCACAAAGGAAAGTGAGTTTCGGAAAAGCTGCTGAAAGAGACGAAGAAATCACTGGAGTCAGACGAAGTGGCGGTGGTCGATGCCGGGTTTACAATCAGAGAAATGCTAGAAAGCGACGTCGACCGATTTGTCCTTCGGGAAGCGATTAACTGCACAGCGCGCCGCAATGAGTTACCCGAACGTAAGGAAAAAGGCAGACCACCCGAATATGGTGATATTGTGCGTCCGCTCTCGATGCTATAGGGAAAGCGACTCGAGGCCACAACTCCAGACTCGTTTGGTCAATTTGTCTATAGTGGTCGCCTGATTCGCTATCAAGCATGGCACAATCTCGTCCCCAGGACAACCAAGGTGGATACAGCCAACCGCACCTATTCGATTTACGTCTTTCAGGATCCTGCTTATCACACACCTTTGGTTCTGGCGACCGTCATGGCTTTACAAGCTGAAACCATTTATCTTTTCTCTGGAGCGCTGGCCTGTTGAACATCCCCCCTTGGCTTCCAAGCAGATGATTGGCTTACATCGTCAATTTGTTCATGCCGATGAGGCTTGCTTCCGCTTACCTGAACTGGGGCTGCTGGCTGGCAATCTTCTTTCCCATTTAGCCGCTTCTCTTCCTCCCATACCGACTGGCTACTGGGATCGAGAGCCTCAAGCCACTCCCGGCAGGCTGCGCCGCGTTCTCTCGAGTGCTCTTTTTCCAACTCCCGACCAACTCGACCCTGACTTTCGGAAAAAGGCCTCGGTTTCACACCATTTACCTAAAGGCGTTCTCGCTCATCGCCGCCTCAATGCCGCTGCTTAAACTAGCCGAGCACTATTTTTACATTTTATCCCGTTTTTTCAGGGTAGATTCTTTTTTCCGCCCCTTTCGGTTTGCCCTTTGTCACTCAAGCCTTTACCAGAAAGTAAAGTTAAAATATATCTCTACAAATTTATCACAGATCGTCAGCGCATAAAAGAAGTCCGATCTGTAAATTTAGCTTTCGCCACGATTATCGGCCGATTCTAAAGTGATGGCGATACTCATAGCCACACCATTTAAACTTCGGATAATTGTCCTTCGACAGAAAACGATTTTAGGTTCTTTCGGATCTCGGGTGGTTGACAACACTCTGAGCTCCTTTGAATATGATTTTATTGTCCGAAGGTTAAGTGGCATCTCAATCAGGATCGTGTTATACATGTAATGTAGATCTGCGAATTGCGTAAGACCCATTGTTGGCGATCTGTGGTATAATGACCATATGTTCGATCGAAACAAAGTGGTCTATGCACTGCAACAGAAACGAACCGACTTGCAAGAGTATCTCATCGAGCAAGGAAAACAACGTGCTACGTTGGAGGAACAGCTCGAGAGCATTCTAGATGTTGATTGTACAACGATGTCTGCAAAGCTAGATGCTGTTAACACGGAATGGACGGGTGCATTTCCCACACTAGATCTTGATGAAGCAATTCGATGGTGCATGCCTTTTGAGCAAAGTTGGTCCAATCACCGTGAAGCACGTCAATGGGCATTAGAAATTTTACGGAATCGCCCTGTGGTTGCTGTGGATGGGAGTCAGATCACACCGACCGAGGATTTTTTCCCGCCGATTGGTGCTGTGCAAATCGGTTGGTTTGTGAATTACCATACTGCAGATAAAGAGTATGTGAAAGATATCTCCTTCGAAGTGTTGGCACCAAATGAACTGACCGATAACGCATCTCAGGGAAGTGATACACCATCACCTGAACGTCAAGTAAACCAAGTGCGTTTCGAACGTGAATGTGAGCAGTTGGCTCGATTGATGGCTCAGTATGGGGAACATAACAGCATTTCAGCTCGTCACCCCACTATCGGAGAAAATAGCGATTTTGTCTCTGATACCAATCCTCATATTCCGCTTTGTTTTTATGATGGTTCATTTATCGTCAGTTTTGCCGGTCAAATGAGCGCCAATCGTGCGCAGCCCTATTTGGTGGCAGTCCGACGCTTGATTGATGATTCGGAGCGTTTCCAGGTTCCATTGGTGGCTTATGTTGATAATCCCCATAGCCGAGATATTGTCAACATGATCGAAAATGTGTTAGGCGAACCGCCTGGTGAACAAGTTCTCGATACGCATTTATTTGACAAGTTGCTGTCACCTGACCATTGGGGTGAGCGTAGTCCCTACTTTATCTGTGCTCGTGCTGATGCATTGACGCGTGAAGATGAACGTCGCGGTCAAAATAGAGCACAATTCTACAAACGCGTCGTCTTTTGCTACATTCGGTTAAGTCAAGATCGCCCTCCTGCACGATTGGAGATGCCGCGTTGGATTTATGATACAGGCCAAGCAGATACAGTCATCGATCTCGTGCGTGCTGAATGTATTGTGGGCACTGGTTATCCCTATGCCATCGAAACAGCCGATGCATTGGCCGTCATCAGCCAACAGGATCGCCAGCGTTTTTACACAACTTATCAGCAGTTTGCGACACAGCATGAACTGCCCTTTGGCTGGGCACGCAAGATGCGCAGCAAACAGGTGCGCCGTTAATCAATCTTTAACAAAACTCAAGCGCGACCACTCTCGCTGCTTGGGGTTTTATTTAGTGACGTGGTTTCTTCTTCGTTTTTCAAGTCCTATTTTCGATGCAAGCATCAATTCCATCTGATGAACATGTCAATGTTGACTCAACAGATGTTCACGCAAATGAATATGAAACATCCTCATCTGATACCAGCGTAGTTCCAATTCCGTCCGCGGTCGAGCCACCACAGACCGTCATGTCATCAACCGTTACGCCACAGACCGTTACAGTTTACGCAGCCAGTGAGAAATGGGATCCAGCCACCAAACGTACGGTATTGGTGATTTTGCTAATTGCCCTACTTTTCGCACTTTGGCTCAGTCGTCCCGTGTTGCCAATTTTGGTTGTAAGCGGCATCATTGCCTACTTGCTCAAACCCATCGTGGATTTGGCGGAACGAATCCGCATTCCACGCAGTTTGAGTACAATCGTGCTCTTTCTACTTTTGGCCGTGGGCTTGATCATTACGCCCATTCTCGTAGGGCCGATTCTAATCCGGCAACTTTCTGCGCTCAATGTCTATGATCCGTTGGAAATCGCGAATATTTTGGTCAACTGGACAGAAAATACGTTTAGCAACGCACCAGAGAATTGGGTTTTATTGGGCGGACGTATCGAGATTCCGATTGGCGATCTCTTCCGGCAATTTCAGACGAACTTTACCGAGTTTCAATTCAATTTTATTCCCACGCTGACCGAAATTTTGAACTATGTCCAACGGCTCTTGGGGACAGCAACGAGCGTTGTCGGCAGTACGGCGGCCTTTGGTTTTGGCGTTGTCGGCAGCATCTTCCAGGTTCTCTTTACAACCATAGTCGTTTTTATTGTCAGCCTCTATTTGACCAAAGATGCCCCGGCGATTCGATCCTATCTAGAGGGGCTCTTTCCGCAGTCTTATCAGCCAGAGTTTATCGAACTTTTACGTCGTATTGGTCACATCTGGCAATTGTTCTTTCGCGGTCAGCTGATCTTAGCTATCACCATTGGTGTTATTACCTGGTTGGTCCTCGAACTGATTGGGATGCCTGGTGCCTTGATCTTGGGCATTGTGGCGGGTGTTCTGGAAGTGATTCCCAACTTGGGACCCACATTAGCCATGTTTCCAGCTGTTATCGTGGCTCTTATTCAGGGGAGTTCAAATCCTGCTGTGGCAGAATTTGGCAACTTGGGCTTTGCCTTGCTCACCATCGGCGTCTATTTCCTCATTCAACAGATCGAGAATGGTGTCATTGTCCCACGCGTCATTGGCGACAGTGTCAATCTGCACCCAGTCGTTGTCATTTGCGGTGTCATCGTGGGGCTCAGTACAGTTGGTATTTTGGGAGCTTTTCTGGCAGCACCAGTCATTGCAACGGTGCGAGTCGTCGGAAGCTACATCCATGCCAAACTTCTTGATAACCCACCCTTTATGGGTGAAACAATCCAGCAAAGACGAGAAGCTCATACGCAAATCTATCGCCGTACCGTTACGGGCGATGAGCTTCGCGCGCGGGACCAACAGCAAAACCAAACGCCAGCCGATCAAGACACTTCATCTACGTCATCTGGCTCCTCAACTTCGCTTGATCCCCAACTTATGCAAAGTGACCACAGCGTTGCTCCGGATGCCGAGAGCCAGACATTAATGGCGTGAGTCATGTGATGCGACCTAACCCGCGCTCGCTCAACACCCCAACATCAATAGATGACTTTGCTCCTGCAGATGTCGAAGCCGGAACGGGCTTGGCTTTACAAGATGAGATAGGACGTTATATTTTCTTCCTCGCTGGGCAACGTCATCGGTGTCCGCCCGGAACCCTATTTTATGCCGGGATCGGAGGTCATTTGGAGCCTGGAGAAGGCTGGCTGGAATGTGTCCACCGGGAAGCGCGGGAGGAAACGGGTGTTGATGTTGTGGTATATTCTTCAGAGTATACCTGGTATTTACCCCAAAATGGGTCTCCCATCTTAGTGTCTGTGCCTGATGAGCCAACTCCCCTGGCACTTTACGAAATGATCCATCCACCCAATTCACCGCTCGCCGGTGAGATTTATCGGATTGTTATTTATCGTGGGAAATTATGCGAAACACCGCGCAATTTGCCTGTAGACGAACTACGCGGCGTGATTGCATTAACGGAGGAACAGGTGATTCGTGCAGCAGATGAGAAGCCACCCTTGGAACAGCTTCTTGCAACGGGTGCTGCTTTGCTTATCGAGGCAGAACCCGTTGATAGGCAAACTCGACTCTATCCGATTGGAACAGCTGCTGCTCTGGGAATGATCTTTGCTTTAGGCTTTTCCAACAATTAAAATCTCTAATTTGATCTGGAAAAGCTCAAGCCATTCCAGAGAAATCGACTGGGCAAATTGGGGATTTATTTCTCTGGAATGGCCTTATTCCCGTAAACGAACAGCGGTGCCATAGGCAAGCAGTTCCGCTGCGCCCTGTAGAACCGTTGATGTGGTAAAGCGAACGCCTACTACTGCATCTGCACTGAGACGCTCTGCCTCTGCAATCATGCGATCCATAGCCTGTTCCCGTGCTTCGGCCATTAACTTCGTATACTCAGTTACTTCACCGCCGACTAGATTCCGTAGACCAGCGACTAAGTCTGACCCAATATGACGGGCACGAATGGTATTTCCACGCACCACGCCAAGTGTTTCCACAATTTCTCGTTCTGCAATCTTATCTTGCGTTGTGATGATCATTCAACCTATTTCTCCACGTTCCTGATATAGTACTCATCTTCCTTGTTTGACAGGCGTTCCATTAAGACTTTGACAAATAAGAAGCCGATTCCAACCAGGAATAGAAGCCCAATCAAACCATAGGGGAATACAGCGATCATCCCAATAATGAGCAGACTGATGTAACAAATGACGCCGAGCCCGATAATCGCGAGCGCTACTTTTTCAAGCATAGAAATTTACTCCGTTCACACGTGTTGCGTGATACTCGTTGAGATTCTCATTGATCTGCCATAATGATGTAACTATTGATTTTATGTGATAGAGTATACGATAGAAATAGTAGATGAGCCTCTCAAACATCTGACAAGAGACTGACAAAGCAGTGACTGAAACAGGATCGTCTCTCACTCCTTTCCTCAAGGGAATAACAGCAGCCCTGTTCTTTCTGTTTGTGCTTTTAACTTTACTTTCTGGTAAAGGCTTGAGTGACAAAGGGCAAACCGAAAGGGGCGGAAAAAAGAATCCACCCTGAAAAAACGGGATAAAATGTAAAAATAGTGCTCGGCTAGTTTAAGCAGCGGCATTGAGGCGGCGATGAGCGAGAACGCCTTTAGGTAAATGGTGTGAAACCGAGGCCTTTTTCCGAAAGTCAGGGTCGAGTTGGTCGGGAGTTGGAAAAAGAGCACTCGAGAGAACGCGGCGCAGCCTGCCGGGAGTGGCTTGAGGCTCTCGATCCCAGTAGCCAGTCGGTATGGGAGGAAGAGAAGCGGCTAAATGGGAAAGAAGATTGCCAGCCAGCAGCCCCAGTTCAGGTAAGCGGAAGCAAGCCTCATCGGCATGAACAAATTGACGATGTAAGCCAATCATCTGCTTGGAAGCCAAGGGGGGGATGTTCAACAGGCCAGCGCTCCAGATAGAAAAGATAAATGGTTTCAGCTTGTAAAGCCATGACGGTCGCCAGAACCAAAGGTGTGTGATAAGCAGGATCCTGAAAGACGTAAATCGAATAGGTGCGGTTGGCTGTATCCACCTTGGTTGTCCTGGGGACGAGATTGTGCCATGCTTGATAGCGAATCAGGCGACCACTATAGACAAATTGACCAAACGAGTCTGGAGTTGTGGCCTCGAGTCGCTTTCCCCTATAGCATCGAGAGAGCGGACGCACAATATCACCATATTCGGGTGGTCTGCCTTTTTTCCTTACGTTCGGGTAACTCATTGCGGCGCGCTGTGCAGTTAATCGCTTCCCGAAGGACAAATCGGTCGACGTCGCTTTCTAGCATTTCTCTGATTGTAAACCCGGCATCGACCACCGCCACTTCGTCTGACTCCAGTGATTTCTTCGTCTCTTTCAGCAGCTTTTTCCGAAACTCACTTTCCTTTGTGCCTACCTCGCATCTCATGATTGCCTTGAGCAGTGGCACTCGTTTCCCGCCTATCTCCCCCGAGCTTATCATCACTCCAAAGATGAGCGCGGCAATGCCCGACGAGCCGTTGAGTTATAGAGTCGGTTCACTTTCCCTTGCAGCTTCGGTCGCCAGAACCCTGTGATATCTATGCTTTTCACTCGGTATCCTTCTAACTTTTTTGCCTCCCATTCCCTTTCCACTCCACTTCTTCTTGCCACGATGAGAGCAGGCTTGCAATATCCCATGATCCATATCGAAAGCTCCACCAGCTTCGCCGGAGCTCCTCATCTTCAAACCCGCTTTCACTCAATCCACTATGGATTGCTCCTCGACTTTTCAGAAACGACCCATTCATCATCGCCCACATCAGACGCATTACATTTACGTTTGTTCCCACCGGCGTTACTTGCAATACATTCATCAGTACTGCTATAGTTATTTCTGGCGCGGTTAGCATTCCTTCCTCCTTTTTGGGTTCTCTACCTTTAGGATGAAACGCTAACCGCTTTTTGTCACATTTCTCACCTCATCTCTTTTCTTTTACCAGAAAGTAAAGTTTAAGAGATGCCCGTCTATGCTTGTGACATAAAGCGTCCGCAAGTTTGCATCTCCAAAGGAGCAGTTTGTTGGACGATTGACAGGCAGTGGATGTGTTTCCAGAACGCGCCCATTGGGAGCAAAGACATAGATCATAGCGCCTGGTCCACTCACTTCCCAACCAGCTGTTGCAACAATATTTCCTTCCGTGTCCAAACACATCCCATCGATGCCGCGATGCGGATAGAAGTTGTGCAACACCTCAAACTGACCCAGCGTGTCATCATCCAAAATCGGATAGGCGCGCAACTCGCGTTTTTCACTGTCGCCATATTTACTTTGCGCAACATAGAGCGTGCGGTTGTCGGGCGAGAGAAGCAATCCATTGGGTGCCGTTGTATCGAAGGTCATGCGTTTGCAGTTCCAGGAGCCATCGAGTTGTGGGTCCAGACGGAAAATAGACTCATGATCAAGCTCCATGTCGTGGCGCAACTCGCCGTAGCGTGGATCCGTAAACCAGATACGTCCTTGTTGATCGATGGCTAGATCATTGGGGCTGTTGAGCCGCTTGCCCTCGAATTGATCGCAGAGAACCGTTACACCCCCATCCGCTTCGTAGCGCACAATACGCCGACCACTTGTTGAATCTTTCTCTGGATTCCCACCTTCGCAAGCATAGAGCCGTCCATCCGGGTCGAACATCAAGCCATTGGCCCGATTTGTTCCTGTGCGTATCTCAGTTGATTCGCCACTCGCTGGATCATAGCGCATGATGCGGCTGTTAGGAATGTTGGTGTAGAGTAAGCCGTTGCCGTCCCAGGCAGGTCCTTCCGTCAGGCCCATTGGACCAGCGATCAGTTCAAATGTCCAGGTCATTTGGGGTTTTCTCCTATTTCTCTATATTGTTCGACATAACCGTGTTTTCTGACACAGTCCGACTGGTTGATGTGATTGTCACTGGGCGAATTGATTTGCGAAAGGAGTGACTATACTTATATTATTAATGATCCATTCTTGAAACAATGGAATTTTGATTTTGATTTTTCCATCTTGAACACGCTCAACAACATCGTGCTCTATCAATTCCGTCCAAGGTTCAGAATCCTCCACCCGCAATCCATCTGGGGCTTGTGCAAGTTTAAATAGAATCTTCTCACTACCACGATCGTTAAGACTAATTTCATCCCAAATGTTCCTGCAATAGCGATCTAGACCTCGTTCAAAGGTTGGATCCGGATTGAACCGTATTTCGTTTATATCATCGACGGTAAAAAGGGGATCACACAGCCGATTGTTTGATAGATCCCGATTGTAATTGTCCATTAAACAGTAGGCCCACAGTTGCACGATATAGGGATGCCCAGCTGACTGGTGAAACACTTCTTCGATCGCTTCATCTAAACAGTATGGTAGAAAATCCTCATGGGGGTCTCTTAATAATTTTTTGGTATTTTCCCGGGAAATGTAACTAACATGTATCGGTTCTAAGCCTGTGGTAAAGGGATTATCGAATTGCTCACGGATTTCATTTGGCGTTTTCTTTGTGACAAAGACAAATCCGAGTTGACTTTGAGCTTGAGAAAATTCCCACAAAAATCGAAGGATATGGTCCTTTGTTCCTGACTGAATAATCAAACTTTCAATATGCTCGAACTCATCCAAAACGATCACCAATGATTGCTCTAGACCCATCTCACACACGCGCTTGACATAAGTATAGAAAGTGTGATTTGGATCTCTGAATATTGCTTCACGCGATGGAGATTGGACATTCGTTTGAATTTCGATCTCAGCACAAATCGCCATGAGCAGATGCGATTGCGATGCCCGAATGTCCAAATGCTCAAGATTTACATAAATAAGGATAATACGCCCTGAGTTGAGCGTCTTCTGGTTAAAAATAACCGAAGTTTTACCTATTTGCGTTTGCCCATACAATAGAACAGGTCGCAGATTTCCTTGTGTCCAAGCATTTTTGAGATCATCTATTATAGTTTGCCGTCCAACGAAAATGTCCGCATTATGTAGTGGTTCGGCAAAAATATATGGGTTCTCCACTCTTTTCTGAGGAGATATATTGGGAGCGGAATATTTTCCTAAGAGATTGTACCATTCCATTGATTGCTCCAATAGAATCTGTTCACCCGGCCGAAAATCTTGGTTTGCCACAATTTGCTCCAGGTCAGCGATGATCTTTGCAAGAATTCCAGTTGCTACCCGCCTAATTATATGTTTTCTCAGACCTCTACAATGCTGGACTACCCAAGAACAGCGAATGAACTCCTGAATGGAAGATAGAGCGTTCCACGCTTCTTTAAACTTTACATTGTTTGAAGGGACTGATAATTTGAACGGGGCCGTAGGGATGATATTTGGTCCTTCTACAATCCGCTCAAGCGTATCTGCAAGTTGGCACAATTCTTTTCCTGAATCTCCAAAATCTCTCTTTCGAAGATCTTGTTTTTCAAATGCCTCTTTTGCCTTCCCTGGATATTTCTGCATCAGATACCATAATCCGGCGATTATCGCCCGTTGAGGTGTATCGGTTGCCAATTCGATCGTTAACGGTTTGCGATCCAAAAGTAAACCTCGCCGTTCTCTATTCTTTTTCAATCGCCCCTTCTTTTTTGTGCGATTGCCAAAGAATATAGTGGAAGCGGGTGCCGTTGGAATTGTCTTCACGAAAGGAATTGACGTGTTTGGTGCATACTCCAAAATATCATTTCTGCATGTCTGATTTTCAAACAAAACAAGAACATGATCGATAATTTGTTTATCGGGAGTATCTGCCAATCGTTTGCGTACAACCTGAATAAGCGGAGGCTTTTGATAGCTGAACTTCAGTAGAATCGTCAAGTTCGATATCCCTTGAGCCCAATCTCGCTCAAGCTCTTCCTCAAATTCTTGCATTAACCGAGCGAAGGGAATTCGAGTAACATGCGGGATGTTCCAACTCCCGTCGTCATCTGGTTCTTGCGAACAGACAACCCACCCCAATAACCAATCATCTGGGCGCAACACAATAAACACTAGTGTGGCACAGGCAACGAAAAAAGTGATGATACTCCAGTAAAGTGCGGTTAGAATTGAATCGGCAGCTGAACCTGCAGCCGGCATATAGTACCGAACGAGAAGACCAAAGATGAGAATAAAAAGAACACCGAAGCTACCATACGAAATATTTCGTTGCTCTGTATTGGTTGAATATTTTAGCAGAATCAATATTGCTGTCCCAGTGATAACGCCAATCAATAGTCCGATAAATAAACTTTGTGAAATATGTGTTCTAAATATTAAATCATGGATTAATGGTATGCTGATGAACGAGCTAATGATCCCCAGGTAGATTGCGTGATGAATAAACGGAATAATCAAATTTTTTATACTAAATCCTAAAATAACAATCAGGAAAAAGAAAATAAGCCCGACGATACTACCCGCAAAAAACCTCGATAGGGTTACTGTTCCAGACCCTATATTATTGACGAGGAGCCAATAACATACATTGATCGACAGCAGCAGCAAAGTCCCCAAAAGAGCTGTTTGCCAAAAGAATTGTGTAATCAAACGGGATTTGCTGAATTGACCCGTTAGATTGTTTTGGATACTTGCGTCATGTGTTGGTGAAAAAGGAAGATTGTTCAACCAATCAATATAATGCTCAATTGCTTGAGGGAAATATAAATACCAAACCAACAGCTGGATATTGTCGCGAGGACTCTTCCAATTCAAGACCGAAGTTATTTTTGGTGCAAGATTTAGCGATTGAATAGGTTGCTGTTCGGGAATCATTACGAAAACTTTTTGGCTCATCTATGAAAAGTGTGCAAATCGACGATCATATCGCCCAAATTTCACAGATTTGCACACTTTCGTCTGATGAGCGAACTTTTTTTAGCCGTATCTTTTCGACAGTCATTACAATATTATCTGTAGTGTGCTGAGTATCTGGTGCTCGAATTTGTTCTATTTGATCCTTTTTGGTACAACATATTTACAGACAGTAGCTGCAAAAGGGACATACACAGAAGTATAAAACATTCGCGTATCGATTCTGTAATCAGCAGTGTCGCCATAGGACAACGAACGTAGACGAAAATGCTAGAATCAGTAGATCCAAATTTCAGGTTTTGAGAGAGAATTCTGGCTAAACAGTTGACATAAATACAAATTTGCCGGTCGATATCTAGTTTTTGCGTTAGATTTGGGCGATTTTCAGATATGAAATAGGTTGTTTTCTGTAACCGAAATCTGAATAAATGACTCCAAAATCCCTGCAATCTCGACTGAAAATAGCCAAAAACGCCAAATTTGGATCTACTGAGAATACTTAAATTTTGATTTAACCATTATCCCAGATCGACGTTCTAAAAACCGTTATCAAGCCCGCGTATCATATTCGCCTACAGGCGAAAATAGCCAGGATTTCGCACTCGACATTAACAGCAAAGAATGGTTCCATTTGCTTGACCAACTAGAAAATGCCTGGTTTGATAAAACATCAACCGGTAACGAGGCGATGCAAATCGGACAGAAGCTGTATAACACAGTATTTGATGTCAATATACGTTCTTTATTTGAAGCAAGTCGTCAGAGAGCGCGTGCAGAAGGAAAAAGATTGAGAATTCGTCTTTGTCTGACAGAGGTACCCGAACTTGCAAGGCTGCCCTGGGAGTCTATGTACAATACATCTTCAGAACATTTTTTTGCGTGCTCAATCGAAACACCAATCGTTCGTTATTTAGCAACTTCTTACGATAATGGTCAACGCAACACAACCCTACCGTTGCGTATGCTAGTTATATCCGCTAGCCCTAGAAATTTTGATGCAAAGGATATTGAACAACAATGGAGGACAATCCAATCCTCAGTAAGAGTGCTCCAAGATCAAGGTGTTCTTCATGTAGAATATCTACGAGATATCACAATACAACGGCTGCAAGCAAGATTGAGACGGGAAAAGTATGATATTATTCACTTTATAGGACATGGAGAGTTCAATGACTCCTCTCAAAATGGCACGCTGTTCTTTTTAACTGATCAAGGAAATGTAAAAACCGTAACTGGAAATGTATTAGGGGCATTGCTATATGATGCAGCACCCACGCTGCGTTTGGTGATTCTGAATGCTTGTGACGGTGCCCGCGCAAATTCTCGTCATAGCTTTTCTGGCGTTGCTCAGCATCTTGTACAAAAATCTATACCGATGGTGATTGCAATGCAATCCCAGATATCTGTTCAAGCTGCGACAAAGTTCTCAGAGATTTTCTATCAATCGCTGATAGATGGCTATCCGGTTGATGCGGCGTTAACTGAGGCGCGCAAATCTCTCTGGTTCGAACTCAACACCATGGAGTGGGCAATACCCGTCTTATTTATGCGAACGTCTGATGGTTACTTGCTCGATGCCAAAAGTCTATCTAGTAAATCATCGAATTCACCGGCACCTTCTACGCGCTTGGCAGAATCAACGCTTCCGCCTCGGCCCATATTGCAAATGAACCGTCGTTTAGGGGGAAATTCCAAAGACGAAAAGCCAAGCCCCAATTTGCGCATAAAAAAAGGTGATCAAGTTCGCCAATTTTCAATTATGTATCGATGGGGAAAGCAGAAGTTTTCGGAAACCTGCTCTTTTCTCATCAATGATTGCAAAATAGAATTTCGTATGCTCGATCATGAGTATGGATCTGAGCCCAGTAATCCTAAATGTATCTCTGCATTTAGAATATTGTTCGGGGAAAAAGTCCAACGCTGTAAAGGATTTGAACGAGATATCGTATTGGTTAGCGAGCAAAAGGTGCAACAGAAACTACAACCTAAGAGCAAGAAAACTAATTTCGTGATAGCAGAGAAAGGAAGAGAATTCACGATTCTGGGGAAGCAATTTTATTTAAGATGTGTTGTGAAGGATGTCAAGTTTAGACCAAAGCATCTCAACAGACCAATCAAATATAAAGTATTCGAGCGTTTTCAGCTCGATGTAGAAGTAATCTATAAAGGCAAAAGATAAAAAGAACGGCTCAACAGAATCTCATGTGGTTGAGCCGTTTGGGTTTCGAACGACTTCTTCGATTTTTCAGAATCCACGTAGATCTATGGGATAAACGCATAGAACTCCCGCTCATATCCAATTGCAGATAGAATGACCTTTGTTGTGTCATACTCATCCATACCGAGTGACAAGAGAGTCTGCTCAAGGGTTTGCCTAATTGCCGTAATCAGAATGCCTTCGCCCTCTCGCATCAGACCATCCCCCAACTTTGCGACACCCGATCCAATGATAATGTTCTGCGCAAACTTCGTCTTCCTTTCCACAAGCCAATAGTGGACAAAGGGCGCTAATGCTCGTCCCATTTCATGGCCGGCAGATTCGATCAACTCAATGGCAAATGCACTTCCCTGTCTTGCTACTCTGTTAATATCGACCAAATCCAGTTGGTTCGATATCTTATTCACCAGCGCCAACAGGGCTTGTCCCTCGACCTTCGCATCTATCCTCTTCCCAAATCTGCGTGCAAGCTCGGGACCACGAAGCCAGCGATCCAATCGTGTCTCCAAAGGGGCCAAGTTCGGGAAGCTCTGGCGACGGCCGGTATTCAAAGAGCCCATTGGCCATTCGTATCACCTGCAATCCAATTTCGCCCGTCATCAAATGTATGGCTGGATCTCGCCAGTAAATCCGGCCATCACGGATAATGCCACTGGCAACACCAGTACCCCATACGATAAACAGACAATCTTTGCATCCAGCCAACGTACCTTTCAAACTGACTTCCCCTAGAGCCGCCGCAGCGGCATCATGAAGAACCTCCAGCTGTATGGGGGGTCCGAGTTTCTCTGCGACCAAGCTCGCAATTGTCTCTTGAATCGGATTTGAATCGCTGGGCAAATTCTCTGGATCAGTAATCAGCCTCGGTGGTGGAGGCACCAGCTCTGGATAGGAGACACCTACGTACGCCACATTTTGTTGGCCCACCTGACGAACTACCGCCACAATTTGTTGGGCCGTAGCCGCAAACCGATCGGACGATTCTCGAGGAGTGGCAATTTCTTCTAACAGACAGAGCTGGTTTCCCAAGCTGTCTATTGCTCCTGCGCCGATCTTGCTCTGACCAACGCTCAATGTGACGATCAGACCATCATCTGCGAGTGGACTTGATTCGAGATTCCGCATGATTTAGACCCGCTTCAACAAACGTTGTGCGTTGCCCCCTAAGACCAACCGTTTCGCCTCGTCTGAAATCTGTGCAGTGATAATTTTGCCAATTTGTGGCCGTGGATCCATCAATGGCATGTCAGATCCGTAGAGAACTCGATCTGCCCCGGCTTCATTCACTAGCCGCTCGATGACGCCAGGAGAGCGGAAGGTCGAACAAGTTTCTAGATAGACGTTGGGGTGAGCCTGCGCGGCAGCAATCGCCTGGTCACGATAGGGAGGAATGTTCCCCGCGTGACCTGCCACAAAATTTGCGTTGGGATAATGGGGCGCAATTTCGGCGATAAACTTTGGTGCAGATTGAACCTCCGGACCGGTATGAAAGAGAACGGCCAGCCCACGCTCGTTGGCAAATTCATAAATGGGGTGCCAGATTGGGTCGTGTAAAGCCCATGCCGTGTAGGGCGGGTAGAGTTTGATCGCAACAAAGTTCAGCTCGTCAATCGCACGGATGAGCTCTGGCGCCATGCTCTCTGGTAACCGAGGGGAGACATAGGCAAAACCGACGAAGCGATCCGGGTGTTTTGCAACAAACTTGGCGGTGAGATCGTTGCCCGTGGTGCCGTCGGGATGAAAGATGTTGAACATGCAAGCTACATCGATCCCAGCCGCATCCATGGCGTGGAGCAGCTTTGCGGGGTCGTCATCCATGCGGAATCGGTCCCAGCGCCCAACATGTCCGTGAAAATCGATGACCTGGATATTTTCAATCATGTGCTCCCTCCAATCATGTTGTCCAAATTCTCTGCGCAGACCAACGTCAACTCCTCAGACGTTAAATTCGTATGATGTAGATAAAAGAGCATCGGGCCCATTGCATAGCGCGGATACCAGGAACCATAGAGAAATCGTTGCGGGCCAAACTCTTGGCAAAGTGCTTCGATCTCCCCGATCGTTTCATAACGACTTAACTCCAGATACGCATTCGGCAACGCTTTTAGCAGGGGGCGTACCCAGAGCGCATGCACATAGTGCGCACCAACAATCACGCTTCGCAAGTGAGGATATGCCTGGAGTGTGGTCACGAGGTCATCGGCATTGACATCGGGTAGCGGAATCCAGAGCGGAACCCGATTCTCCGACAGCCAAGTCAACATCGGATCGTAAGCCCAAGGCCGAAAAGGCAACCCAATGATATTCGTATCATGGAGCCGCACGGACATCATGCGGCCATCAGCATGAAGTGATTGAATCTGAGCCAACGACTCCTCCGTCGGCACGATGGACCACTGAGGCAACAGTCGTCCATCATCGCCGAGCCACTCTTCGAGCAATTCGTTCCCCTCAATCGGGCTGTTGAATTCAGTCAGCGCATGGTAAACCAATGCTCGAGCAACACCGTGGCGGTCCATCTCAGCCAACAATGCGGTGCGATCACGGAATGGCGCCGGCTCATCGTGACGATCACCAACGCGGACGTTGGCGTCGAAGACAGGGACGCGGGACGTAAAGGTCAAAGAAGTCATCTTTTGATTTTTCATATCGGTTTCATACTGCTTGGTTATTGTGATATAATCATCATGAATACATGTTTGTTAATGGACAAAAGTTGCGGCATCGGTCATTGGCTCGGCGAAGTGGCTTAGGCCGTTCCAAGAAAATAAGTACAACGGAGGAGGCGTTCTCTTACGCCGGTAGTCCCGGGGCAGAGCCGCATTAGAGATTACACGCAG
>JAHBNG010000168.1 GCA_019217005.1 Chloroflexi bacterium TSY
TTAATTTGACTTTGTCAAATCTGGCACCTGCTCAAAATACAACTATCGAGTTATTGAGAAGGTACTATTTTTGCGCCTAAAGGGTTGACATTCGTTCGAACCGGTCAAGATCTGTGATAAAATCTTCTTCTACTTGTTGTTGGTATGTACGAAGGGAGAAACAGATTACATGCTTAGACGAGACTTCTTACACTTCAGCCTCATCGCTACGATGGCGGCAGCTTGCAATGGGATGATGAGAAATGACGGGACAGAAAAATCTCCATCGTCAGGTGAGGGTGAGCAGCCGACCGAACCAGTGCTGGTGATTGGTGCCGGCATGTCGGGGCTGGCCGCGGCAAGACGCTTGCATGATGCAGATTATTCTGTCACAGTGCTGGAGGCGCGGGATCGCATCGGCGGACGTGTGTGGACAAGCCGCTTATGGGATGATGCGCCAGTCGATCTGGGTGCATCGTGGATTCATGGGACAAGGGGAAATCCTTTGACAGCCCTAGCCGATGAGGCAGACGTTGCGCGCGTCAAAACCGACTATGACAATGCGATTCTTTATGACACAGACGGGGAGGAGATGAGCGATACGTTTTGGGCAGAAATAGAACGGTTATGGAATACATTGTTTGCAGCGGCGGAAGATGAGGCGGAAGATGAGATGACGATCCGCGAGGCCATTGAAGCCACTGATCTCTGGCAGCAGCTCTCTGCCATCGAACAACAACAGGTTCTGCACATGTTCAACACGATCATCGAACATGAATATGCGGGAAGCATCGACGAGCTTTCCGCCGTCAATTACGACGATGCAGAAGCATTTGGTGGCCCAGACGTGGTCTTTCTCGATGGTTATGGACGCCTGGCTGAGTATCTCGCGCGTGATCTCACTATCGAGTTTGAGCAGGTGGTCGATCAGATCCAGTATGGGACGGAAGGGGTGACGGTCCAGACCAATCGGGGGACATTTGAAGCAGATCGTGTCATTGTCACTTTGCCGATTGGCGTCTTGCAAAGTGGCAATGTTCAATTTGAACCAGCATTACCTGCCGAAAAACAAAACGCAATTGCCACCATGGGGGCCGGTTTATTGAGCAAGCTCTTTTTGCGATTTCCCACGGTCTTTTGGGATGAAGAGGTCGAATTTTTGAACCGGATTTCCACCGAATACGGGCGCTGGAATCAGTGGCTGAATGTCGCTTTCTACACAGGTCAGCCGATTTTGATGGGGTTCAACGCGGCTGACTACGCATGGCAAATCGCAGAGTGGACGGATGCCGAGGTGGTGGAAGATGCCATGAACGTCTTGCGCATCATCTATGGTAAGGATATCCCCGATCCTGAAGGCTGGCAGATATCCCATTGGGCAACCGACCCATTTGCTCTCTGTTCCTACTCATTTAATGCCGTTGACGCAAGTATTGAAACGCGACGGATATTGGCCGAATCGGTTGGGGATCGTCTCTTTTTTGCAGGTGAAGCGACCTCTGAGGAGTATCCATCGACAGTTCATGGCGCCTATCTCTCTGGGGTGCGCGCGGCGTTGAGTATTGCCAATCTTTGAATGAGCACAATTCTCCCAAAGCCAGAATGATGACACTTTACCGTAGGTCCGTCTCCGGCGGGACATGCAGCAAGAGAGCGACCGTTTTCCTCGTGAAGATCCAGGGTTCTTGCTGCTCGTCACTTCAGAGAAGTGACCTACGATTTGAGGAGCTCTCATCTATCACAGCTTCAAGCAGCGCCTACGATAATGTGTCAGAACTTAGATGATACTGTAGTTTGGGAGAGGTTCGGAGGGAGAGATAAACGATTGGTTTCTAGCTGATTTTGCGTTAACCCGGTCCCCGAAGAGAAATGGATTTCCGTTGGCAGGGCCGCATGCTCAGATGCAATTTGCTCCCATGCGACGATTTCTCGATGGGAGGGGAGATTCTCGAAAAATGAACGACGCAGGGATTCGTTCTTGATGGAGGATGCCTGCGTCAGCAATAGAGAATAGGCATCGCGATGCACCTCGGTTGCCCGTCCATCCTTCGCAGCTTGCAAGACCTGGATACAGACTGCATAGACGCGAAAACGGTCATCTGCCCCATCGAGATTCTTTTGGGAAAGATGGGTCAAAATGGTTTCAACGTGTGCCATCGCCTCAGTCAGATCCCCCTGATGAAGCGCTGCTTTGGCCAGGCCAGCAACGCTTTCCATCATTTTGGCCCGCTGATTCTCTGGATCAAATAGAACCAAGGCTGAACGATAGGCTGATACAGCAGGCTCATACTCTCCTACGCCCAACAATCCATGCCCCAACAAGTTTTGGACGACCCCGCGAAACCAAGCCAACCTGATCTCTGGATAGTCGTCAAGGATCTGTTGCGTATGTCTGCATGTGGCGCTGAACTCTTCACGATGCAGCGATAGCAGCGCTCGATGCCAGTGGATGTACGCCTGCCCCATATCGTTGTTCTGTTCCGATGCCGTGGATAGATAGCGATCCGCGGTTGCAAAGTCGCCACACTGTATATAAAAAGAACCCACATCCTTTGTGACCAACGCCTCGCCTAACTGATCCCCTTGTTCTTGGCAGTGGCGCAATGCCTGTTGACCATAGAGAATGGCCTCTTCTGGATTGCCCAGGTATCGGCTGGCAATGGCTTGCAAACGCAATGCCTGCACCTCCATCATGCGGTCACCCAGATCACGGGCAACTTGCTGATAGTGGGTTGCATAAATGCGGGCCTGCCCAAACTCTTCCCGATAAATGGCGAGAAACCCGAGTGAATGGAACACTCTTCCCAGAAGTGGTGTCGGTTCTTCTCCGTTGAGCAGCGTCAAGGCCGCTTCGAGATCGGCCTGAGAGTCTTTGTGCCGATCTGCATTGGCGTAGAGTGATCCGCGACGCATGTGTAGCTCTGCCAAGAGGGAATGGGGACGTTTGGGTTAAGGCGAGTCAAGGCTTCGGTCAGAAGTGCATCACCATAGTGATTGTACGAACTTTCATTGCAACAGAACATCAACGGCTCAGCCATCTGGTGCAAGAATCCAACCTGCTGCGTCTCGACGGCATAATGCCAGGCGCGCTGCACGTTGTTGAACTCACGCTGAAATGTAGAGGCCGTCACCGTGCGGAAGGACTTCTGCCAGGTGGCCACATAGTCGGCGATCCATCCGGCATAGTAGACCATGTGCGCTTGCTGCACAGCGGCATCGAGTGCGGGAGTTTCTATTCGTTTCTCGGTGATGTATTGGCGCAGCAAATCGTGAATTTCGTAGCGCGCATCTTCCTTTGTGCGCAGCAATGAGTAGCTGGTCAGCCGCGCCAGTTGGACGGGTGTTGTCTGTCCGATCTCTAAGGCCGCAGAGTGTGCAAAGGTGCCGGCAAAAATTGAGAGTCGCTTCAGGAGTTTCTGTTCTGCACCATCCAGCAAAGACCACGAGTGATCAAAGACTGCGCGCAGCGTGCGGTGGCGCGTGGATCGTTCTTGTGTCTGAGTTGGCAGATCCAGCGCCTGTTGTAGCTGATCGGCAATTGTGGCACAATCCTGGACGCGCAACCAGCTTGCCGCTAATTCAATGCCAAGGGGTAAACCTTCAGTCAGTTGACAAATTTTGACGATCGACGGGGCATCTGCTTTCGCCACGTCAAAACGCAGGTCGATTTGGCGCGCCAACAGCAAAAAGAGCACGCAGGCATCATGGGTCTGCCAACCGTGATCAACCGGCATCGATCGAGAGATTACTGATGTCGGGAGCACTGATTCAGTCGGTGCAGGGACAGACAACCCCTCCAGCCGCAGGAGCCATTCCCCTTGGCAGCGAAGAGCCACGCGTGAGGTAATCAGCAACTTGAGTTGGGGTGCGTTGTGTAAGAGGTTGACAACAAGATCGGCGTGGGAAAACAGATGTTCAAAGCTACCGAGCACCAGAAGGAGTCGTTTGTCCCGCAGAAAACCGAGAAACTGCTGCTTGAGATTGCTCTGATTTTGGACCGGATAGCCCATGGCGTTGGCGATGGCAAGCATGAGCGCAACCTCGACATCGGCATCTTCATGCCCGGTTGGTTCCGCAGCATGTGCAAACTCTTCAACCACACCCACCAACGACACAAAATAGATTCCATCCCCAAAGATCAACTCATTTGTCTGGGCCGACGCCAGGCGATTTGCCGCCTCCAACGCCAGACGCGTCTTGCCAACACCACCTAAACCCGTAATCGTCAACAGGCGACAAGCATCGTCACGGAGCTGAACGCAAATCAGAGACAGATCGTCCAGGCCGCCCAATCAGTGGGTTGAGTGGGGCTGGGAGGTTGTGAGGAGGTGACGGGGCGATGCGGTGACAAGGCGATGCGGTGACAAGGTGAGGGGACGATTCCTGCTCGTCCATTCGCTTGTTGACCTGTGGTCATCTTGTCAACTTTCTTCTGGCTCAAGACGGGCTTCTGCCGCCCCGTCACCTTGTCACCCTGCCACCTTGTCACCCCGTTACCACTCCCTGCTTTAATCTGCTCATAGAGTTCCTGCGTCTCTGGCATGGGGTCGACGCCAAATTCGGCGGCCAGAATGGTGCGACAAGTTTCGTATTGGGTCAAGGCCGCGGTGCGGTCGCCCATGCTGGCGAGTAGGCACATCTGTTGCTGATGGGCCACTTCGCGCCAAGGTTCCAGGGTCAGCAGGCGCCTGGTGGATGCCAGACCGGCTTCGTACTCTTCCTCGGCTAGATAGTGCTGGGCGAGGAGAGTTAATGCCCGAACGGTCAGTTCGTGGTAGTGTGCCCGTTCTGTGAGCATCCACTCCTCAAAGATGGGGGCGTTGCGGATTCCAAAGCCGTCGAGGAACTCCCCGCGATAGAGCGTGGTGGCTCTTTCCAGCAAGGCCACATCCATTGGTGCCGATTCAGTGGCCAGGGCCATCCGCAGCAGATCCACATCGAGCCAATGGGCTTTTGCATCGCTGATGGCAACCGCTTCACGCGTAATGGTTAGATAGGGGCCAATCGTTGGCCGTAGATGGGTCAGGAGTTTGCGCAGGTTTTTGCGGGCCTGCCGATCGCTTGTTTCTGCCCAGAGCAGGGTGGCCAGCGATGCCCGTGGATGTGGTCGCCCGGTGACGGACAGATAGTAGAGAAGCGCCTGTGCTTTGCCGATGGTGATGGCAGAAACGGGCACTTCGTCCAGATAGATTTGGGGAGATCCCAACAACTGCAAGCGGAGCGTTTGGTTCATCTTCAATTGCCTTGGGTACAGGATGAAGAGACAGCGTTGGATTTGTTTGCATCATTATATAAAAAAGTTAGCTAGGGGCAAAACTGCATGATGTTTGCAATTGTGGCTCTTCAGGAATCCAAGGGGTTGACAAACTCGAAAATGGCTAGCGCCGGTTGAGTGGCAGAGCCGTATCGAAACCAAAGCGGGTCTACCTCCTGAGATCTGGTTGAGCCGCAATAGTTTGTCGATTGAAAACAAATTGGAACGCTTCGGAAGCCTTTTTTGGGACGCTTGCGAAGCCCTCGGTCGCTATAATGACTCTTGTCTGGACGATCAAGAAGATCCCATGAGCAACCACATTAATCAACAGACAACAGACCTCTCCAAACTTTGCTACCGCATCTTCATCGTGCGTTGCTGGACCGAACAGGCGACCGAAGATAGGCAACAGATCGCGCGCTTCACGCTTGATGTACCCGCGACCGGAAAACGGTACGGCTTTGTGACGCGCGAGGCTCTGTTGGATGCACTGGAGCTCGTGTTGGTGCAAGCGCAGCGAGTACAGACGATAGGGGAGGAATCATCATAGTCGAAATATTCGCTCTAGGTGAGAACTTGACAACGTGATTCGTGTGCGTACTGGATCGCTCGACGTACCACGAATCACACACCACAAATTCATCACTTGTACACTCTGTCGCGACAATCCGAAAGCTTAAACCATCAAAGCAAAATCGCACCACAAATCACAATTATCCCAAAGGAGAAAGTAAGATGCACAAACACCCAGTTCAACCGCGATCCATTCTTATATTCATTGCACTCATCATCGTGACCGCTGCGCTCCTGTGGGGGCCACCCCAAACCGCAAAGGCCCGCCCCCTCCTGGACTGCCCAGCCGCCAACATTCTCTACGTCGATGCCAATGCCCAGGGGGCCAATGACGGCACCTCCTGGACCGATGCCTATATCAAGCTCCAGGATGCGTTGGCCGAACAGCCCAATTGTAGCGACGTCGATCAGATTTGGGTGGCCGCGGGCGTCTATTATCCAGATGAAGGGGGCGGTCAAACTGACAATGACCGCAACGCCACCTTTCAATTGCTCAATGGGGTGACCCTCTATGGCGGCTTTGACGGCAGCGAAAATAGTGTGGACCAACGGGATATAGAACTCAATGTCACGATTCTGAGTGGCGACATCGATGGCGATGATACAAATAGTGACAACAACTTTGTCGCTGAAAGTGCGGATGACATTGTCGGCAACAACGCCTACCACGTGGTGATCGGCAGCGGGACAGATGACACGACCGCCCTGGATGGCTTTACCGTCACTGCTGGGAAGGCCGATGGATCTGGTGATACAGCAAAAGGGGGCGGCATGTTCAATGACAATGGCAGTCCAACGGTGCGCAACGTTACCTTTTCTGGCAACAGTGCTAAATTCGGGGGCGGCGTATACAATCATACGGATAGCAGTCCCACACTTAGCAATGTAAGATTCGTAAGTAATAGCGCTGATAACCGTGGTGGCGGTATGTACATTCATAACAACAGCAATCCCACGCTGAACAATGTCGAGTTTATTAGCAACAGCACCAACGATGGTGGTGGCATATATAGTAACAACAACAGCAATCCGGAACTGAACAACGTCACCTTTTCTGGTAACAGCGCCAACTATGGTGGAGCCATGTATAACAATAATAGCAGCAATCCGGAACTGAATAATGTCACCTTTTCCAACAACAGTGCCACCTCAAACGGTGGCGGCATGTTGAATTTCAATCTCAGCAATCCAGAGCTGAATAATGTTCACTTCGACAGCAACAGTGCGCTTATTAACGGCGGGGGTATGTTGAATAACAATAGTGCTCCGATCCTGAACAACGTCACCTTCTCGAACAACAGCGCTGACAAAGGCGGCGGCATGTACAACCGGAGTGGCAGTAGTCCGAACTTAACCATCGCTACCTTCACCAGCAACAGCGCCGTGACCAGCGATGATCACATCCATAATATTGAAAATAGCAATCCGGTGCTGACCGACGTGACCTTAGACATTACCGTGGAGACAACCAGTCAAGTACTCAACAACGGCGACGGACTCTGCTCATTGACAGAAGCCATCATTAATGCCAACGACGACGCAAAGACCCATGCTGACTGCACGACCGGCATTGGGTCAAACACGATTGTTCTCACTAACACCGTCTACACAATCGATAGCGCCTACAATAATACCCCGAACGGTCTACCGGCGATTACCTCTACCATCATCATATCAGGGAACGGAGCCACCATCGAGCGCAATTCCACCGCGCCTGACTTTCGGCTTTTGCTTGTGGATGCAGGTGGTGATCTCGCGCTCAATGATGTAACCCTCAGTGGTGGCAAAACAACTACCGGTGGAGGCGCTATTAGAGTGAACAGCGGAGGTACATTGACCCTCAACAGCAGCACCATCCACGACAGCGAGGCTCAAAACTTGGGCGGTAGTATCGCCGTGATTGGGGGCACGGTGACCGTCAACAACAGCACGATTCACAACAACTCAGCACAATGGGGCGGCGGCATCGGTGTCGCTGGCGGGACCTTGATGCTAACTGACAGCACCATACGCAACAACAATGCGACAGACAATGGCGGTGGACTCAGTGTTGAGGATGGCGGCACGATGACCGTCACGCACAGCACGATTCGCGGCAACGAGGCGTCGAACAATGGTGGTGGGATTGTGGTACCTTTTGGCGGCACGCTGTACGTCTCCAGCAGCACGATTCGCGGCAACAACGCACAATGGGGTGGAGGTATTTTGATTTTCGAGAGTGCGACGCTCAACAACAGCACCTTGAGCGACAACGAGGCGTCGAACCAGGGTGGCGGTATTTACATGGACTCAACCGGCACATTGACGCTGACCCAGAGTTTGGTTGCTGGCAACCGGGCATTGGGGGCTGGTGAAGTCCGGCAGGAGGTGGGTGGCACGGTCAACTCAGACGGCACGAACCTCTTTGGCCACAGCGGGCTGACCAATGCCCAAGCCTTTATTGACTTTTCACCAGGCACAAGCGATATCGTGGCGACGGGCGATGGCGCTGACGCGACCGCGCTCACGGACATTCTGATTCCGACGCTGGGGGTCTACGATGGTTCAATGCTGGTCCATGCGCTTCTCAGCGACAGCCCGGCCGTTCGCGAGACGAGCTTCATTGGCGCAACAGCACAGGTGGTTCCCGCTACAATTAACGTTGAGGCTGCACAAGCAGAAATCAATGCTGCTGATGGACACTGTTCGTTGGCCGAGGCCATCGTCAATGCCAACAACGATGCCCAAATCCATCTTGACTGCCGCCCCGGCGTGGGATCTGATACGATTCTGCTCTCTAGTCAGACCTACACAATCTCGATTCCCTTTGGCGCCTGGGATGGCCTCCCGTGGATTGTTTCTCCCATCACCATCGAAGGGGTGGGAGATGAGGCTGCCATTGTGCGCGATCCCGATGCGTCTGACTTTCGACTCTTGTGGGTGAATCCCAGTGGGGATCTCACACTCAACGCTGTAACGCTCAGCGGCGGAAATTCAACTGGCGGTGGCGGCGCTATTGGAGTCTCCAGTGGAGCTTCTTTGACCGTCATCAACAGTACAATCAGCGGCAACAAGGCGGCATTCAATGCCGGGGGGATCGGTGTCCCTGGGGGGACGCTGACCGTCATCAATAGCACAATTCGCGACAATGAAACGGAGAGGCGTGGTGGCGGCATTTCCACGACAGGTGGGACCATCATCCTAAGCGATACGACGATTAGCGGGAACAAGGCGGCAGGGCTTGGCGGCGGTCTCAATGTGGAGGGTGGAGGCACACTGACGGTCACAAACAGTACGATCAGCGACAACGATGCAATATGGTGGGGCGGCGCTATTCATGCACAAAATGGTGTACTAACAGTCGACGGCAGCACGATCAGCAGCAATGAGGCCAACTTTGGTGGTGGTATTCACGGAAATGTAGGGAGTTCAGGAACAGTTCAAAACAGTGCACTGAGCGGTAACGCAGCGAATACAGGCGGCGGTGGCATCTGGGTATTCAGCGGAGGAACACTGACTATCAACAGCAGTACACTCAGCGACAATATGGCTCGGTTCGGCGGTGGTGTCGCGTCCAGGGGGACACTGACGCTCGTGAATAGCTTAGTTGCTGGCAACCGTGCGCCATCGGCCGCTGAAATCCTTCAGCAATCCGGTACAGTCACTGCAAACGCAACAAATCTATTTGGTCACAGTGGTTTCGATTGCGGTACGATTCTTGACCCCTTCCGGGAAGCTCGGATCTATCCAACCGCTATTTATTGAGAAGGTACGATGGACATTCAGAAATTATTTCGGTAAACGAAGTCCGCCGGTTGAAACACGGCGTCTGGCACAGGCAACAGGCTAAAGCACGGTTCAGTCACTGGATACGACAAACGTCAACATGTTTTAACTTTACTTTCTGGTAAAGGCTTGAGTGACAAAGGGCAAACCGAAAGGGGCGGAAAAAAGAATCCACCCTGAAAAAACGGGATAAAATGTAAAAATAGTGCTCGGCTAGTTTAAGCAGCGGCATTGAGGCGGCGATGAGCGAGAACGCCTTTAGGGAAATGGTGTGAAACCGAGGCCTTTTTCCGAAAGTCAGGGTCGAGTTGGTCGGGAGTTGGAAAAAGAGCACTCGAGAGAACGCGGCGCAGCCTGCCGGGAGTGGCTTGAGGCTCTCGATCCCAGTAGCCAGTCGGTATGGGAGGAAGAGAAGCGGCTAAATGGGAAAGAAGATTGCCAGCCAGCAGCCCCAGTTCAGGTAAGCGGAAGCAAGCCTCATCGGCATGAACAAATTGACGATGTAAGCCAATCATCTGCTTGGAAGCCAAGGGGGGGATGTTCAACAGGCCAGCGCTCCAGATAGAAAAGATAAATGGTTTCAGCTTGTAAAGCCATGACGGTCGCCAGAACCAAAGGTGTGTGATAAGCAGGATCCTGAAAGACGTAAATCGAATAGGTGCGGTTGGCTGTATCCACCTTGGTTGTCCTGGGGACGAGATTGTGCCATGCTTGATAGCGAATCAGGCGACCACTATAGACAAATTGACCAAACGAGTCTGGAGTTGTGGCCTCGAGTCGCTTTCCCCTATAGCATCGAGAGAGCGGACGCACAATATCACCATATTCGGGTGGTCTGCCTTTTTCCTTACGTTCGGGTAACTCATTGCGGCGCGCTGTGCAGTTAATCGCTTCCCGAAGGACAAATCGGTCGACGTCGCTTTCTAGCATTTCTCTGATTGTAAACCCGGCATCGACCACCGCCACTTCGTCTGACTCCAGTGATTTCTTCGTCTCTTTCAGCAGCTTTTTCCGAAACTCACTTTCCTTTGTGCCTACCTCGCATCTCATGATTGCCTTGAGCAGTGGCACTCGTTTCCCGCCTATCTCCCCCGAGCTTATCATCACTCCAAAGATGAGCGCGGGCAATGCCCGACGAGCCGTTGAGTTATAGAGTCGGTTCACTTTCCCTTGCAGCTTCGGTCGCCAGAACCCTGTGATATCTATGCTTTTCACTCGGTATCCTTCTAACTTTTTTGCCTCCCATTCCCCCTTTCCACTCCACTTCTTCTTGCCACGATGAGAGCAGGCTTGCAATATCCCATGATCCATATCGAAAGCTCCACCAGCTTCGCCGGAGCTCCTCATCTTCAAACCCGCTTTCACTCAATCCACTATGGATTGCTCCTCGACTTTTCAGAAACGACCCATTCATCATCGCCCACATCAGACGCATTACATTTACGTTTGTTCCCACCGGCGTTACTTGCAATACATTCATCAGTACTGCTATAGTTATTTCTGGCGCGGTTAGCATTCCTTCCTCCTTTTTGGGTTCTCTACCTTTAGGATGAAACGCTAACCGCTTTTTGTCACATTTCTCACCTCATCTCTTTTCTTTTACCAGAAAGTAAAGTTTAACATATTTTCTGTATCAGACATCGGTTGATGGACATTAAGAAAATAATCCGGCAAAAAAGTTCAGTCAGCACGCCTCGTGCAGGTGGAGTCCCTTCAAGACCCGCACGGGGCGTGCTCGCTGAACGATTACCGAACTTAATTTTGAATCTTCATCAACCGGTGGCGTTTTATACCCGATTATTTTCTTTATGCTCATCAAATGTGACCGACGATTTGGCTGCCATCGAATGACTCATAGGTCTTGACCATCCCAGATATACCGCATCTCTTCAGATTTTTGCAGCAATTCATCCAACAAACCTTGTGCTTCGATGCGACCCTCTTTCAGCACAATTACTTGATCCGCCCGTTGCAGCACGGATCGACGATGCGAAACGACGAGACAGGTCGGTTTGCGAGCGTTTGTTTCATGCCCGTTCTGTTCAGCGCCATTTTGTTCAGCATACCGGGCAAAAAGACGTTCCCAGAGAAGGCGTTCCGTTTCAACATCCAACGCGCTTGATAGATCGTCGAACACATATAAATCGGGGGTACGCACGAACATACGCGCCGCGGCTGTTCGTTGTACTTGACCGCCAGAGAGACGCACTCCATTTGGTCCAATCAGGGTTTCCAGTCCGTCGGTCATGTCGGCTAGATCTTGTTCAAATACAGCTTGCACAATGGCCTGGTTGAGATCGACAGCAGCTTCTGGCAGATTCAGCAGCAGATTCTTTTTGAGACTCTCGCTGAAAAGATGGGGGATTTGGGGGGTATAGGCGGCTCGAGGCGGGACAAAAAAGCCGGCGGCATCTTCAATGCGTTGTCCATTCCAAACTATGTCACCAGAAGCGGGCAGTAATCCGAGGATCGCCCGCAGCAACGTTGTTTTGCCCGCACCAATTCGCCCCGTAATGACGGTGAACGATCCTGGTTTCAGACTGAAGCTGATCTGCGTAATCCCATTCAGGGTCGCACCGTCATGGTGATAGGTTAGGCCGTTGAGGTCAAGCTGAACTAACGGATCCGCGTTGGGTACAGACTCGGATCCCATTTGCGGTGATGCACCAGTCAAATAGAGGGGTCGATGGGCAATTAGCGTCTCTGCGGGTGCTCCTTGAAGCATCTCGATCAGGCGGCGGATGGAGACGGCCGCTTGGCGATAGGCAATTGTCATCGAGCCAAAGCCGAGAATATTGCCGCTCACGTAGCTCAGGTAATAGACAAACAGAGCAAAGTCGCCCAAGCTAAACGCTTGCTCCCGCATGGCCCCAGCCGCAAAGAGCAAAATGAGGCCCGTCCCCAACGTGGCCACATTGGCGTAAACCGATCTCAATAATGCACTCAAAACCCGATCCTTGACCACCCGTTGTCGTCGCTCTTCGCTCAATTTTTGAAAATGGTTAAGTACGGGCCCTTCAGCGCCCGCAACTTGCACCGCCTGAACCGAGTCAAAAATTTCACCAAGCGAGCCGGTCACTGCCTGCGTGGCCTGGCGGGCTGCCGACCGGTTCCGATCAATGTGCCGATCGGCATATTGACCAACCGCAACGACAATCAGCATTGGGATGAAGGACAAGAACGTGATTTGCCAATTCATGGTCAGCATGATGACGAAGGCGATGAGAGATACCAGGATCAGGCTGGACTGTTCTATCGCCCACCCCATTGCTCTGACCGCCTCATTTGTATCGTCCCGAAAATAGCAGCGCACCAACTCGGCCATAAACTGCAGGATGGAGAGGCTGTTCGTCTGTTTCTCGGTTGTCGTCATGAAACCACCACCTCCAATGCCTCAGAGAGACCTTGACTGGTCTGGAGGAGTTGGGCAAAGTGGGAGTCAGGTTGCTCGGCCAAGGTTTGGCGTGCTCCATGCTCGAGGATGCGGCCATCCTTGAGAATCATGACCCGATCAACCCGCTGAATGGTCGCCAAACGATGGGCAATGATGATGGCGGTTCGCTCGGCCAAGAGTTTGTCGATGGCCCGTTCGATCAGCTGTTCCGTGGCAGGATCCAGACGGGAGGAGGCTTCATCTAAAATCACCAAACCTGGATCGGAGAGAAAGACTCTGGCAAAGGCCAACAGTTGGGCCTGTCCCGCCGATAGATTTCGTCCCCCGGCCTGAATTGGGGTATCCAGACCCTCGGATAACCCATCCAACCAGCCGCTCAGTCCGAGGTCATTTAACACAGCCTCTAAACGCTCATCAGAAATCGCGGGGTCAAAAAAGGTCAGATTCTCGCGGACGCTCGCCTGAAAAAGCTGGACGTCTTGCGTGACCATGCCGATCTGTTGGCGTACTGTGTCGAGTTGAAGCGAGGAGAGCGACTTATCGTCCAACCGAATCTCACCGTGCGTCGGGTCATAGAGTCGCAAAGCCAGCCGCGCGAGGGTCGTTTTGCCGCTGCCAGTTCGTCCAAGCAATCCCAACGTTTGACCGGGTTCCAATTGAAAAGCAATATCGTGCAGCACCACCTCCCGCTCATCGTAGCTGAAGCTGACGTTGTCAAAGGTAATGGCGTGTGCATTGGCGGATCGAGCTTGGTCGCGCCCATCTGGCAACTTTGACTGGATGGCAAACAGTTGGTTGACCCGCTGCAAACTGGCTTCGGCGCGCTGTAAATCTTCAATCTGATTGCGGATCTGTTCGATGGGGTGGCGCAGCAACTCGGTATAATGGAAGATCAGATAGACCGTGCCAATGGTGATGGCACCGCTTTGCCAAAGCGCCCCGCCGACTCCAAACGCAATGGCTGTGCCTATCGCAAAGACAGCGGTCGAGGTGATATACATCATGGAGCCCATCACGCTTGCTTTGACTTCGAGCGGAAGCCAGCTCCGTGTAATTTCTATGAAACGCTGCATCACATAGGGTCTGGCTCCATTCGCCCGCACATCTTCCGTCGCCGTGAGCGCCTCGCCCAGAAAGCCAAAGAAGGTGGCCGACATTTCACGCACCTTGGCCCAATGGGGAATGGCAATTGTGCGAATTCGAATGAGAATCGCCAGGGCAATGATGGCAAAGAAGAGGAGGGCGACCCCGATGCGCCAATCTTCTAGAAAGAGGAGAACCAGCACGCCCACGAGCATGAGCAGATTTCCCAGGATGTGAATGACCATCTGTGAGAAAAAATTTGAGAGGATATTGATGTCGCCATCAATCCGTTCGATCAATTCGCCAGAGGTGTGGTTTTTGTGAAAGGATTGGTCGAGGCGCAGACAATGTTCAGCAAGGTCAAACCGCAGGGCGTTGGTGGCTGTCCAGGCCACGTCTTCGCTGATATAGGTTGTCAGCACCGAGACCCCTTGGGCGGCAAAGGCAACGACGATAAAGAACAAGGCGGCTTGGACGAGGGTATTCAGCGGACCACCCGCAAGCGCAGTATCAATGAAAAAGCGAATGATCTGCGGGTTCAGCAGTTGTAATCCGATGCCAGTCAGCAAAAGTATCGCCATCCATCCCGTGCGCATTTTTTGCGCGACAAGATATTGACGAAGCAGAATCCAGTACTGTTTTATGGGAATGTTCATTGGAAACGATTATCCTTTTCTAACCGCGTTTCAGGGGTGGTTCAGAATTAGGTTTACACTTTTGATACATAGATAAAAATCTATATGAGGTCATTTTCTGCCTGAGCATGGCTCAAAGTAGAAAATATAAACATCTTTTCTCTTTGCAAAAATGTAAACCTAATTGTCCGCCTAAAATGAACCACCCCGCGTTTCAGAATAAAAAAGCTTTCAGCTAATCAGCCGTCAGCTTTCAGCCAGAATCTGGCCATGTTTCGTGGCTGATTTTTATACTTTCCTATACTCAGTAGATCCAAATTTCAGGTTTTGAGAGAGAATTCTGGCTAAACAGTTGACATAAATACAAATTTGCCGGTCGATATCTAGTTTTTGCGTTAGATTTGGGCGATTTTCAGATATGAAATAGGTTGTTTTCTGTAACCGAAATCTGAATAAATGACTCCAAAATCCCTGCAATCTCGACTGAAAATCGCCAAAAACGCCAAATTTGGATCTGCCCTGAAAAAAAGGGCAGCAAGAGAAGAGAGAGAGGGGTTAAAGGCCGCGTTGAATAAGAAGCGGGTCCAAGTTGACCCGCCAGAGTGGGTGGCGTCGTTGCCTGTGCCCAACGCAAATCAGTTGTAGTGAGCACCGTACTTAGGCGGTCGGTGCCAAGAAAACCTTGAAGCCGAGGGACTCGAGGGTTTTGAGTGCGCCGGTTGTGCATGCTCCTTGCGTCGTTTGAGAAAGAAGTCGCCGCCGAGTTCTTCAAAGACGGCATCGGGCTTGTCGATGAGATGATAGACGATGGTCAAGATGGAATGGGCCACGGCAATAGCTGCCCGCTTGGCTCCGCGTCGTGCCTTGAGACGGTGGAACTGTGCGGCGAGATAGGTGTCCTTGGTGCGAGAGGCGGCCCAAGCCGCTTCAACGAGGGCGGTGACTAACCATTTCTGGCCCTTTCGTCGGCGACCACTCTTGCGTTTGCCCACCGATTCGTTGTTGCCAGGACAGACACAAGCCCAGGAGGCCAGTTTCTTAGCTGAGGGCCAGCTTTCGACCGAGGGACCGATCTCCGCCAGAATTATCTCGGCGACGACTCGCCCCACACCGGGAATGGCATCTAGGCGTGCGATGAGGTCAGCATGCGGAGCCATGAGGACCCCAATCTGTTGATTGAGGGCATCAATGCGTACATTCAGGTGATCGAGATGATGCAGAACTTCTTGCAGCATAAAACGATGATGAGGACGGACCAGTCCCGTCAACGCATCAACCAACTGGGGAATCTTGGCCCGCAGCCGCTTTTGTGCCAAGTCAGCCATGGCTTCTGGGTCCATCTCATCTGCAATCAGGGCCTCGATCATCTGGCGTGCCGATACACCTTGGATGCTCGTGACCACCGATCCCAACTTGACGTTGGCATCTTCCAACACCTTATGCAGGCGATTGACTGCCGCACTCTTCTGCAAGAGACGCGTCCGATAGCGCGTCAGGTCTCGCAAGTCCCTTTGCTCCACATCTGGAATGAAACTGCGCTCCAGCAGTCCATAACTCATCAGTTTCGTGATCCAGGCCGCATCGCTCTCATCCGTCTTGCGACCAGGCACCTGTGCCAGATGGCGGGCATTCACAATCCAGACCTCAAAATGCTCATGCAACACATTGTAGATCGGTTTCCAATACACTCCCGTACTCTCCATCGCCACATGCGTGATCCCATACGACGACAGCCACGACCTCAACCCCTCCAACTCGACCGTCGTTGTCCCAAATCGCTTGCGCACCTGCTCCATCCTCCTGATTCATCTACCACACACGCCACTACCATCCGCTTGTGAACATCCAGGCCGCTGCACTTCGGAAACATCACTTCCATCTTCCTTTCCTTTCGCAGCCGCTTATGTACCCGATTGTGAGCACAGTCTGCCCTGCGTGTTTCGGTCCCGAGGAACGTCCACATCCCGTGGTGCGTCGGTGTACACCAATCTAGCTACTGAGCGTTCTTTACTTGACCACGGACCTTTCCCGATTTCTGTTCGGCGGCTGCCACCACACTTTAACACATTTTTCATCCCCTGTTGTGTTGGCTCACCGCATGTTTATCTACTGATACTATGAAAAACGGAGCTTCATCGAGATTGGGAACTAGAGATTAGAGATTTTCCACGCTGGCAGCCAATCGGACGGTGTGACTATTCTGTTCCATAGACCAGAGCGAAGAATCCAATCTGCCAAGCAGCACCTCAAGCTTGGTCGACTCGTTCGGGAAGAACGGCAACGGTTGTCTTGGAACAAGGGATTCTTCGCCTCTCTCGACTGAAATTGGTCACTTTGTCTCGATTTCCGCAGCGCAGCAATTGTCCTCTCTGTGATGACTCAGAATGACAGGCTTAGCAACTCGCCCCAAAAAGTGAAATACAACCGAAATAGGGCAAGGATTGACACGGATTGAATCCTGAACATCTAGAAAATCCGTGTCCAAATACTTACTTGGGTTTACTTTATAGCGTTGTTTGTTCTTCAAGCATTTTCAACGTACGGACATCAGCAATCTGTCCGGCCTCAAGCACGATAATCTGATCGGCCAGTTGCAGAACTTCTTGACGATGAGACACGGCCAAACAGGTCGGTCGCTTATGACAGTCTGGAGGATAGAGACGTTGCCACAGGAGCTGTTCGGTTTCGACATCCAACGCGCTCGAAAGATCATCAAAGACATGAAGTTCGGGTTGGCGACCAAACATACGGGCGGCGGCGGTGCGCTGTATCTGACCACCCGACAAGCGTACGCCTTTTGTGCCGACGACGGTTTCCAGTCCCAGCGGCATCTCGGCGACATCGGCTTCCAACACAGCTCGATGGAGCGCTAGCCCGACGTCAAAATGCTCGTCCGACTCATGAAGCAACAGATTCTCTCTGATCGATGCACTAAAGAGGTGCTGCACTTGCGGCGTATAGGCCGTTTGGGGTGGCACAAAAAATGTTGCCGGATCGAGCACACGCCGATCGTTCCAAAAGATTTCACCAGCTTGGGGCGTGAGCAATCCGAGCATCGCCCGTAGCAAGGTTGACTTGCCTGCCCCAACGCGGCCCGTGATGACGGTAAATGTGCCTCGTTCGAGCGTTAAATCAATATTCGATATGCCTTGTACTTGTCGCTCCTCGGTCTGTTCAAAGTGATAGGTTAATCCTTTGACCGTCAATGTCTTTAGTGGGGATGCAATTTCGGCCGATTGATCTGCGATGTCTGTCGACTTTGTTTGTGTATCTGACAAGAACAGTGGCTGAGATTCGATCAAAGTGCCTGCCGCTGCCGGTCTGTTGGGGGCTGCCAGTTGCATCAGATCCGTCATGCGTTCAAATGAAACCCGACTCTGTTTGTAACGCAAAAAACGCGCCCCCAAATCCATCGTCTCCAGGGTCACACGTCGCAAGTAAAGCACAAATAAGGCAAAATCACCGACGCTAAACTCTCCCACGCGCATGAGCTGTGCGGCAAATAGAATCACCAACCCCGTGCCAATGATGCCCAAATTGCCGTAAACCGAATCGATCAGCTTCAGATAGGCACGATCTTTGACGATCCGTTGGCGGCGCTCATGGCTCAACCGTTGAAGCTGGGCCAACACGTGACGTTCGGCGGCATTCACCTGAAGCGCCAGTACGGCATCGAACATCTCACCCAATATGCCCGTCACGCGTTCGGTCGCCTCTCGGCTGGCCTGATGAAAGGTCTCAACTCGCCGTTCGGCCAGTTGACCAAGGACCAAGATGACTACCATAGGAATGAGCGACAGCAGGGTAATCTGCCAGTTGATCGTCAGCATTGTGATGAGGGCGACCAGGATGACCACAATCATTCCGACCATCTCAATCGTCCAGCTAAGGGTGTAGTTGGCAAACCCAACGTCATCTCGGAAAACGTTGGCTGTCTCACCGGGCGATTTGGTTAAGGCGCTTGCTCCTGGCAAATCCAGAATGCGGGCCAGCAGATTGCGGCGCAACAACGTCACCAAATGAAAATCGAGCCGAGCTGCTGCGATCATTGCGCCATAAAATGAACCGATTTGGCTCACGGCGACCAAAAAGACCAGGGCAACGACACCGTTTAACGTCAGGTTTGCGGACGCTTCGGCAGTGAGTTGATCGAAGAAGAGCTTGGCCACCAATCCCGGAGCCAAATCAAGAACGATCATCGCCGTCCAATAGAGCAGGTTGAGGCCAACAAGTGCGGGAAAATTGCGCACCATGGCCCATAGAAATTGTTTGACAGAGATAGTCTTCTGTCTGGTTGAAGTCAGTTTCATGAACCCTCCAGGGTTGCACAGGTAAATGATGGTACGCAGTAGATATGACCGTTCGTATCATGGTGTCCTCCTTTGATTTTTGGGATGTTCATTAGAGATTATTTTGACCAATACAAAAAGCCACAGGTCATAATATGCCTGTGGCTTTTCTGATAGCCAGGCGATTGAGCAATCAAAAATCATTGCAGCGTGTCAACAGATGTTGGCTTTTGGCTGAAACACCAAAAGCGCTCGCGCTGACACACAAACGCACCAACCATGACAGTCATGGTTGGTGGCCAAACAAATATTTTGGTTCTCAAGCTGACGAATCAAAAACGGCCACAGGAAAGCACACACCTGTGGCCGCTTCTTGTTTCAAGCGAGATATTCACTGACCGATAGGCAGCAACAAAAAAAGTGGGATTCGCCAACGCCCTTCACTCTTCATGCCGCACTAGCTCATAAATTCAAAATTAATTTGACCGTTCAGTCGAGTAGAACTGACAAATCAATTTTAAGTTTATGGCAGTGCTCCGTTGATACGCACGTATGCTTGAGTGTGTACCCGTTTACGAACGGACCTTCTGCGCGTTACAGCCTATGAGTATGTTGTCAGGAATGGGAAAATTATCTAATCACCATTCCCCAGCAGGTGTATGCAATAGCACAAATTCTGATTCGTTTTGTGTTTGATTCGGAGCATGGTACACGTCCTTTCATGATTCACACAACCTGCGTTAAGATGTGTCCAGTGTATCATGAGCTGTCGCGGTGTGTCAAGCAGATTTCAACATTTCAACAACTCCTATTCACTTGTTTCTTTGCTCATTTTTCGGGATGGTTCAGATTAACTGTTGAGTTCGGTTGACACTTGTACCCGTTGGGGAGGCGCTCTCAAACCCCAGTTCTCGTCCAACACGGTCGCATTAGAGAATGCGATCTCCGCAACTTTGTCAACCTAATTTTGAACCAACTCTGTTTTTCGCTACAATCAGTAGCCTCATAGCCGACCGCGGGCACAATTGTGGGCACAAACCACAAGACCTTAAGGGATCCAACATCTTGCAGCATAACCTTTTTCTCAACTGGCACCACGCACCACGCAACACGCAACACGCCGAACCGGCTTTCTCCTTCTTGCCTCCCTACTTCTCTCCATTTACACGCTCACCAGTTCCGGTAAATTTCACGTCGTTGATGAAGTCAGCCTCTTTGCTGTCACAGAGTCGCTTGCTTTGCGAGGCGAGGTCGACACAAACGCCATTGCTTGGACCCAATGGGTCAACAGTCCGGGTGAAGTCTTGGGTGCGTTTGGAGCTGACGGTCAGGTTTATAGCAAAAAAGGGCCCGCCCCGGCATTAATGGCTGTTCCTTGGTATTGGCTGATGCGTTGGTTTGCCGGGTTGGGTCTGCCGCTTGGTTTTGTCCAAAGCACTCTGCTTTGGAATGGCATTCTCACTTCTGCAACGGCTCTTTTGCTCTGGTTAACGGCGCTCTGTTTGGGATATTCCGACAAAACAGGCGCCATACTTGGCCTGCTTTTTGGGGTTTGTACTATTGCCTGGCCTTACGCCAATCATTTCTTTGGGGAACCACTAAGCGCCTGGAGCCTTCTACTCTGCTTCTATGGCCTTCTCTCCTTCCGACGAACAGAACAACAAAGATGGCTCTGGTTGGCTGGCCTCGGTGGAGGGATCAGCATCGCAACCGTCACCGCGCACACACTCTTGGTCATCATTTTCGGCCTTTATTGTCTCATCATACTTACACGCCCCACATCGAGAGCACCATCAATAACCAACAATCAACTGTTTCACATTGCCTATAGATTCCTCGCCTTCGCCCTCCCCATCATCTTGGCAATGCTACTTCTTCTCTGGTACAACAACCTCCGTTTTGGCAACCCATTCGAAACTGGTTATCACTTTGCTACAGGCGAGGGATTCACAACGCCGATTCTTGACGGCTTATGGGGGTTACTGGTGAGTCCTTACCGTGGCGTCTTCTGGCACACGCCGCTCTTCCTGCTCAGCATGGTCGCCTTTCCGCGTTTCTGGACGCTGCAAAGAACCGAGGGAACTATCATTTGCACACTGAGCCTTGTCCTCATCGGTCTTTACAGTACGTGGTGGATGTGGTGGGGTGGTTTTGCTTGGGGGCCACGCTTCCTTGTTCCGCTCACACCGTTCTGGGTCTTGCTGCTAGCTGCCCTGATTGATACACCTCAACGCCCAACTGATAATCAACCACAAACGGACCACCCTCAAGGTGATCCTTCCCTTGAACAATCGGAAATAGTCTCAACCGTTCATAAAAAAGCTTTCAGCGAATCAGCCGTCAGCTATCAGCCAGAATCTGGTCATAATTTTGTGACTGATTTTTATACTTTCCTATACGATGAAAAAACGACTTCTGGTTGCTCAAATTTTCTCCTCCATTGGATAGCTCGTTGGATACTCATCGGCATCAGCATGATCTCATTTCTTGTTCAACTCTCTGCGGTTCTTGTCAACTATGTCAATTATGAAATTCGACTACGCGAAATCTTTCCGACTAATTGGAGCAATCCGCTTGAGTTTGGACCACCCGCACAGAATCTGCGAGATTGGCTTCACAGCCCCGTGATCGGCCAATGGAGATTGATTCTTGAGAATTTGGTCGGCAATACGGATCTGGTCTGGCTTTGGTCAGATGGCGAGATTCAATGGTCGATTCTCGTGATTGGCTTGATTGCGATCTGCGTTTCCGCTGCTGGATACGTACTCTGGCTTTCTGCGAATCGAACACTTGCTGCCCAAGCACCTGGTGGTCGAACACGATCTTCACTTTATATATCGATACTTTCATTCGCTTTCGCTCTCCTCTTGATGGGTATCTGGTTACCCGCCGCTGCACGCAACCCGCATTATGGCACGTCCGAACATGGATATCGATTGGTTCTTCAGGCGATTTGCGAATTGGCAGCCCCAGACGATGTGGTTGTCACGATCGCGCCCGCTGCCTACTCAATTGCGATGTCCTGGCAGCCAAGATTGTGTCGGGTACATCACCCGATTTATGGATACGCTGAGAGTAGTGCTGAACATCCCGAAGCGATCATGGTTTTCAGCCAACTATTGGAACAGCACCGCCAGCTTTGGTTCATCACAGCTGGACTGCCGCCAAACGCGCCCAGCAACACCGTTGAACGCTGGCTTGCCGATTATGCATACAAGGCAACGGATCAATGGTATAATGATTATCGACAGACGCAACCGGAACGATCGTTGGTACGGTTCAAGTCATTCTGGATCAACCGGAGAATCAACCGCATCGGGGGGATATTGCAAAAATGCTTGTGCATCGATGCGCGCGCCGGCGAGGAATTGGGGCAGCGCTGCTCACTGCCGCGGAGCAGAGTGCACTCAGCGCTGGCAAGACGCTGCTAGTGCTCGACACGGCGAGTGCAGATGCGGAGCGTTTGTATGAGAGACAAGGTTGGCAACGTTGCGGGCAAATTCCGAATTACGCTCTATGGCCCACCGGGGGCCCCTGCCCGACCACGTTCTTTTTCAAAGTATTGCGCTGCTGATAATTGTCTCTCGACAGAAAACGATTCTATTATCCGAAGTTTAAGTGGCGTCTCTAGTGGTACAGTGTAATCGAGATTATGACAGTTTATCGTAGGTCCCGCCGGAGACGGGACAAGCAGCAAGAGAACGACCGTTTCCCAGTGAAGATTCAGGATTCTTGCTGCTCCACGTTTGTACGGATTTTATCTGGTTTGTCTATACTTTACTTTCTGGTAAAGGCTTGAGTGACAAAGGGCAAACCGAAAGGGGCGGAAAAAAGAATCCACCCTGAAAAAACGGGATAAAATGTAAAAATAGTGCTCGGCTAGTTTAAGCAGCGGCATTGAGGCGGCGATGAGCGAGAACGCCTTTAGGGAAATGGTGTGAAACCGAGGCCTTTTTCCGAAAGTCAGGGTCGAGTTGGTCGGGAGTTGGAAAAAGAGCACTCGAGAGAACGCGGCGCAGCCTGCCGGGAGTGGCTTGAGGCTCTCGATCCCAGTAGCCAGTCGGTATGGGAGGAAGAGAAGCGGCTAAATGGGAAAGAAGATTGCCAGCCAGCAGCCCCAGTTCAGGTAAGCGGAAGCAAGCCTCATCGGCATGAACAAATTGACGATGTAAGCCAATCATCTGCTTGGAAGCCAAGGGGGGGATGTTCAACAGGCCAGCGCTCCAGATAGAAAAGATAAATGGTTTCAGCTTGTAAAGCCATGACGGTCGCCAGAACCAAAGGTGTGTGATAAGCAGGATCCTGAAAGACGTAAATCGAATAGGTGCGGTTGGCTGTATCCACCTTGGTTGTCCTGGGGACGAGATTGTGCCATGCTTGATAGCGAATCAGGCGACCACTATAGACAAATTGACCAAACGAGTCTGGAGTTGTGGCCTCGAGTCGCTTTCCCCTATAGCATCGAGAGAGCGGACGCACAATATCACCATATTCGGGTGGTCTGCCTTTTTTCCTTACGTTCGGGTAACTCATTGCGGCGCGCTGTGCAGTTAATCGCTTCCCGAAGGACAAATCGGTCGACGTCGCTTTCTAGCATTTCTCTGATTGTAAACCCGGCATCGACCACCGCCACTTCGTCTGACTCCAGTGATTTCTTCGTCTCTTTCAGCAGCTTTTTCCGAAACTCACTTTCCTTTGTGCCTACCTCGCATCTCATGATTGCCTTGAGCAGTGGCACTCGTTTCCCGCCTATCTCCCCCGAGCTTATCATCACTCCAAAGATGAGCGCGGGCAATGCCCGACGAGCCGTTGAGTTATAGAGTCGGTTCACTTTCCCTTGCAGCTTCGGTCGCCAGAACCCTGTGATATCTATGCTTTTCACTCGGTATCCTTCTAACTTTTTTGCCTCCCATTCCCCCTTTCCACTCCACTTCTTCTTGCCACGATGAGAGCAGGCTTGCAATATCCCATGATCCATATCGAAAGCTCCACCAGCTTCGCCGGAGCTCCTCATCTTCAAACCCGCTTTCACTCAATCCACTATGGATTGCTCCTCGACTTTTCAGAAACGACCCATTCATCATCGCCCACATCAGACGCATTACATTTACGTTTGTTCCCACCGGCGTTACTTGCAATACATTCATCAGTACTGCTATAGTTATTTCTGGCGCGGTTAGCATTCCTTCCTCCTTTTTGGGTTCTCTACCTTTAGGATGAAACGCTAACCGCTTTTTGTCACATTTCTCACCTCATCTCTTTTCTTTTACCAGAAAGTAAAGTGTAAGATAGGAGTGAGAAAACAACTATCAAAGAGAGGAGAGCCCAATGTTCCTTCCAGCAGAAATAATCCCGTTGTTCGAGAGCTTTCGCCCAGTCTTCACAGAACCGACGTACCAAAAGGCACTGGTCTTGGTGATAGGGACGGTGTTAACGAAGGGAAGACGAACGGTGACAGCGGCGTTGAGAGTGATGGGATTGGAGCAAGAGGGAGACTGGTCCAAGTATCACCATGTGCTGAATCGAGCAAAGTGGGATGGATTGATGTTGAGCTATATCTTACTGCACTTGATTGTGGATACGTTTGTGGTCATGGGAGCGCCAGTCGAGATAACGGTAGACGAGACGCTAGAAAGGCGCTGGGGTCCCAAGATCAGCAAACGAGGACACTGGCGAGATAGCCTGGCGTCAGGCCGGAAGATGAGCGTAAGCACGAGCGGATTGCGGTGGCTGGTCTTCTGTGTGGTGGTCAAGTTGCCGTGGAGTGACCTCTACTGGTCAATGCCCTTTCTGAGCGTCTTACTCACAACACCGAAAGTCAGCGAAACGCTCAACCAGCGCCACCGAACAGTGGCGAAACGAACCATGCAGGTGGTGGCCTGGCTGCGTCGAGCTTTGCCAGGTCGAGAAATCAAGCTCATCGGCGATGGGGCTTACAGTGTGATCGAGTTGGGCTTGCGCTGTCAATCCCAAGGAGTCACCTTGATTGCGCCTCTGCGCCTGGATGCGCGTCTCTTTGACTATCCACCCTCCCGTTTGAAACCTGACGGCACAAAACGACCTGGTCGTCCTCCTGTCGTTGGGCAGCGACTGCCCAAGCTGGAAGATGTTGCCCTCTTCCAAACCACCTGTTGGCACCGCTGCCGCATTGACTGGTATGGGGGAGAATCTGAAGTCGTCGACTGGGCCACTGGTATTGCCTTTTGGTACTCTACCGGCACAACTCCGCTCCTTCTGCGCTGGGTTTTAGTCCGCGATCCCAAAGGCCAAGCTGAGACCGTCGCTTACTTCTCCACCGATATTCATCAGGCTGCCCCCCACATCATCGCTGATTTCGTCAAACGTTGGTCCATTGAAGTCTCTTTCGAGGAAGCCAGAGCTCACCTCGGTGTCGAAACTCAGCGCCAGTGGAGTGACTTGGCCATTGAGAGGACTACTCCTGCTCTCTTTGGTCTTTCAGCCTTGTCATCTTGATGGCTCATGCCTCTCCTGATGGCTCTATCCCTTTGCCTCAAGCTGCTTGGTATCACAAGACTCACGCCACCTTCCATGACCTCCTCTCTGGTTCGCCGCCGCTTATGGTGCCATTTCCTTTTCCAGACATCTCACTTTTCACCTGATCTTCGTTTATTCTCTCCCTCTCAGGTGAACACCTTACTTTCTGCTGTCTGTTATTAACTTTTTATGGTGCTTAAAACTTACAAAGTCTAGCTTAGAACTTATCCGAAAAGTGGTTGTGAGTCCAACCGGCCTCTCGGGTGAGAATGCATCGACACGGAACTTTTCGGATAAGTGCTAAGGTTCTTCCGGAATAGAGGGGGCGTAACTTCCCGGAAGAGGTCAGGCATGAGGTCGTCAACGAGACTCTTCTTGACCTCTACCTATTAGATAATATAGGAAAGGAGTTAGAATGAGAGAGACAGAAAGAGAGAAGCTGTCACTCGGAATCGAACTCCGGCTTGGTAAAAAGGACCGCCCTCTTCCCGCGGTGCGACCGCCCTTCCCGGACAGTCCACCAAGCCGACGCCTAGAACCGTCGCAAGCGTGCAGCATCTCGAATGCCATAACAGGAAAACGGAAAACAGCGTCCGAAAAAAATGACCAAAGGCAATCCTCAAGTGAATGAGGAGGTCAAAAATGCAGATATTCATAGGAATAGACTGGAGTGAAACAAAACATGATGTAATGATAACGGATGAAAACGGTCGTCGAATTAACTACATGACAATAGAACATAGTGTGGATGGCTTTAAGCAACTAGAAAGTGGCGAGAAACGATGGATATCGGCCATGAAAATGTCGAATCGGATTAGAGACAGCACATAATCTGATAATTGACTACTTATGGGATGCTGGGTATACAAATCTATATGTCCTCCCACCGAACGTGGTCAAAGCAAGTCGGGCGAGGTACAATCAGAGCGGTGCTCGCACTGATGAAAGTGATGCATATACGATAGCTGAACTGGTCAGAACAGATGTTCACCGATTCTATCCTTGGCATCCAGGGAGTGAATTACTCCAGCAAATGCGCATCGTGGTGAGCATGACCGAGTTTTGCGCAAAGAAACGGTTGCCCAATCGCTTGCGTAGTTGTTTGCTCAGATACCATCCCGCTTTGCTCAATGTCTTTAGTTGGCCATCGCCCATTGCAGCTCATCTGATTCTGGCTATCCGTCGCCGCAAGCAGCAGAAAAGCAACCTATGATGAATTTCAGGTCTTTCTAAGCAACATAAACATAATCAGCCCTCCAAATGGCTCACCTGTTTTGATGCTTGACCACACAACATCCCGTTCAGCTGGTGTTGCCCAAGCTTGTCAAGTTCAAGCCCAGCAACTTGCCCGACTCTTGCTCCATACCCTCAACTCCAAGCAAGCAACACTCCAACAGTTGAACTCTTTTCTGCAACACGAGGATCACCCCATTTTGCTTCTGCGGAGAGCTCTTAGCTCCCTCTTTGCTGGTCAAATTTGAAGATCGCCGCCGCTTCCCCATTCCAGCATGGTCCAGACTTTAGCTGGCACGGCTCCCGTTACCAACCAAAGTGGCAAACCACTTGGTCCACTTTCGCCGCTCTTGTGATAAAGAGTTTCGTTACTTTCTCAGCAACTGGCTCGTTCTTCGCGCCAGCAATCTCGCTGGCTTCGGCTTATACCAGCTCGTCAAAGGGCCACTCGGTCAGTCGCTCTCATCGGGCTTTAGCCAACCGCTGGCTGGCCATTCTTTGAAAATGTGGTAAGACCGAACCACCTATGACGAATTTTCCACATTCGTCAACGAACTATCCGTCGTCGACCACAAGCTTAGTTTTTTCTGCTTTC
>JAHBNG010000016.1 GCA_019217005.1 Chloroflexi bacterium TSY
ACATACTTTTCACCTACTTTCATATATGAGCCAGTTCTTTCTCCGTTCGCGGTGGCATCGCATTGCCAGCAGTCAAATTATGTTGATTACCGTAACGGGACGGAAAACGGGCAAACAATACACAACACCTGTCAATTATGCTGAAGACGAGGAATTTGAGGCTGGCGGAACCCTTTCCGTGATCAGTCATAAACATCGCACTTGGTGGCGTAATCTACGTGGTGGGCAACCTGTCACAATTTACCTCCGTGGTATTAAACATGCGGCATTCGCAGAAGTCGTTGAAGAAGGAGAAGAGGTGGCTGAATTGCTCCACGATCATCTCATAGATGTGCCGCAATTTGCCGAGCCGCTCGATGTTGGTCTCGACGAAGATGAGGTGCCAATCTGGGAGGATGTTCTTGAGTCCGCAGCCGGCAAAGTCATGGTCATCATGCGGAGAAAAGAGGAAGAATGGAATACCGAAAACTAGGTCAAACGGATATCGATGTTTCGGTCTTGGCGCTAGGTTGCTGGCCCTTTGCTGGCGGGCGCTTTTGGGGCGAACAGGACGACGAGCAGTCGGTTGCGACTGTCCACGCCGCACTTGATGCTGGCATTAATTTCTTTGACACGGCAGAAAGCTATGAAGATGGTCATTCGGAGCGTGTATTGGGGAGTGGTTTAAAAGGACAACGTGATAGAGCCATTATTGCCACCAAGGTCGCGCGCAACCATTTACGTAGAGAAGAGGTGATCAGCGCATGCGAAAATAGTCTGATCAACCTTCAAACTGACTATATCGACCTCTACCAGATTCACTGGCCTGACTGGTCTGTTCCTTTGGAAGAGACGGTCGGTGCGCTGGAGCAACTCAAGAAAGAGGGCAAAATTCGCGCCATCGGTGTCTGCAATTTTGCTGTGCAGGATTTTACCGAGATGGTCTCGCTCACCGCCTGCGAAACCAACCAGTTACCCTATAGCCTGCTGTGGCGCGTCATCGAACGCGAGATCCAGCCACTCTGTATTGAGAAAGGTAGTGGCCTCATCTGCTACAGTCCGCTCATGCAAGGTTTGTTGACTGATCGCTACGCAACGATAGACGACGTGCCCGACTATCTCATGCGAACAAGACTCTACAACCCAACTCGCCCCAATGCCGAACACACTGAACCTGGTTGCGAAGATGAGGTTTTTGCCGCCCTGACGGAAATCCGTCGAATTGCCGACGAGGTTGGTCAACCAATGGCGGTCGTGGCGCTTGCTTGGGTACGACAGCAGGCGGGAATCACATCTTTGCTGGTGGGTGCACGCAGCCCGGCAGAAGTTGAATGGAATCTGCCTGGTATTTCCTTGACATTGTCCGACGATATTCTTACAGAATTGGCCTCCGTGACCACCGAAGTAAAGGCAAAATTGGGCAGTAATCCAGACATGTGGCAATCAACATCGCGAATGCGCTAGATAGACACTTTGGTACAACTGGATGTATCCCTTATACTTAATCTTCATGGCGCAGCAATCACCCAGCCACTCTGTAGACGACAGCAACCAAGTATCATCGGCGAAGCGTACACGTCGGCATCGGCTATCGGGTACGTTGTTGGAAAAAGCATTGACGCTTCTGGAGAACAATGTTTTGATTGAGGTTCGGGTCATCAGCGATCCGCCTCAAGCGGATATAGTGCTTCTTCGCAGGAATATGTCGTTTTGGACCGAAGAATAGGGAGTGTGTCCCAAAGTGTGTAAATGCAGCGGTTCTCTGACTGAGCAGTGTTCATTTACACACTTTATGGTACACACTCGAAGACAGCGTGAAATCTTACCAGACGGAATACGAAACAGATCTGCAAGTCGTAATCTAACAGACATCACAACGACGAAAACAAGATGGCACCGGAGGAAATGATACCGAATGAGTAAAACCTATAATGTCGGCGTAATCGGCTTTGCCCACATGCACATCAACAGCTTGGTCAAACAATTTGGTCAGCATCCCCAAGTTGAGCTTGTTGCTTGTGCGGACACGATTCCCGATCGTCCCGAATTGCGTGAGGCTCTCTATACGCGCGGGTGGAACCTCAAACTCGCACTCGACCAAGCCGGCGTACCCAAAGTGTACGATGACTACACTGAGATGCTGGCAAATGAGCAGTTCGATATCATTATCTGCTGTTCTGAAAACGCGAAACATGCTGAAGTGACAGAAGCGTGTACCCCATTAGGCATCCACGTTGTTGTGGAAAAGCCGATGGCTAGTTCATTGGCACATGGGTTGCGCATGATACGTGCAGGGCAGGCCGCTGGCACAGAGGTGATCGTCAATTGGCCCACGACCTGGTCACCTGCAATACGAAAAGCCAAGTCGCTCATTGACGAAGGCGCGATCGGTTCTGTCCTCGAAGTCAAATGGCGCGGTGGGCATACGGGTCCATTGGGCTGGGGCGAAACGCATCCTGGTGTAAGCGAGGGTGCCGCACCAATGAGCGGCCCAGAACGAGGTGCAACTTGGTGGCACCAGCAAGCACCGGGAGGTGGTGCGATGCTCGACTACTGCTGTTATGGTTCCAAGTTGGCTCGCTGGTATGTGGGAGAACAGGCACTGGCTGCCATTGGCATGAAAGCCAACTTAAACAGCCACTGGGGGGATGCAGAAGATAACGCGGCCATGCTTGTGCGGTTTCCAGGTGCCATGGCCCTCTTCGAAGGCTCTTGGACGACGAAGGATCATGGTGTGTCGCCTGGCCCCATAGTCTATGGCACAGAAGGAACATTGGTCATCGAGCGCAAGGTGGATCAGATCGTGCGGTTGGCCACAGGCGATGAACAATCCAAGGTCTATGACCTGGAACCACTACCAGAAGGGCGCACCAACATCGCTGAAGAGTTGATTCACCGCCTGGAGACGGGAGATGCGCTACATCCCACTTTGGATTTGGCTTTTAATGTGGAAGTGATGGCTATTTTAGATGCGGGGATCCGCGCCTCAGAGAGTGGAAAGTTGGAGTCTGTCAAGAACGCAACCTGGCAGATAGGGTAAATATGAAGATCACAAAAATTTCCCCTTTCCTTGTTGACCGATTTTTACTTGTGCGCGTTTATACTGATGAGGGAATCATTGGGAATGGTGAAGCTGGGCTTTGGGTGCATCACAAGACGGTCTATGCAGCAATTGAGGAACTGAGCGATTACTACATTGGTCAGGATCCAGCTCGCATCGAGCACCACTATCAAGTTGTTTCACGCAACACCCACTTTATGGGCGCAGTGCTGAGTGCCGCAATGAGTGCACTCGATATTGCCATGTGGGATATTTTGGGCAAGGCGGCCAATCTGCCAGTCTCAGTAGATCCAAATTTGGCGTTTTTGGCTATTTTCAGTCGAGATTGCAGGGATTTTGGAGTCATTTATTCAGATTTCGGTTACAGAAAACAACCTATTTCATATCTGAAAATCGCCCAAATCTAACGCAAAAACTAGATATCGACCGGCAAATTTGTATTTATGTCAACTGTTTAGCCAGAATTCTCTCTCAAAACCTGAAATTTGGATCTACTGAGTCTATCAGTTGCTGGGAGGCAAGTGTCGGGACAAAGTCAAGGTATTTGCGAACGTGGTGGGTGATACGCTTGCTGAACGGGCAGAGAGCGCCATCAAGAACGTGGAAGAGGGATACATCACGCTGCGCACGACGCCATTTTTGCCGGGTTGGGAGAAGCAGACGCCGACGCAGACAATTACAGATGCAGTGGAGATTGTCCACACGATCCGAGAGGCAGTCGGTTTTGGCATCGATTTGGGGCTGGAGATTCATCGCAATCTAACACCCGATGAAGCCATCATTCTGGCTGGTGAATTGGCACCCTATCGCTTGCTCTACTACGAAGATCCCTTGGCGCCACAAAGTATAGAGGCAGTTGACTATATTGCACAGCATGTTCATCTCCCAATGGCAACAGGTGAACGCTTTTACAATATCTTTCAGTTCAAGGAGCTGATTGACCGGAAGCTTGTCAGCATGATCCGACCAGATCTTTCGTTGGCTGGTGGATATACTCAATGCAAGAAAATCGCTGCTCTGGCGGAGGCTGCTTTTGTCGGCATTTTTCGGGGTGGTTCATTTTAGCTGGATAGATAGGTTTACACTTTTAGAAACAGAAAGAACGTTTATATTCTCTGATTTCGCCGGTTCTCAGAGAGAAAACGGTCTCATATAGATTTTTGTCTATATATCAAAAGTGTAAACCTAATTTTGAACCACCCCCATTTTTCCTCACCTAATGGGGAGTCCGGTCAATATTGCGGCATTTGTCCAATTGGACGCCGCCATCCCAAATTTTGCCTTACATGAAAGCCATACAAGTGCCGATGCGTTCAACGAGCTCGTCGACTATCCGCCAGAACGAGAAGGTGGTTATATCATCGTTCCCGATCGACCCGGCATCGGTCTCGATATTGATGAGAGTAAATTGGCAAAATATCCCTGTCAACCACAGCGTATTACGGGGCATTTTCGAGATGACGGCTCGGTCATACACTAGCATTTTGGCTGGTTTATAGAGGGGAAAGCTTCAATGAAAACTCTATGACAGCGCAAACTCAAACAAAAGCTTCTACGAACAGAATCTCCGCCAAAACTTCTGTCTCGGTAAGTGAAATTGGCGACGGGCGTATCATTTGGCGAGCCTTCGGTTATCTTCGCCCATATTGGAAGCCGACTGCTGGTGCCTACATCGCTCTTTTCATCACAACCGGACTCTCATTGCTGATTCCCCAGTTTGTACGTTGGATTGTAGATCAAGGGATTCGTGCGCAAGATCGCCAACTGTTAATTTGGTCGATTGTGGGGCTGCTGGGGATTGCATTTCTTCGTGCGCTCCTTACCTTTGCCCAAGGTCGTTGGACCGAAATCGCTTCGCAGAGCGTCGCGTATGATCTACGCAGCGCACTCCATCGCAAACTGGCCCATCTTTCTTTCGCTTATCACGACCAGACCGAAGCGGGACAACTTCTCTCGCGCACCTTGCAAGATGTTGAGCGGATCCGCTTCCTAACGGGGCGCGCCATGTGGGGTCTAGTACGCAGCGTCATTCTGCTCATCGGAACAGGCGTGGTGCTCTTCGTGATGAATCCTGGATTGGCACTTTTGTCGCTGATTGCGATGCCAATTCTGGCGTGGCGTGGTTATGCCTTTGGTCGTCACTATCGACCACTTGCTCTAGCCATTCAGAATCAGCTTGGCGTGCTTACCTCTTGGCTGGAGCAGAATCTGCGCGGGGCACGCATTGTCAAAGCATTTGCCCAGGAAGCGACAGAGAGCGCCCGCTTTGATGATGAGAATCGGGTCTGGTTCGATCTCTCTGCTCAGTCTGCTCGTCTACAAGCTGTCAATATTCCGCTTTTGGACTTGATCGCCAATATCGGAACCGTTTTTATTGTTTGGTACGGTGGTTTTCTCGTTGTCCGGGATCAGTTGACGCTTGGTGAATTGGTCGCTTTTACAACATATCTAGGGCAGCTGAATCAACCCATGCGCCGGCTGGGCTTTATCATTCCCGCGGTTGCTATGGCCGTCACGGCAGGAGAGCGTATTTTCGAAATTCTGGACACACCTTCACCTGTTCGCGAGCGAGATGAGGCCTATCGGCTAGACCAAACAGACGGGCATGTCCGCTTCACCGATGTTGCCTTTGGCTACGAAGGACGTCCGAATGTGCTGGGTGGAATTTCGTTTGAAGCAGAACCAGGGCAAATCATTGCTCTTCTGGGGGCAACTGGTTCTGGCAAATCCTCAATCATCAACTTAATTCCGCGCTTTTATGATGCAACGGCTGGTCAAATCACCATTGACGGTCATGACATCCGTGATGTTAAGCTCGAATCGTTGCGAGATCAGATCGGCATTGTGCAACAAGAGACGACTCTTTTCGCCTCGACCATTCGTGAGAACATTGCATTTGGTCGCCCAACTGCGACAGACGATGAGATCATATCTGCCGCCCAAGCAGCCCAGGCTCATGACTTTATCCAAGAGATGGTCGATGGCTATGATACAGCCGTTGGGGAACGCGGTGTGACGCTCTCTGGCGGACAGAAACAGCGTGTTGCAATTGCACGCGCTCTGTTGAAAAATCCCAGTATCCTCATCCTGGACGACGCAACATCGAGCGTTGATACGGAAACTGAACAGCTGATCCAAATGGCCCTCGACCGGCTGATGAAGGATCGTACCTCATTCGTGATCGCACAGCGGATGAGTACTGTGCGGATGGCGGATCTAATTCTGGTCCTGAATGCCGGGAAGATTGTGGCGAGGGGGACGCATAGGGAGTTGTTAACAAAATCGGAGTTGTATCGGATGATCTATGAAGGACAGCTGAATAATTAACATGAGTTTCTCAATTGGATCCACAACCCCCAACATGGGACCAGGCTCGTCGTTGCGCAGCTTCGGGACGCAGAAGGAAGGCCGCGCTTTTGATGGTCGCGTGATTCTCCGCTTGTTGGTCTTTGTGCGCCCCCATTGGCAGCGCATGGTCATGGCGTTCATTCTGATGCTGATTGCTTCAGGCCTGACTCTGTGGACGCCTTATCTCTTAGGGGTCGCCATTGATTACTACATCGTCTTGGGGGATTTCACTGGACTCACGCGAATTTCGCTCTTGATGGCTGTTGCTTTTGCGGCATCATCGTTGTAATGGTCACCATGAGTCCTCGTCTGGCTTTGATTACCTTTACAGTTCTGCCCATCATGCTCCTTGTGACGATCCTTTTTGCCCGTCGTGCCAAAGTCGCTTTCCGTCGTACGCGGGCCACTGTTGCGTCAGTGGTGGGCAATTTGGCCGAAAACATCGCCAACATGCGCGTGATCCAAGCATTTGCGCAAGAACAGGTGGTGCAAGAGCGTTTCAATGAAGCCAATCAGGCAAATCGGCAAGCCTATATTTCAGCGATGTTTCTTTCCTTCATCTTTCTGCCGAGCGTGGAATTTATGGGCATTTTGGCGACGGCCATTGTCCTTTGGGCAGGAGGGTTTTTCATTATTCAAGGCGATGTGACGTTGGGGATTGTCGTGGCATTTCTGGCCTACGTGACGCGCTTCTTCCAACCGATTCAGGAACTAAGCCAACTCTATACAACAATGCAATCCGCAATGGCGGGTGGCGAGCGCGTTCTCGATCTCCTAGATACACAGCCGCAAATCGCCGATCCTAAAGATCAGAGCGTGATGCCACCAATTGAAGGACATGTTGAGTTAAGAGATGTTGATTTTTCGTATCGCGATGAGGTTGCTGTACTGAAGAATATCAATCTTGTGATTGAACCTGGACAAACGGTAGCGCTTGTTGGCCCTACTGGCGCTGGCAAATCCTCAATTGCTAACCTTATTTCCCGTTTCTATGATGTAAGCGACGGCTCTTTGCTGATTGATGGCATTGATGTACGCAGCGTTACGCAAAGATCACTGCGTCACCAGATGGGGCTGGTGCCACAAGATCCCTTTCTCTTCCCTGGCACAATTCGTGACAACATTCGCTTTGCTGAGCCGGCAACATCACATCAAGCTGTTGAAGAAGCTGCCCGTTTATCAAATGCCCATGAATTTATTATGACATTGCCAGATGGTTTCGACACCGTAATCCAAGAAGGCGGTGTCAACCTCTCGATGGGCCAACGTCAACTCATCTGTATTGCTCGTGCCGCTCTGGCCGACCCCCGTATTCTCATCCTCGATGAAGCAACTGCCAGCGTCGATACCGTCACCGAAGTGCTCATTCAAGATGCACTTGATCGGTTGCTCGAAGGTCGTACATCGGTTGTTATTGCCCATCGCCTAAGCACCATTCGCAATGCCAACATGATCTGTGTCATCGAAGGAGGCGAGATCGTAGAGCAGGGAACGCATGAAGAGCTACTAAGAAAAGGCGGGGTCTACCATACGCTCTATGAAAAGCAGTTTGTTGAAGTTGGCAATTGAAGGGAATGAGCACAAACGCCAAGCCTCTATAAATCTCAGTGAACCCCCGACTCAGTAAAACGTTGAATTATGGGGTGTGTCGCCAAGTGTGTAAATGAAGTAAGTTCTCTGACTGCGAGAGCTCCATATACACACTTGGTGGACACACTGTCGAATTATGTCGCAAATCTTTTATATTGTGAACGTTCAGGCTGCAATTTACCACCAAGGCCGCTACCTGATGATCAAGCGTGGTTTAGATGAGAATTACTTGGCCGGCGTATGGGATCTGCCTGGTGGCAAAGTTGAAGATGCTGGAAATCTGCCGAATGTGCTTGAAGAAACGGTGCGGCGTGAAGTGAAAGAGGAGGTCTCTCTGGAACTGTTAGAACCGCCAATCTATGTTGAAAGCGCAGCCTTTGTTGCCAATGAAAAATCTGTGATCAACGTTGTCTTTCTCTGTCGGGCCAAAAATCAAGAGGCTGAGATTGGCTCTCCAGCCGAAGTTGCGGCGATTCGCTGGATGTCGACGGAAGACGTGCTGACACATTCTAACATCCAGCCCTGGACAAAAGAATATGTCAGACATGCTGAAGAAGTACGCATTGCAAAACGATGGGCATGAGTTGTGCGTCACAACTCAATCAGTGATCTCTTTTCTTCGTACAAAATGCTCCCACAGCACCACAACACCAATGGCGACCAAAATCAAGGGCCACACCCTTCCGATTGTTGCCAGTAACATCATAGCGATACCACCAAATAGAATTGCTGATCCGATAAATGCCATGATTGTGGCGGGAATCAGTGGCCACCAGTGGATTTTGTCGGTGAAGAGAGCTGTCAACACTGTAATTGAAACCCAACCAACGGCAAAAAAGAGCATAAAAACGCCGCCATCGTCGACTTCCATACGGGTGATAGTGGACGCCAAGGGACCTTCGATCGCCAGAATGCCGGTTCCGATGCCGCTCATGATCCCACCCGGAATGATGAGACCTGCCTCGCGATTGAGAACGCCCCAGGTCCCCAACACCAGACCAATCACAAGCGGAATATAAATGCCGAAATTATCCGGCCAATCCACAAACTGGGCCAAGAATAGGCCTAACCCAATGATAATGAGAATCACACCGCCAACAGGTGCGTTTCTGATCTGTTTTGTGTTTGTTTCTGTGCTCATCCGATTGGTTCCTTTATGTAAGGTAAGCGAAGATATCTTTGCTAATAGACGTGCTCCGTGTGCTGATTATAGTATAGCAGAAGAAAGGTTGTATGCGCATGTGCCATTTGTCATATGGGAGTCATGTTTTGTTCCTGGTGAGTTGGCTGATGCGACGTTTAATGATCCGGACCCCTCTGGTCAAGTGCGTAAAGTCATAATGCGCACTATCCTACAGAGCCAACGCATCCGCTTTGTTGAGCAGGAAAAGTTTGCGCCCGCTGATGGAACCAAAGATTAGTCGATTATCGCTGCCAAGAGTGTCGATAAAACGATGCCAGGATATCTTCGGTGGGGACGCCCTGAGCAAGCAGTTCTTTTTCGAGCCGCTTGCGTGCATCAAAGAGCCGTTTGTACAACGTGTTGGGGCTGATATCCGTCCGCTGCGCAACGTCTCCCAAAGAGAGCCCCTGGACTCGGACAGCCAGCATTACCTCGCGCTGCTTCTCGGTGAGCTTTTCCGCAATGGCGCGCTGGACGGTCGCCAACATAGTCTGACGAATTGCTTGTTGTTCGGGTGAGGCGCTGGCATCAGCAATGAAGCTTGGGGTGAAATCCCGGCTGTTGTCATTATTCTCTTTGACACCTTCGACGAGTTCATCAAGCGAACGGTCGCGCCAGCGACTGCGGCGCAGTTGGGCCAATGCAACACGGATGGCGATCTTCTGCGCCCATGTGGTAAAACGGCTTTCACCGCGGAACGCGTCAAGGCTATCGAGAATTTTGAGCAGCGCATCCTGGACGAAGTCTCAGTAGATCCAAATTTCAGGTTTAGAGAGAGAATTCTGGCTAAACAGTTGACATAAATACAAATTTGCCGGTCGATATCTAGTTTTTGCGTTAGATTTGGGCGATTTTCAGATATGAAATAGGTTGTTTTCTGTAACCGAAATCTGAATAAATGACTCCAAAATCCCTGCAATCTCGACTGAAAATCGCCAAAAACGCCAAATTTGGATCTACTGAGTCTTCCAGATCGGTGTCGGCGATCGCGCCCTTCGTGCGAAGCCCTGCGCGCAGTCCGCGCAATAAGATCCTGCGCAAGTCGTCTAGTGCTTGATCATCAATAGGATGGCGCAATGAAGAAAGCCAATCATCATTGGTACGTTCGGCCATCGTCTTCTCCTCTACATTGGGATCTATGATGGACTTGATAGTTGTCATAACAGCTTTCTCCCTATATTCTCAATAACTTGCGGCAGGACCTACCGGGAAGCGTTCATGAATTGGAGGCTATGATGCGACCATAAGAACAGATTAACGATTTATCATAAAGCTGGCATCCCTGACTGCCTGGATGACAGATAGGATGCCCATTTAGGCCGTTCCGGAAAACAAAAGCCCGATAGAACGCACCTATTGCGTATTGCGTGATACCAGTCGAGAATCTGGTTCGGTTGCAACAGTCCATCTCACCAGGTGGGTATTTATTTTTCTGGATTCGCCTCAATAAATTTCCCCTAATGTGACGGGTATGCACTCTTGAGAGCTTCCGCCAGTAACCAGATAGAGACGCCCAAAAGCACCACATCTTTGAGGAGAAACTGGCCGGGGACCACGGAGAGTGCTGGAAATCCGCCCAGGCTTGCCTCCCAACCTGGAGTCGAGAACAGGAAACTGATCGTTGTGAGAAACATAAACACTGCCAAAACGCTGCCGACGGCAGCAGCTTTCGCCGACAGCGGGCGCAACGCAATCAATATAGCGACAGCGATTTCAGTTGTCCCCAGGAGATTCGACAACGCCTGAACGCTGAAGATCTGATACATCCAGCTCATCAAGGGGCTATTGGCCACGAGTGGTTGAATGGCCTGGGCCTCATATGCCGTAAATTTCATGGCTCCCATCCATCCGAGGAGCAGCACCAACCCATATCGGATCACAAACTGTCCCACTCTCTCTAGCTGGTCGCTGATCGCAACTGAATCACTCATTTCACGCGAATTGAGTAGCTTACTTTCGGTTACCATAGTATTCTCCTTCTATATCTGTGCAATGAACTTAATCTCAATTAATTGGGAAGGAAAGGCCAGCCGAGGCGTGACAAGCAACGTGCTGGGAACTTGCGGTTTCTCTGACCCATACGCTTCTTTTCTTACTGGCCCAGCCACGGCAAATGCTTCATCCATATCTGTCACATAGACCACCTCTTCAACCACGTTGTCCAAATTGGCACCATAGTGGCTCAGAATCTTCTCCGCATTTTTATAGGTTTGCCGCATTTGGATTTCCATGTTGGAGTGCTCGAGGATATTTCCATCGTCGTCGACCGGAGCTGGCCCAACGATATTTCCTTCCTCATCGTGACTGAGTTGCCCTGAGACGTAGATTCTGTTATCGACCTTTACCGCCTGCGCATAACCGTAAACATCCTCCCACGGCATCCCATGCCCTTTGGCGTCTTTTGTAATACTCATTGATTCTATTCTCCTGTGTGTCTGAGAGAGTGTTTTAAAAGTGTAGGCGAAGGGTGAGCAAACGCCGGTTGAGTCACGAAGTGGTATCGAAACCAGCGTTTGCGGGTCGACCCATTTGGTTTCGATACGCCTTCGGCTACTCAACCCGCACTGTTCTCACCTTTTAAAACACCCTCTTAATAGGGGCTAAACCAGACGATGACCACCATCTACCACTAAAGATGTACCATTGATAAAGCCATTGTCGATCAAAAATGCAACGGCCTTTGCAATGTCATTGGGGTGGCCTACTCATTACTCATCGGTGTAGATACTCATCGTCATGACCCAGCAATTGTCGATTGTAAATATATCAGCTCCACCTAACTTCCCGGCCCACTTCGCCATGTTTGTTTTAACCAGGCTCTGCATGAAAGTATGGTCTTTCTCTTTTTGGTAGAGCAACCGGAAAAATCATATTTTCATCACGATCGCTGCTAATGTGTTCTGTTATCAGCCGATATTGGCTTGATTGTGTTTTTTCCCTGGCCATTTGAGCAGCATTGCCAATGTTCCGATGACGAATTGTCGTAACCTGATAGTCGGCCTTGACGAGACTATTCTGCGAGCCATATGCGTTTGTTGATAGTTCATCAGCATGGAAATCTGTTGTCCATTCACCGTCGACTAGATATCGGAACTCGTGTTTCGTGCCCACTGGCAAATCGAGCGTTGCCCGCCAGACGCCGTCTCGCCCTTGGAGCATGGGGATACTCTTCTGATTCCAACGGTTGAAGTCGCCAGTCAGATAAATCTTGTCTGCCCAAATGCAGGCTGGTAGCTCAAACGTGATGCGAACGTATCCTGGAGTTGGTGATTTCGATTTGACGAACATGTCAAGATCTCCCTCTACTCGAAGGGGACACGACTCAATACATAATCGATCCTGGAGAGCGCATGGCAACTGACACATAGGGCATCCCCATTGCTGTCTGCGACGAGTTCTGAGTTATCGATAGTACTTATATTCTCATACCAGTACCACCCCTTGCCGTTTGCGCTGTCGCTTTGCGTCTTCAGATAGGCGGCCCAACCAATCAGCGTCTGTGCGTCTTCCCCATAAAGCTCTTTAACCATTGCTGACCCAATCGGGTGTTCTTCATTTCCAGCATCGATCGACTCTTCCAAGATCGAGTTTATGAAGGATCGGACATATCCATGGGGACCGACTGACTCGTGGATCTCGGACTCGCTCGTCCATCCTGCGTAGCCACCATCCTGCAAATAAGGCAGAATCTCCTCTGCGCCAATCGGAATCAGATTCACTGCATCGATCGCTTCAAGTGCCGCTCTATCTACAAATGGTTCGTCTGCTTCCTCAGATGCGGCTTCAGCGGATTCGGTTAACTCTCCCATTGCTGCGGAGACTGCCTGCATCATTTCTTCGTTGTCAAATGCTTCTAACGTAGCAAATACATCCGGATTTGCCGCGCGGATGACCGGGTAATATTGAGCAAAGAGGTGATCATACAGTGCAAACATTTGGTGGCAACTATTGCAGGATTCGGTGGGAAATGCAGTGGCACTATCAGCTAACGGCCCACCTATCTCCTCTTCGTTGGTAAAGCTGAAGTAGGCCCAGTTAGCAGGCTCAGTAGATCCAAATTTGGCGTTTTTGGCTATTTTCAGTCGAGATTGCAGGGATTTTGGAGTCATTTATTCAGATTTCGGTTACAGAAAACAACCTATTTCATATCTGAAAATCGCCCAAATCTAACGCAAAAACTAGATATCGACCGGCAAATTTGTATTTATGTCAACTGTTTAGCCAGAATTCTCTCTCAAAACCTGAAATTTGGATCTACTGAGGCTCATTTGCGAAGTGTTCGGTACTCTTTACAGCGGCCTCAAGACCGATGAACTCGCCCATGAAATAGCCGTTGCCGCTCGACGCTTTTTTGTCACCAACGCTGATCAACTCCTTGAGAACCATCGCACCGTCTCGGATTTCTCCAGTCTCCTTGAAGTGCTGAAAGGTGACCGGATCCATATAAACGTTGTGAAATTCGGGAAAGGGTGCTCGACCATCGTTCAGGTCGTTGGGAGTGAGCGGTGTGCCAATGTAGACAAATTTCTCCCTGTAGCTGGGATCGGGTCGAATCAGTTCACCCTGCGCATTGAACTGTGCGAACGTCGTCTGCATTTGAACGGATGAAGCAACTGGCCCTCCACCCATGCCAGAGGACGAATCTATCGGTTCGATAAGAATCTGACATGCGCCCACAATAGGCGCTACCACCAAGAGAATCACAATGACTACAATAGTTTTGTTGACGGATTGCATGGTATTTCTCCTTTTGCTTGACTTGTCTACTGCGAATTTTTCTCTCTTATGTTGACATTGAGCTGGCATCCTCAAAACCTTGGTTGCGTTGAACAATATGCCGTTGCCATATTCAGAATTGAGCGGCGCGAGACAGCTTTCTCGTTGTTCTGGTCTTCATTAGCTGGAACTGCTGGTCCAATAGGAAGTTGTTCCGACATGATTGTTCTCCATAAACAAGGTTATTTGTTTTGGCCATGCAAGCATAAACAACAGCAATATATTTTGATCTCACTGGCGATTGTGGACTTAAGGACGCAAAATGATGATCCGTGCAGACCTTGGAATGGGGGAGGGTCTACATTCCCAACACAGTTCGGACACTCTTGATGAAATCGTTTAGAGAGACAGGCGCAGATAGAACAAGAAAACGAGGATCCGACGGCAAGGAATCTGATAGCTCTGGGGCGACAACCAGGATAACCGGGCATGAAGAAGGTTGCTGACTCAGCCAAAAGCCGAGTTCTATGCTTTGCTCCCAAGCGTCAACCAGATTGATGACCACCAGATCGTATGAATCGGACTTGCTGATCTGTTCGATGCCCTCGCTGCCCCTACCAACCAGATCAACCTGATCGGCCAACCTCTTCTCTAACAGCGCTTCCTGCAAGAAAAAGGCGAACCCAGATTGACCATTCACTATCATTACCCTTGTTTGCACCATACTGCTGAACTCATTTCAATTTGTAATTTCTGCGTGACTTGAGCTTAGCACAAAAAGGGGCTGGCTGAGCCAAACGGTTTATGAAGATATATTACGAAACATGAAGAGGGGAGATGAAGAAAGGTAACAAAATGTAACGAAACATGAAGGTGACTAATACCGTGGACAGAAGTAAGTAAACAGTTAACGGCCGGAGACTACCTCTGAGAACCGTTCACTGAAAACTGTTCACTTCTTTACACCGTTCTGTACTAGGCGGTCGTGGAGAGGACAGGTAGCATGTAACCGCCCCGTACTGTGTGAATATACTCTGCACCCAACTTACGTCGCAGGCGACTAATGTGTACGCGCAGAGTCTCCAGGGCCAGGGAATCGTTGGGATCATAGCCCAATCCATCCTGGATCAACTGCTTGTGCAAAACTGGTTGACCTGATGAATCGGCTAACATGCTCAGCCGCTCGTATTCAGCCGGGGTGAGGGCGATCGGTTGGTCATCCACCGAAACAGACCGCGCGCCCAGGTTAATGGTCAGTGCGCCGCATCGTATCTCGGTGACCGAATCTGCCGTAGAAATAGGACTCTCAGCGGACCGTGCCACTGCGTTGTGGGCCAAGCGGCGGTACAACTCCTCTTTTTGGGACAGCGCTCGGTTGGCACACGAGACGATATCGTTCGTTGCACAGGGTTTACGTAGATAATCAAAGGCATCCTGGCGCACCGCTTCAATGGCAGAATCAATGGAAGCGTAGGCAGTCATAATAATGATCATCGTTTCTGGCCAGCGCGCCTTGACCTGACGCATGATCGTCAGACCATCCATCCCATCCAGACGTAAATCCAGAAGTACAACATCGCAAAGGGTATTTTCCAATACGGCCAGGGCTGCTTCACCAGAGGCCGCTTCGTAGACCCGCCAGCCGGCCCGAGCTAAGCCATGGGCCGCAAAAAAACGTACTGCGTCTTCATCATCGACAATTAAAATTGCACCAGTCATTGATACCCTCCCGTGATGAAAACGAAGATGAGAATCAAGAATTATTGTGTTGGCAAGGTAATTGTAAACTTTGTACCAATCCCCATCTCGCTGCAAGCATCGATGTGCCCCCTGTGTACGTCAATGATCTGCTTGACGATAGACAGCCCCAAACCAGTACCGCGTGATTTGGTGGTAAAGAACGGTTCAAAGATTTGGGGGAGCTGTTCCGGTGGAATCCCGGGACCATTATCGGCGAGCGTTACTATCTGATTCTCGTTCTCCATCCGCAAGCTTAGGGTTAACTCACCGCCAGGTGACAGCGCGTCAAGGCTGTTGCTGATGAGGTTAGAGAGGGCGCGAGCCATCTGGTCGGAATCTAGATACAGTGGGGGCAGGTCAGCGGCTAAGTGTAGACGACAGGAAATCTTTTTCTCGGCCAGAAGCCACTCACAACGGGCCACTTCTGCTTCAATAATTGGACGCAACAACCCTGACTTTAGATTGGGGTGAGGGCCACGTGCAATAAAAAGGATATCTTCTACGATGCGATTGATGCGATCCATATTGGCCTGCATGAGCGTTGCGCCATGCCAACGAGAGTCAGTCTCGGCAACATCATGCAGGAGATACTCCACCCCCATGTGAATCGCCATAAGGGGGTTGCGCATTTCATGGGCGACAGTAGCGGCTACTTGACCCAAGGCCGCCAATCGCTCGCGCTGAATGAGTTGTGTCTGGGCATCCTGCAGATCAGCAAGTAGGCGGGCTTGCTGGATAGCAATGGCCAATCCATTCGCTACTTCACAGGCGATGTCTACGTGTTCAGGCGAAAAAGCACCCGGCTTGTCTGATCCAAGGTTGAGAGATCCAATCAGATCACCATATGCGACAAGAGGTACGTTGATGTAGGAGCGCAACCCTTTAGCCTGTAGAGCCTGATTCATCGGCAACGGCTGTGGAAGCGTCAACGTGTCCCGTACGATGTAGACTTTGCCCTGTTCAAGCGTTGCGGTGACACCATTCACTCCCAGTGGAAAGTACAGACCGGTCTTTACTGTGTCATCTCCAGCACCATAAACAGCGAGCAACATGGCTTCATTCGTATCGAGGTCGAATGTTGTGACGCTGGCCTGCAGATAAGGCACAAGGTGCCGGATGTGGCGAAAGGTTGCCTGCGCAATCGCCTCTGGTGACTGCGCCATCAGGATCGCTTGATCGAGTTCGTGTAACATTTTCAGACGTTCGGTATAGTGCTGCAACGTCTGCTCTGCCCGCTTGCGCTCAGTGACATCTTCGAGAACGGCCAGAGAGCGTAGGTAGTTACCGTTTTCATCCAACTCCACCGTTGCGGACAGTAGAATGTCCATAATCTCGCCGTTCTTTTTGATGAAGTTAAGCGGGACTTCCTTGGCAAAACCTTGCTTTTTCATGAGAGGTATCGATTCTGTGAGGGAAGATATCTTGGACTCTTCAGTCAGAAGCTCTATTGATTTTCGCCCGATAACCTCTTCTCTTGTATAACCAAATTTTTCCAGCCAGAAATCGCTTACGCTCACCACCTTGCCTTCTGCGTCAATGGAGTGGAGCACAGCCGGGGTTTTCAGATACAAATTTCGATACCGCTCTTCGCTTTCCCGCAAGGCTTGCACGGCCTGTTTGTATCCGGTGACATCAATCAACACGGCTAACGAACGAACCCGCCCATTTTATCCCGTTCGGCGACGGCAGAAAGCAGAATGTTTATGATTTTCCCGCTCTTCTTTACAAACTCGAATTCTACTTCCTTAAGATGTCCCGTTTTGAAAAACTCTGGGAGCCAAATCGTCTGTGCATCTTGGCGTGAAGCTTCTGTCATAAACTCAATAGGACTCCGACCAATCACCTCATCGCGTTCGTATCCCAAGGCCTGAAGCCATTGTTCGCTGACGCTGACCAACCTGCCATTGCCATCAATAGAGTGCAACATGATTGGTGTCTTGTAATAGAGAGACCGGTAGTGTGCTTCACTCTCGTCGAGTGCTTTCTGTGCTTGCCTAACTGCAGCTTCTGTTCCTTTTAAATCGGCAACTTCCTGGCGTAAGGCTTGCACTTCCTCGATGAGCTGCTGCTTTGTTTTTGTGGTATCGCCCTTTATGAAGGATGGCTTACCCAAGTGCATTCTCTCCAGCCTTCTGATACTTAGTGCTTATTCGAAAAGTTCTGTGACGATGCATTCCTACTCGAGAAACTGGTCGGACTCACAACTACTTTTCGGATAGGTTCTTAGCTGTTTCATTTTCAAAGGAGTATCAGTACGAAATTATGACTTAGACGAATCTAAAAAATCGTTAAGCTTTACTTTCTGGTAAAGGCTTGAGTGACAAAGGGCAAACCGAAAGGGGCGGAAAAAAGAATCCACCCTGAAAAAAACGGGATAAAATGTAAAAATAGTGCTCGGCTAGTTTAAGCAGCGGCATTGAGGCGGCGATGAGCGAGAACGCCTTTAGGGAAATGGTGTGAAACCGAGGCCTTTTTCCGAAAGTCAGGGTCGAGTTGGTCAGGAGTTGGAAAAAGAGCACTCGAGAGAACACGGCGCAGCCTGCCGGGAGTGGATTGAGGCTCTCGATCCCAGTAGCCAGTCGGTATGGGAGGAAGAGAAGCGGCTAAATGGGAAAGAAGATTGCCAGCCAGCAGCCCCAGTTCAGGTAAGCGGAAACAAGCCTCATCGGCATGAACAAATTGACGATGTAAGCCAATCATCTGCTTGGAAGCCAAGGGGGGAGGTTCAACAGGCCAGCGTTCCAGGTAGACAAGATAAATGGTTTCAGGCTGCAAAGTCATAACGGTCGCCAAAACCAAAGGTGTGTTGTAGGCCGGATCCTGAATGACGTAAATCGAGTAGGTACGGTTGGCTGTATCCACCTTGGTTGTTCTGGGGACGAGATTGTGCCATGCTTGATAGCAAATCAGGCGACCACTATAGAGAAAGCGACCAGACGAGTCCGGAGTTGTAGCCTCGAGTCGCTTTCCCTTATAGCTGCGAGAGAGCGGACGCACAATATCACCATATTCAGGTGGTCTGCCTTTTTTCTTTGCGTTTGGGGAACTCATTGCGGCGCACTGTGCAGTTAATGGCTTCCCGCAGGACAAATCGGTCTATGCCGCTTTCTAGCATTTCTCTGATTGTAAACCCGGCATCGACCACCGCCACTTCGTCTGACTCCAGTGATTTCTTCGTCTCTTTCAGCAGCTTTTTCCGAAACTCACTTTCCTTTGTTCCAACCGTGCATCTCATGATTGCCTTGAGCAGTGGCACTCGCTTCCCGCCTATCTCCCCCCGAGCTTATCATCACTCCAAAGATGAGCGCGGGCAATGCCCGACGAGCCGTTGAGTTATAGAGTCGGTTCACTTTCCCTTGCAGCTTCGGTCGCCAGAACCCTGTGATATCTATGCTTTTCACTCGGTACCCTTCTAACTTTTTTGCCTCCCATTCCCTTTCCACTTTCTTCTTGCCACGACCCCAGCAGACTTGTGATATCCCATGATCCATATCGAAAGCTCCACCAGCTTCGCCGGAGCTCCTCATCTTCAAACCCGCTTTCTTTCAATGCGCTATGGATTGCTCCTCGACTTTTCAGAAACGACCCATTCAGCATTGCCCACATCAGACGCATTACATTTACGTTTGTTCCCATCGGCGTTACTTGCAATACATTCATCAGTACTGCTATAGTTATTTCTGGCGCGGTTAGCATTCCTTCCTCCTTTTTGGGTTCTCTACCTTTAGGATGAACTGCTAACCGCTTTTTGTCACATTTCTCATCTCTTTTCTTTTACCAGAAAGTAAAGTTAAGGTATTCTTAAGGATACATCTATAATATCATAACATTTTTTTGAAGATTGTCAAATGCGTGATACATCTTCACTTTCCCGAAAAGACATATGAACGTCTGGACAGCCAGCGTACACCTATGTCTTTCCGGGAATGCACATTACTGTGCGTAACATTGAAACCCATGATTAATTTAACCTGGTTGCGTTCACATGTTCCGGGGTGGTTCATTTTAGGCGGACAATTAGGTTTACATTTTTGCAAAGAGAAAAGATGTTTATATTTTCTAATTTGAGCCATGCTCAGGCAGAAAATGACCTCATATAGATTTTTGTCTATGTATCAAAAGTGTAAACCTAATTCTGAACCACCCCCATGTTCCGTCAGAAATACCCGCATCGGTTCCGCAATGACACCGCCATCCTCTTCCAGTGATTCTAAAAATAACTCTACTCCAATATAAAAACGGCTGGCACAGTCTTGTGCCAGCCGTTCTTGAATCCAGCTTCGATATATGATTCCTACAGAGATTAGGACATCCTCAATCAACCGCCGTCACACCATGCTCCCCAGCAGACAATATCCCTTTGGAGGTATTGACCAACGCCAATGTCGCCTGACTATCAGGTATATGTATCCAGGCTACACCGTCAGATGAAGACCAAAGACCAGTGTCATCGCTGAGCAGCCAGCCATCATCCGCCGAGACAAGTGCATCGACACGAGTCGGAGCACCCTCAACCTGCTCGAACGAATAGCCTCCATCGGTTGAGCGCCACAGGCCAGACTCTTCGGTGCCCGCTAGAACTTCTCCATTCGAGTGAAAATCAGGAGATACAGCGATTACTTGGAAGACTCGGTCAGTACCTTCACAGCGCTTCCACCCAAGGCCACTGTTGGGTGAACGGTAGATGCCTTCCTCCGTACCGGCAAAAACCACTTCGCGACGGGGCCAAACATCTGGTGGTGCCACAGGTGCCCATGCTAAGGTCAGCACTGTATAATCTTGCAGACCAAAGTTGCAGACCCACCAATGCTCGCCTCGGTTGCGAGTGCGCAGAACACCTCCTCCAGCACTGCCCGCTAGCATAACCCCCGTCTCGGCAACTCGGGTATCCGCTACAATGCAGACGACAGGGGCTTCAATGCCATCCATCCAAGAGGCTTGCCAATTGTCACCTGCATCGCGTGAAAAGGCAACACCATGGGGCATGCCTCCAACAAGAATCCTATCATCAGCAGCACCACAGCAATAGAGTTCCTGTTGCGGCTGTGGGACAACGTTCAGGTCACTGTTGAGGGTGAAAAGTCCTTCCGGGCCAGCAGCCCACAGCTCTGGTCCTCGACTTGATTCTGAATCTGGGTATAGTTCTGAGAGTGAAAGAATAATGGGCATAAATATTTATATTCTACGGATTAAGCGATTGCTCTGGATCTTTATGATAGACAATTGCATCAGTCGTTAATGCCTGCATAGCACCGCTGATGGCCGCACGGAATGATGTTTCAAGTACATCAGCAACGTCTAAAATGCCCGATTCGTAGGCATCGCACACTTGGTAATTGACAGCATCATACGTGGCACTGGGGCCAGCCGTCAGGACGCGATCAACAATTACTGCTGGTGGATCCATCTGGGCATTGCTCACAATCTGACGCAAAGGTGCAGAGAGAACACGTTCAATGAGTTGCATCCCCATGAGTTCGTTTTCGCTTGCGCCATTTGCATTTCGAGCACTTCGTACGGCTGCGATACAATGAAGTAGGGCAGCTCCACCGCCAGGGACAACGCCATTGCGCTGAGCAGCAGAGAGTACTTTGAATGAACGGTCTGCCTGTTGGTAGAGTACTTCGCGGTGTAATTTGCTGTCTGCGCCAATCTTGAGCCGACCAACACCACCAGCAAGTGCAGACATCCGCGCAACATATTTTGGCCGATCATCATCATCCAACGGTGTTTCAGCAATATAGGTGCGCAGCCGGGCGACTTCGGACTGAATTTTGGCACGTGCCTCTTTTTCAGCTACAACCACCATGCCGTCACTAGAAAATTCGGCTCGTTGGGCAACACCTATATGCTCGAGTTGAGCATGTTCTGGCAAAATACCATAATCAGAGCCAATAAGTGTTGCACCAGTCATTGTCTCTAGATCTGCCCATGCCCAACGCATTTCGTCGCCAATCACGTTGAGCTTGACGGATAGAATATCGAGTTTCTTTTTCTCTTTCTTGGCTCGATGATTCGCTAGCAATAACCCTAACGCAGACTCGGTCATGTCCTTGACAATGAACAGAACTGACTTTTTGCCCATCTGCAGTGCTGATTCGAGAATGGGAACAACCTGTTCTGCAGCCGTGACTCGGTCATTGATTAGCGCAACAGCCGGATCCGTAACAACAGCGCGTTTGCGCTGAGGATCGCTGTAGAAGTACATGCTAGAAATCTTCGCCTTGTAGTGTGCGCCAGCAATATATTCCCGCTCCAGGCAGTGTGCTACATATTTTTCGATGATGATGCGTGCATCAGGGCCCAGAAGGTAACTCATTTCGCCAATAACGGCAGAGAGTGTATCTTCCTTTGTGATCGTGCGTGCCACAGAGGAAAGAATATCTTCATCCTCGGCCTTCCGAGCTTGAGCGTAGAGTGCATCATGAACCACTTTTGCTGCTCGCTCAACGCCTCGTTCCATCAAGACAGAATTAACCCCTGCTGTCGTCAGCTTGAGACCTTCGTTGAAAATCTCGCGTGCCAAGACAGCAGCCATCGCACCACCGTCACCCGCGCGTTGGCTCACGCGCCAGATCAGGCTTCGCATGACCATTGCACCAATGTCATCTTGAGCGGTACCGAGGCTAAGGATACGGCGTACAATCGTCGCTGCGTCGTCGAGCAACTCAACTTTCATGCCCGTATCGCGCTGACTTGCCACGTGACCGCTGGTTGGACCTAGAGTTGTCGCAATCAGTTCACCAATCGCGTTGATGCCGGTCTTAAAGTGTTTAGACGTAGTCGGTTGCCCCACAACTTGGGGTCGGTAGTTTTCTTTGATCATATTGGGTATCAATAATCTTTTCTAGAACATCAGAGGGGGACTTCCTCATGGGTGAATGCTTTATAGTCTACCCGAATTGAGAGATTTATTCCAAATTTTGGTAGTTGGAGAATAGAAATTGAAATATGAAGATTCAATCGATCCAAAATGAGTCTGATCTCCGTGGAGTCGCCATGCCTGGACCAGCATCCTCTCATACAGCTATGCCCGACTCGGTACGACTTTAGAAAACGCTGCGCCATACATAGCGACTCACCGGAAATTCGGATCGACAGAGATTTTAATAAGGCTTATCCAGATGATGTCGAAATAAGGGTGAGGGAGCAATCAAAGGGCGTTGCCCCCAACGATGGGCTAAACGCGCATCCAAAGCAAAGGACAGAAGCGCATGGGCGGTAGCGTCTCCTAGCTCATTTAGGCTAAACCAAAAAAATAATTATACGCGAACGAGAGAATGGAGAGGGGGAATAAGGACAAACCATTTTTCTAAACCAGGTAAACGTTGGAAGCGTTGTGCCAAACGGTCCATCTCTTTCTGAGTGAGTTTGACGCCGGTCTCATAAAGAGTGGAATTCAGGTGAACGAAGGGTTGTAGTTGGTTAAAGCGAAAAGAACGGGCAAAATTGAGAACGGTCTCAAGAGAATCGAGAAGAGAACCGTTCCAGTGTTTTTCAAGATGGCCCCAAACCCGTTCGATGGGGTTGTATTTACTGTGATAAGGAGGGTAGCAGGCGAGCTGAATAGAGAGACGATAGTGCTCAACAAACTGAGTGAGACGATACATAAACTGAGTCCGACGGGTATGATTTTCGGGACCATTGTCCTGATTGATCACGAGGGTCTTGACGTGAGGAAAGTGTTCACGTACGCTTTCCCAAAATCAATCAGGCAGTCGACAATAAGTCACTCGTCACTTTCGACTGAGTCAAGTAAAGAAAGAGTTCCTTGGTTGAAGGGAGGTAAATGCCAAAAGGAGTGACTTTCTCGGTCTTCTTATCTTGAAAGTCATGATCGAGCGCTTTGACAACCACTCGACTTATCCCTTCTCTCGAGAAACGGTCAAGTAAAATCGTCGCTTTGGCATCCCAAGAGAGGCGCAGAACCGTCTCGTCTGCATCCGCTTCTTGATTGATCTGATGAATTCTATCAAAGATCGCATCGGTCTCTGGGATCTTTTTCACTGGTTGACTTTTTTTGACCCGGTTTGAGCCATAGCCTAACTCATTGAGCTTCAAGCGGATGGCCTCTTCGCCAGGCAATTCCTCATCTGTGTATCCTTTCTGCTCGATGAGCTGGGTACGCATTTCGGCGGCGGTTAGTCGAGTGTACAATTGGGGGGTCGAAAGGTGGGATCGGTCTGGCTGAATTGATCGGCGATTTCAACCATATCGGCCAGTAAAGTGGGGATATGGTCTTCGGCTTTTTTGCGACCACGTCGGTGGCTTTGGTCGACATAACAGAAGCCGCCTTCTAGTTCTTCCAGGGCTTTGGCTATCGTCGCCCGATTCCAGCCCAACTCTCGTTCTGCTTTCGTCGGACTCCCTTCGCATATCGTTTTGACCGTTTGGGCCATGAAGTGCCTTCTTTCGTATCCACTTAACATGGCCTTCGTCTCTTTCAAGACTTCAACCATTTCTGGCGAGATTGTCATTTTTGCTCCTTTTGGAGAGCTAGTTTAACACCTTCTCGCGTATATTTTATTTTTTGGATTGGCCTTAGAGCCTCTTCGCTGACATTCTCAATTGTGTCACATGCCTGATGATAGCAGGGATCAGTCGCAATACCACCACGCGCATGCCCATACGCACGCGCCTGTGCACGTGATAGTACATTTTCAGCCCCACTAAAGAGTCCATCGACTGCAATACCCGCACGCATAAACGGGGCATGATCAGAGCGTCCACCAATCCTGATCGGTTCCCAATAAAGATCATGACTATCGAAATAATCGGTCAAGAGCTTTGTGATCTGCGCTGTGCCGGTTGGAGCATTCTGGTTGAGTTGATAGACACCACGGATGTAATTGGGTGAGCCAATCATGTCAAAGTTTAGGTAGAGCGCAATGTCGTCTAGGTGATCGGGATGATTCTCCTGGAGATCTTCTACTTTACTTTCTGGTAAAGGCTTGAGTGACAAAGGGCAAACCGAAAGGGGCGGAAAAAAGAATCCACCCTGAAAAAACGGGATAAAATGTAAAAATAGTGCTCGGCTAGTTTAAGCAGCGGCATTGAGGCGGCGATGAGCGAGAACGCCTTTAGGGAAATGGTGTGAAACCGAGGCCTTTTTCCGAAAGTCAGGGTCGAGTTGGTCAGGAGTTGGAAAAAGAGCACTCGAGAGAACACGGCGCAGCCTGCCGGGAGTGGCTTGAGGCTCTCGATCCCAGTAGCCAGTCGGTATGGGAGGAAGAGAAGCGGCTAAATGGGAAAGAAGATTGCCAGCCAGCAGCCCCAGTTCAGGTAAGCGGAAACAAGCCTCATCGGCATGAACAAATTGACGATGTAAGCCAATCATCTGCTTGGAAGCCAAGGGGGGGAGGTTCAACAGGCCAGCGTTCCAGGTAGACAAGATAAATGGTTTCAGGCTGCAAAGTCATAACGGTCGCCAAAACCAAAGGTGTGTTGTAGGCCGGATCCTGAATGACGTAAATCGAGTAGGTACGGTTGGCTGTATCCACCTTGGTTGTTCTGGGGACGAGATTGTGCCATGCTTGATAGCAAATCAGGCGACCACTATAGAGAAAGCGACCAGACGAGTCCGGAGTTGTAGCCTCGAGTCGCTTCCCGCAGGACAAATCGGTCTATGCCGCTTTCTAGCATTTCTCTGATTGTAAACCCGGCATCGACCACCGCCACTTCGTCTGACTCCAGTGATTTCTTCGTCTCTGTCAGCAGCTTTTTCCGAAACTCACTTTCCTTTGTTCCAACCGTGCATCTCATGATTGCCTTGAGCAGTGGCACTCGCTTCCCGCCTATCTCCCCCGAGCTTATCATCACTCCAAAGATGAGCGCGGGCAATGCCCGACGAGCCGTTGAGTTATAGAGTCGGTTCACTTTCCCTTGCAGCTTCGGTCGCCAGAACCCTGTGATATCTATGCTTTTCACTCGGTACCCTTCTAACTTTTTTGCCTCCCATTCCCTTTCCACTTCTTCTTGCCACGACCCCAGCAGACTTGTGATATCCCATGATCCATATCGAAAGCTCCACCAGCTTCGCCGGAGCTCCTCATCTTCAAACCCGCTTTCTTTCAATGCGCTATGGATTGCTCCTCGACTTTTCAGAAACGACCCATTCAGCATTGCCCACATCAGACGCATTACATTTACGTTTGTTCCCATCGGCGTTACTTGCAATACATTCATCAGTACTGCTATAGTTATTTCTGGCGCGGTTAGCATTCCTTCCTCCTTTTTGGGTTCTCTACCTTTAGGATGAACTGCTAACCGCTTTTTGTCACATTTCTCATCTCTTTTCTTTTACCAGAAAGTAAAGTTCTACATAATGTGGTTATATCAACTGCTTGGGCAGGAGCCGTAGCTTGACCGCTGCCCGAAAACTGAAGCGTTGCAGGTAGTGGTTAAGGCCAATCCAAAAAATAAAATATACGCGAGAAGGTGTTAAACTAGCTCTCCAAAAGGAGCAAAAATGACAATCTCGCCAGAAATGGTTGAAGTCTTGAAAGAGACGAAGGCCATGTTAAGTGGATACGAAAGAAGGCACTTCATGGCCCAAACGGTCAAAACGATATGCGAAGGGAGTCCGACGAAAGCAGAACGAGAGTTGGGCTGGAATCGGGCGACGATAGCCAAAGCCCTGGAAGAACTAGAAGGCGGCTTCTGTTATGTCGACCAAAGCCACCGACGTGGTCGCAAAAAAGCCGAAGACCATATCCCCACTTTACTGGCCGATATGGTTGAAATCGCCGATCAATTCAGCCAGACCGATCCCACCTTTCGACCCCCCCAATTGTACACTCGACTAACCGCCGCCGAAATGCGTACCCAGCTCATCGAGCAGAAAGGATACACAGATGAGGAATTGCCTGGCGAAGAGGCCATCCGCTTGAAGCTCAATGAGTTAGGCTATGGCTCAAACCGGGTCAAAAAAAGTCAACCAGTGAAAAAGATCCCAGAGACCGATGCGATCTTTGATAGAATTCATCAGATCAATCAAGAAGCGGATGCAGACGAGACGGTTCTGCGCCTCTTGGGATGCCAAAGCGACGATTTTACTTGACCGTTTCTCGAGAGAAGGGATAAGTCGAGTGGTTGTCAAAGCGCTCGATCATGACTTTCAAGATAAGAAGACCGAGAAAGTCACTCCTTTTGGCATTTACCTCCCTTCAACCAAGGAACTCTTTCTTTACTTGACTCAGTCGAAAGTGACTAGTGACTTTATTGTCGACTGCCTGATTGATTTTTGGGAAAGCGTACGTGAACACTTTCCTCACGTCAAGACCCTCGTGATCAATCAGGACAATGGTCCCGAAAATCATACCCGTCGGACTCAGTTTATGTATCGTCTCACTCAGTTTGTTGAGCACTATCGTCTCTCTATTCAGCTCGCCTGCTACCCTCCTTATCACAGTAAATACAACCCCATCGAACGGGTTTGGGGCCATCTTGAAAAACACTGGAACGGTTCTCTTCTCGATTCTCTTGAGACCGTTCTCAATTTTGCCCGTTCTTTTCGCTTTAACCAACTACAACCCTTCGTTCACCTGAATTCCACTCTTTATGAGACCGGCGTCAAACTCACTCAGAAAGAGATGGACCGTTTGGCACAACGCTTCCAACGTTTACCTGGTTTAGAAAAATGGTTTGTCCTTATTCCCCCTCTCCATTCTCTCGTTCGCGTATAATTATTTTTTTGGTTTAGCCTAAGTGTAAAGTGATGATAGAATCAGGCAATGGTAACGGAAACAATAATCCATCAATGCTATGGATGTGGTAGCAAGCAGATCACGAAAAAAGGTCAAACGGCAAAGGGTAAGCAGAAATATCACTGCAAAGGGTGCGGGTCCTATGGCACCCTGAACCCAACCGTTGCTTATAGACCGGAACGGTGCGCCGAAATCTTGCGTGCGTACCATGAGCGGTCCAGTCTGCGCGGGCTTGAGCGCACCTTTGGTGTGGCGCGTCAGAGCGTCGCCAAGTGGTTACGTGAAGAAGATGCCGACTTACCCGTTGTCCCACCCTTGGATGATCCGCAGCCTGATGACCTGTTGGAACTGGATGAACTCTGATCCTTTGTCGGGTCAAAAAAACAAAGGCTAGGTCTGGATAGCCCTCTGTCGACGCACCCGCCAGATTGTCTCGTACTTCATTGGCGGACGCAGTGAGGAGGATTGTTGGCGTTTATGGTCGTGGTTCCCCCCCGACTACCGCCACTGCGCCACTTTTAGCGACTTCTGGGAGACCTACGATGCTGTCTTTGGGCATCTAGGCATGGTCCATCAATCCGTCGGCAAAGAGACCGGCCAAACCGCACATGTCGTTCATGAAGTGGGCGTTTCGCCAACGCTGGAACAACACCCTGCGCCAACGGCTCGCACCTTTTGTCCGCAAGACACCAAGACCGACGCGTTTCATGAAATTGCTCTGCGCCGATTCATTCATTACTACAACCCGACCAAATCAGTTCTCGCTTTACCACTACCAGAACTTTTATCTCACGATATATCATTTCAGAAAATCGTCGGATTATCACCCCTTCACGGCACCCGCTGCCAACCCCGAAACAACATATTGCTGCGCCAAGATATACAAGAGCACAACTGGCGTCATGGCGATAAGCGAACCAGCCATCATCGGGCCAACCATATAATAATCAGCGCGGTAAAAGTTGGCCAACCCGACAGAAATCATCTTGTGCGCATCATCCTGCGCCAAAACGAGAGCAAAGATAAACTCGTTCCAGACGTTGTTAAAGATGAAGATCGCTGCGGTCACAATGCCGGGTACTGAAAGTGGAATAACAATATGCCAGAGAGACATCAGTCGCGTGCAGCCATCAATCATGGACGCTTCTTCCATTTCCTTGGAGATACTCCGCAGATAGCCCATCAACAACCACGTACAGAAAGGCACGCTAAAGCTCATGTTGGCAATGACCAATCCCACATAACTATCCTTCAACCGCAAGTTGACGATGATCAGATACATGGGAATCAACAACAAAGAGCCCGGCACAAGGTAGACAAACAGAACACCACGGGCCATCGCAGCACGACCAGGAAAGCGCAAACGAGTGAGGGCATAAGCTGCCATGACGGAAATGATCACAACCGCGGTCGTTGTCGTTAATGCGACGATCAGCGTGTTGCGCAGATAGAGCGGAATCCCAAAATTATAGAATACATCGTAGAAATTCTGAATCGTCGGCTGCCTGGGAATCCAGGTCAACTCAGAGTAAATTTCGCTCTCGATCTTGAAGGCGGTTGTTGCCATAAAATAGAGCGGGAAGACAATCATTAACAGGAGCGTTGCAATAACGATAATCGAGATCACCCGAAAGGTCGATTCCGGAATGCGGTCAATTAGAGTTGTCATTCAGCAGCCTCCCTGTCCATATACGTCGCTACCGCCAAAACAAGCAGGGCAATGATGGGCAACATCATAATTGGCAACGCCGCGCCTTCACCCAAACGGAAGTTCTGTAACGCCAAGTGATAGGTCAAGAGCGGGAATACTTGTGTATCGCTGCTTGGGCCACCACCCGTGAGGAGAAGTGGAATTTCCAAAGTATTCATCGTCCAGATGGTTGAAAGTAGAATGACCACACCCATCACCTGCTGAAGCCCTGGCAGTGTAATGTAACGGAAGCGAGCCAACCGGCCAGCGCCATCTACCTTGGCAGCATCGTAGAGATCCTCAGAAATGGTCTGCATGCCAGCTAAAAAGGTGAGCGCATAAAATGGATAACCTTTCCAGACAAGGACAAAGATCAGCGCGCCAATGGCCGACCAGGTACGGGCCAAAAAGGGAATATTTTGCTCGATCAAGCCCCAGCTCATTAGGATTTGATTCAAGACACCCGTCTGACCATCAAAAATCCAGCGCCAAACCAGCACGATAATGTATGTTGGCAGAATCCACGGCAGCATAAAGACACCACGGAGAATGTTACGCCCGCGAAAGTTCTGATTGAGAGCTGTGGCTAAAATTAGACCAACCACATTGGCTGCGGTAATACTTCCTGACTCATACAGATTCTCCCGTTAGACGATAAACAATGGACAACCAACCAGGCAATCTGGTCGGTTGTCCATTGGCAGTCACTGCTTAAAAGTATTTTTCAAAGACGCGTTTTGCAAACTCGTCTGTCTCTGCGATGGCATCTTCCGGTGACCAACCATCCAGAAGAACACGCACCATCATTGAGCCCGTTGGTTCGTTCGGGCCATTCAGTTCGGCCATGGCTGCGTTGTCAAAAGGAGCGGGATACCCACCATAGGTGCCGATCTGGGCAGCCAGATTAAAGGCCGCACGTGTGCCTGTCCACATGGGCAGATCGTTGTACTCGGCAAGCACATTGGCGACAAAGCCTTTTTCCAACCAAGGGCCATAGATCTCGCTCTCATACAGTCCACGGATGAGGTCCATCGCCGTCTCTTTATTGTCCGATTCCTTGGACATGACGAGCGTGTAGCGCAGACCCGCATTCGTGGTATCACGTACGTCTTTTGGTTTGGGCGCTAGACCCGTCACCTCTGCCAGCTCAGGTCGATTTTCAGTTGCCCAGACAAAGATGGATGCAGCATTGATGACCAAAACGGCCTGGTCTTCTTGGTAGGCTTTGTTGTTCGAAGCCCAGTCCCATGAAGCCGCATCGGAGGGGAACAATCCCAAATCGAACGCTTCCTTGGCAAAGTTGAGCGCCCGTACGGCTTCGTCCATCTTTTCGTCGGCCAAAATAATCTTTGTTCCCGTCTCATCCCAAACATCAGCACCAAAATTGCGGAAAAGATCCTGACACCAGGCGTCGTGCTGTTGCTTGACAATACCGAAGCCCCATCCGACCATATTTGTGCCAGCATCAGCAGAGTACGCCTGGGCTTGCACGCACAGATCGCGGGTTTCATCCCAAGTCCATTGACCTTCCGGAACGGTGATGCCAGCTTCTTCAAATACATCCGTACGGAACTGAGTCATGGGTGTGTCGATCGAGTAGGGCAAGAATTGAATGTCTCCATCGCGGGTGACATACTCTTCGAGTCGGGGTTGCCATCCTCCGTGAGCGGAACCAATTTCCGTGAAAAGATCGCTCAGCGAATCCAACGCCTGGGCATCCATCAATTGCAGTGCTGGTCCTGCGCCGACAAACATAGCATCCGGTAACGTTCCGCCCTCAATTGCGGGCAGAATCTTGGTCTGCTGATTTCCATCCGAATCCCGTGAGATTTCGAGCGTTACATTATTTGCCGCACCCCATTCATTCAGCTTCTCTTGCATCAATTCGTCTGCTGCAGGAGCAAAGGTGTTCCACATCCAAAACTCAAGGCTATTGTCGGCACTTGCACCTTCTCCACCACCGCCTTGAGACGCAGGCACGCACGCCGCAAGCAGACCAATCATGGCCGCACCTCCAGTCATCTTTAGAAAATTTCGTCTGGATAGTCGCTGTTTGTTTCCTTGCATCGTTTTCTCCTCGAATGGTTATTAAAATGGTCATGAGTGGCAAAATGCCAAAATATCTATAGAGATATCTGTGATGAATTGGAGCATTATTCGCAAGACAATTATGGGTCGATCTATGCCATAAGGGCTGAATGTCAACACTATGTGGGGAACTCATTCTTCAACATATATGGTTGCATCAAACATGGGCCTGCTCCGGAGTATCAGATGTGCTGACAAAGTCTATTATGGCATAGCTTACAATATCTGTAAAGATCATTTAGCTTCGCTCTCAGAGTTAAATTAAATTTCCAGCACGCCAATAAAATACAAAGAATCATGACTCGTCCTCACCGATTTCTCGGATCTAGAGTTTCTTTCAGATATTCCAACAGTTTGGTATAGTTTAAATGATCCCCGACGATCTGGTCAATGCATTGGCGCAAATCCGACAACAGAAAGCCACTTCTATGCCTTTAGTGATTCATCAAAGAAAGGCATACTGTGGTGGATTAAGAGCGCTAAGACGGAGGCGACACGCCAGAAACGGGTCGCCGAGACGGTTCAACTGGCTTAAAAAAGCGTTCAGCTAATCAGCCGTCAGCTAGGTCGAAGCGACCACTTTGTGTTTGGTTACAGATGCGTAGCATCTACAGCCAGAATCTGGTTCCATCTATTGGCTGATTTTATACTTTCCTATACTAGAACATAACGTCAAGGCGAACCACCCAGAGACCCAGCTCTTCAAGCGCCAGCAACAGACCCAGTCATAACTCTCAAAGATAGCAGCATCGGTTCTACTACTTTTTATGGGCACTTTTTTTCTGAGAACGATAGGGGCCAAGGAGAAAACCAATGAAACAACTCAACATAGCAATGCTAATTTGTAGCCTGCTCGTGCTGATGATGTTGCCAGGAAGCGTCGCATTCGCCCACCAACCATACTGTGAGCAAGCAGATCTGACTGCAGACAGCCCCTGGCAGGTACCAGATGCCACCATCTCCTATGCATACTTTGGCAACCTGTATCCAGAATTAGACGTGGATTACTTCACCTTCGAAGCATCTGCCGGGCAATCTGTGCTGCTGAGCTTGAGCATACCCGCTATCGATGGATCAGGAAGACTTCGCTCCAGTTATGGTCGTCTTTGGTCCCAGGATTGATACAGATTTGCCGGATGAGCTTCCCAAGAGTATGACGATCGCCAAAGGCCAAGGTGCCATGACGGTGCCATTGGGTGATGAACCGGTCTATTGGTTTGAACCATTTGGCAGACGGTACTACTGGAATTGGGACGATTACTTTTTTGATGCCCCCGAAGATACTAGGTACACCGTTGCCCTATGGCATCCCGAAGGACAATTGGGTCGCTATTCATTTGTGATTGGCCAGAAAGAAATTCGAGGTGGAGATCGTGAGTGCATGGCGTCCATGAACGATTACTGGACACCATTGGTTGCCGGAGAAAGCCCTTACCCTGATACGGTTGTGACCATGGGTACCCACAAGCACGCAGACAGTATGATACACGAGCATGGCAAGTTGTTGGAAGTTGATGCGGATGTCGCACCTTTTGTCGACCTGCAGGTGATTCCACTGGATGATGGTAGCTTCAATGTGCGCGTTCAGACTCTGAATTTCACATTTGCACCACAGCGAGTTGGAATAGACCCCATTAGTGGGGAGGGACATGCACACCTGTATATTGATGGAGAGAAGGTTGCTCGTGTTTATGGCGAGTGGTATCACCTTTCATCGCTGCCCGAGGAGGCACAAACGATTTCTGTTGGTCTGTATGCGAACAATCATCAGCCCCTCGCCGTGGACGGTGTTGAGATTACTGATACGGTGATAATTGCTGACATGATTGCATCTGTGGAGTGATTGGTTCAGCATGATTTATATGGTATTTCGTAGAAAGAAATAGGAAACCAACATTCAGTTGTGGTAGACTCAGTAGATCCAAATTTCTGCGGAGTAGGCGTTCTCTATTACACGCAGTAGACATAATCCTGCATTTCTCAGTCAAAACAGACTCGAGCGGGCCAAATGGTCCGAGATTCTCTACTGCGTCTTTTTTCGCCATTTGAACGCTCTACCTCTGAGAAATCCTACTGCGTGTAATCTCTAACGCCGGTCCCGTTCGCATTAGAGAATGCTACCTCCGCAAATAAAAGACACATTTTGGATCGACTGAGACTAATGATCAGGTTGGATTCGGAATGTAGAGCCTCTTCTCTGAGTGACCCTGTGTAATGCACATAAAACGAGAATGCAGCGATTTGATAATCGTAATTCAATGATTATGATTAGAAACGAGCCATTATGTCTTCTCTTCCATCTTCTCTTATCGATCAACTCAATGAAATCGTCGGGCCTGAAAATGTAAGCACAGACGCCAAATACATTGACAAAAACTCGCGGGACTGCTACTGGTATTCACCCGTACTAAAGCCTAAGTTGGATGACAAAGTTCCCGTTACCTTGCGTGGTGCGGGCACTGGCAATTATGGCCAGGGCGTACCCATGCAGGGCGGTATTTTGATCTCTACCAGACGGATGGTGCGTATCCTTGAACTCACACCAGCATTCGCACGAGTGGAGGCCGGAGTCGTTCTGATCGACATCGAAAAGGAGGCGCAACAGATTGGGGCAGAGCTAAGATTCTTCCCCAGCACAGTGCTGACGGCAACAGCGGGTGGGTTTTTGGCTGGTGGTTCTGGTGGCGTTGGCTCTATCACGTGGGGAACGCTTTGGGACGAGGGCAATGTTCTCGGTGTGACGGTTGTCACTATTGAAGAGGAGCCACAGATCTTGACGCTTACAGCGCCAGATGAGATGCAGGGGGTCATCCACAACTGCGGCCTAACCTGCATTATTGTGGATCTCACCTTTGCATTGGCACCCGTCCAGCCGTGGGAACAGTATGTTGTTGCCTTCGATACATTTGATGCAGCATTGCGCTTTGGTGAAAATCTGGCGTATGACGAATCGATTCCCCGCCGACTCATCACACCACTGGAATGGCCTGTCCCCTCTTTCTTCCGCCAACTTGTGCGAGATGGCGCCTGCCCCGATGGCAAATCCATTGTACTATTGCAACTGGTTATGGAGTGGAGTCAGCTTGAGGAGCGATTGGCACCATTCGGCGGTTCGATCACCTGGTATAGTCCCCACGAGAAGTATCAGAAGGAGGGATGGCAACTCGTTGATTTTTCGTGGAACCATACCACGCTATGGGCAATGAAACATGATGACAGCTTCACCTATCTGCAAGATCTGTACGATCCCGAGCAAGTACATCAGCAGTGGCGGCTCCTCAAGGAGCGCTACGGGGACGATATTCTGGGACACTTTGAGTTTTTCAAGTTTCAGAATCATGTCGTACCCGGTGGCCTGAGTATTGTGCGGTTTTATTCCAAAAAACAGCTATGGTCGCTGATCGACTATTGCGAGTCGATTGGCGTTGTCATAGCCAATCCCCACACCCACCGGCTGGATGAAGATTGGCGCTGGAATGGACAACCAATTCTCGATGCCAAAGCCCGGTGGGATCCCTATTCCCTGCTCAATCCCGGTCATCTCAAAGTTTTAGAAACAAGCAGCACTCGTGAATCTGATTTATGACATCGATTATGACAAAACCGACTCGTCATTTTGCACACATGACTTGGACCGAAATTGAGGCCTTGGACAAGCAGCAGGGTGTTGTGATATTGCCCATCGGTTCCGTGGAACAGCATGGCCCACATCTGCCTGTGTTGACCGATTCGCTGATCGCCACAAACCTGACCGAGGCCATGTTGGCACGTCTGCATGCTGAGGTGCAAGCCTGGGCGCTGCCGCCGCTGAATTATGGGAAGAGCAATGAGCATATAAACTTCCCTGGAACGGTGACGCTTTCAGCCAGTACGCTTTCAGTCGTCCTGCATGACATCGGTCAAAGCATTCACCGGGCGGACTTTCGACGGCTTGCCTTCCTCAATGGTCATGGCGGGAATGTGGCTGTGCTGGAAGCGGCTGCGGCTCTTTTGGAATTCAGGTGGTAGACAGAGAATGTCCCCGACACTCGCCAGACGAAGATTCGCATTCGAGACTTTTTGTGGCGAGTGCTGGGGACGTCAACCACATGAGATCCTGTTGAACCGCGGCTGCTCGCGATATTCGAGTTGCCACGGGGCTGATGTGCTTTTGTTTGCAGCCAGGTTTGAGCAACGATCTTCCTTTCGAGCAAACGCCAGAAGAACAACGCTATGGATTTCACGCCGGCGAGATCGAAACATCGCTGATCCTTATGATGGCGCCCGATCTGGTCAAGATGGAGCATGCTGTCAAGCATTTCGCTCATTTTCCAGAGACCGACACTCCTCTCTTTTACTTTGGTCGAGCATCAACTGCCTGGCTGGCCGATGATTGGAGCGAAACCGGCGTCTTTGGCGATGCAACGATTGGCACTGCCGAAAAGGGTGCAGCTGTGCTTGAAACCTATGCGCAGACATTGGCCGAGGTTGTGACGGCCATTAGCACCTTTGAGGTAAGTGGCGAATGATGGATTGGATTCTGCGCAATGCTCGAATTGCCGATGATCAGCCTCTACAAGACATTGCCATCCACGATGGCAAGATAGCTCTCGTTGACTCCTCCCTCTCGCAAACGGCAAAACAGGAGTGGGATTTGGCAGGCCACGTTCTACTCCCAGGCATGATCGATATCCATACACATCTCGACAAGACCTACGCCTCGATCGAGAACCAGAGCGGCACGCTGCAGGAAGCGATTGAACTGTGGTCAGTGCTGAAAACAGAGCGCACCGAGGCAGAGCTATCGTCAGCCATGCAGCGTGCAATACGCCAAGCGATACTGCATGGCGTGACCGCAATGCGCTCTCACATCAATGCCGATCGTGCAGATGACGCAATGGCTGTGGAGATAGCGCTTGCATTGCGTGAAGAAGTGCGTGACTTGATCGATCTACAACTCGTGGCACTCGGTCGACCGGGATTGCCTGACCGGCATGGCCATCTGGAAGAATCTTTGCGCAAGGGCTTAGATTACGTCGGTGGTGCACCCAGTTTGCAGCCAGATCCCAAAGCCGGTGTTGATGCTGCGTTTGCGCTGGCTGAAGCGACAGGAAAACCCATCGACCTTCACATCGACGAGACCGAAGATCCGAACATGCTGGTTCTCGAATATCTGGCTGAGCAGACGATCGTTCATGGAATGCAAGGTCAAGTAACGGCTGGTCACTGTTGTTCTCTCTCCTTTGTTGCGCAAAGTCGTGCCGAGGCCGTGATGGACAAAGTCGCCGAGGCGCAGATCACCATCGTGACGCTGCCGTCTTGCAATCTCGTGCTGATGGGGCGCCAGATGAATCCCACCCCGCGCGGCACCACCCGGGTAAAGGAACTGCTGGCCCGAGGCGTAAACGTCTGTGCCGCGTCAGACAATGTGCATGATCCGTTCAACCCCTTTGGCTCGTATGATTTGCTGCAAATCGCCAATTTGAATGCCCATGTCGCGCATATGACTGGTAGACAAGAGCTGCTGACGAGTCTGGCGATGGTCAATCATCACCCCGCGCGGGCATGGGGGCATCAGACATATGGCCTTGTCCCGGATGCCCCCGCCGATTTGGTGGTGATTGAGGCCGAGCGACTCATCGAAGCCGTACTCAGCCCACCAGCGCGACTGGCCACCTTCAAAAAGGGGAAGATGATTGTACGAACGCAGATCGAGCGCACGTGGTTATAGGTATTGTCCCTTCGGGAATTTAGACAGGTTGGTGAACATGTCCCATACACAACAGCGAATTCAGACAAGAACGAATTTTTGTCTCATCAACAAATTTGCTTGTCTTTCAGAAAGAACAGAGTTCAGATGAACGAGTCATTCATCGATTCTGAAATCGCTGTCGTGTTTTTGGTTTATCACTCCCATTCAACATGTTCAATGCCATCCAGAAGTGTCTTGCCAAAATAAGAGGGGGTCTGAAATCCAGGTGCAACATCCTCGTTCAAGATTTTTACTGATACTTCTCGAAGACACTGGGCCGTAAAGCGATAGGCTTCAGGACCTTTTAGCGAAACCGATTTCTTCTCTGTCCCATTCACAACGATTGCTGCCACGTATGTGCTTCCTTGCTGCAACTGCCTTTCAGAAGGTCCCTCTGGCAAAAATCGGAGTAATCGATTGGCCATCAAGTTGCGTAGCCACAACAGTCTGCCCTTCATCATCTGGACCATGAAACCCGGAAAGACAGAGTAAGTTTGGATCTGCTCGATGCCTGTCGAGAGTCCTGCTGTAAACAGATCGGCGCGCCAAGGGTTATACACAGCCGTGAATGTTTTGCCCGCGACAACAAAATCCATGCTCGACTCCGCTGGATGTGCCGTGACGAACTCTTTGTTCACCCTGCGGACCCCCGGTCGATTGATATCGTTCAGTACCGTCTTCAGCGTCCCACGTGAAACGCCGCCCTCTGTGGCATACAAAATGGTGAGTTCAGATGCGTCTGGTAGGAGTTTCTTGGCCATGTGAGCTGCAATGTCGGTCGGCACCACGCCAAAGCCTGCTCCAGGCATTAGCATGATGCCAGCCTGTTTCGCCTCCTGATCAAAGGCGAAAGCCGACACCATTTCATCGACTTCGCCGGCGATATCGATGTAGTGAGATCGAGTGACCAAACAGGCTGCGATTAAGGGTTTTTGCGTCTGTTTGAAGGGTCCCGCAAGATTGACAAGCAAGGTGACGCCTTTCAGCGCGTTCACAATGTCCTGTGCATTGTCCAAGGGAAAGACCGCCGCTTGACAGTTCAACTCCTGTGCGAGCAGGCGAACCGTATCACTGCGACCAGCAAGAATCGGCTCAATTCCTCGCTTCAACATCTCTCTGGCACACAATTTTCCCATGTAGCCAGTTGCACCATAGATCAGGATATTGCTCATGTAGGATCAGTCCTTTTGTGAAAGTGGTTCTGTGAGGTTTTGAGGGGTGGATGTTGGATAGTTTGTTGGTTTGGTGGTTTGTTAACCCACTATCCAACCAACAAACCAATTGAGAACCACACAATTCTTCAGACAACCACAAGATTTTATGCTATCTGCTTTAAAGGATGAAATGTAAGTCTCGTCTCGTCGTCCATCAATCGGCATAGATCTTGGCTCGTCTGCCAAAGATCGGCTGCTTTCTCCCCATCATATGAGTCGTTCGAGCTGTGCGCCTCTTGATGACCATCAAAGTAGAGAGCCGTTTTCCCCTCCAGTGATTCATCCAGGATTAACCGCGCCAAGTCTCGACCGGACTGTTCCGGCAAGCGAATTCCATCAACCCAACGAGCGAGAAATGTAACAAAAGGGATGAAAGCAAGGTTGATCAACCATTGCGGAAAGTCTCGTGTCAAACCAGTTCCTGGCATCAATCCCGGATCGATTCCAAAGACCGAGACGTTCATGCCTGCGGCTTGGAACTGACGCGCAAATTCATACGCACAGAGCATGTTGCACAGTTTGGATGTTGAATAGCGCTGAGCCGGGTTGTCAATCCGCTCGGCTTCTGGGGCTGTGTCGGGATAGGCCAAATTGTGTGCCGTGGTGTATTTGGGCGCAGGTACGCCAAAGTGTCGCGCCAGTTTATGCTCAGGAACATGCGTCCCGCTGGAGACAAAGACCACGCGGCCCGGTTCGGCAAAATGCTTCGTCAGCAAGTGAACCAACAAATAGTGTCCCAGATGATTGACGCCAAAAGTCATGTCGATACCGTCGACTGTCTGGCGGTTTTTTGTGAGCGATACGCCAGCATTGCAAATAATGGCACAAAGCGGCGGTAAATCCGCGGCGGCAAATTGGTCCACAAAACTTCGTATGCTTGCAAACGATCCGAGATCGAGCGTTAGAGGCGTGAGCGAACGGCATCCGGTCTCTGCTGTCAACTGATCCGCGCCGACCTCCACGCGTTCTTGATTGCGGCTGGCAATGATGATTTGCCAGCTACCCTCTTCAGCTAACACTTTGGCGCATTGATACCCAAGCCCGGAATTCCCGCCTGTAATGATCACCGATTTCGATGGAGTCATGCTATCTTATTCCTTTGTCTTTGATGGTTAGGAATCTGCCATTGCTGACGGACTGTACAAAAGTGACATAGCGTCATATAATGACATAGTGTCATTAAATAACACCCTGTACAGTGTGTCAAACTCGAATAGGAGACATGTGTCATGAATAGACACGCGTCAGCCAAGAATCAAGACTCTCTCACGCGCAACGAACGTCGCCGACTCCGCACCCGTCAGCGGTTGCTTAACTCAACAGCTGCACTTCTCGTTGAACTCGGATACGATACCCTCACCGTTCAAGATATTACCGATGATGCGGACGTAGCCCGGGCAACTTTTTATATCCATTTCCAAGACAAAGAAGAAGCGGTGTGGGCAGTTTTGGAGGAACATCTTTCTCAACTTGTGCAGTTGTTGGCAAAGTTGGATGAGTCGGAACCAAACCTTCTTCGTTATCAGAAATTTATTGGGATTTTTAAATTTGTGGAGAGCAATAGACAGTTGATGAATGTCTTGCTGAGTGAGAAGAGCCATATTAAGTTGGTGCAGCGGTTGATTCGCTTTATGGCGGATAGCCTACAACTTTACTTTCTGGTAAAGGCTTGAGTGACAAAGGGCAAACCGAAAGGGGCGGAAAAAAGAATCCACCCTGAAAAAACGGGATAAAATGTAAAAATAGTGCTCGGCTAGTTTAAGCAGCGGCATTGAGGCGGCGATGAGCGAGAACGCCTTTAGGTAAATGGTGTGAAACCGAGGCCTTTTTCCGAAAGTCAGGGTCGAGTTGGTCGGGAGTTGGAAAAAGAGCACTCGAGAGAACGCGGCGCAGCCTGCCGGGAGTGGCTTGAGGCTCTCGATCCCAGTAGCCAGTCGGTATGGGAGGAAGAGAAGCGGCTAAATGGGAAAGAAGATTGCCAGCAAGCAGCCCCAGTTCAGGTAAGCGGAAGCAAGCCTCATCGGCATGAACAAATTGACGATGTAAGCCAATCATCTGCTTGGAAGCCAAGGGGGGGATGTTCAACAGGCCAGCGCTCCAGAGAGAAAAGATAAATGGTTTCAGCTTGTAAAGCCATGACGGTCGCCAGAACCAAAGGTGTGTGATAAGCAGGATCCTGAAAGACGTAAATCGAATAGGTGCGGTTGGCTGTATCCACCTTGGTTGTCCTGGGGACGAGATTGTGCCATGCTTGATAGCGAATCAGGCGACCACTATAGACAAATTGACCAAACGAGTCTGGAGTTGTGGCCTCGAGTCGCTTTCCCTATAGCATCGAGAGAGCGGACGCACAATATCACCATATTCGGGTGGTCTGCCTTTTTCCTTACGTTCGGGTAACTCATTGCGGCGCGCTGTGCAGTTAATCGCTTCCCGAAGGACAAATCGGTCGACGTCGCTTTCTAGCATTTCTCTGATTGTAAACCCGGCATCGACCACCGCCACTTCGTCTGACTCCAGTGATTTCTTCGTCTCTTTCAGCAGCTTTTTCCGAAACTCACTTTCCTTTGTGCCTACCTCGCATCTCATGATTGCCTTGAGCAGTGGCACTCGTTTCCCGCCTATCTCCCCCCGAGCTTATCATCACTCCAAAGATGAGCGCGGGCAATGCCCGACGAGCCGTTGAGTTATAGAGTCGGTTCACTTTCCCTTGCAGCTTCGGTCGCCAGAACCCTGTGATATCTATGCTTTTCACTCGGTATCCTTCTAACTTTTTTGCCTCCCATTCCCCTTTCCACTCCACTTCTTCTTGCCACGATGAGAGCAGGCTTGCAATATCCCATGATCCATATCGAAAGCTCCACCAGCTTCGCCGGAGCTCCTCATCTTCAAACCCGCTTTCACTCAATCCACTATGGATTGCTCCTCGACTTTTCAGAAACGACCCATTCATCATCGCCCACATCAGACGCATTACATTTACGTTTGTTCCCACCGGCGTTACTTGCAATACATTCATCAGTACTGCTATAGTTATTTCTGGCGCGGTTAGCATTCCTTCCTCCTTTTTGGGTTCTCTACCTTTAGGATGAAACGCTAACCGCTTTTTGTCACATTTCTCACCTCATCTCTTTTCTTTTACCAGAAAGTAAAGTACAAGAAGATCTGGATAACGGCAAAGTGGTTCGGACAACCAATCTGCCAACTGAGTTTGAGGCAAATTTTTATGCTGGCGCGATTTTTCAAGTGGTTTCTTGGTGGTTGGCGCAATCTCCCATCACGACGCCTGATGAACTGGCTGAGATGGTCTACAACATCGTGTTACGCGAGCCAGCGCCCAAAGAGTGAAGAAGTGAAGTAGGGCAATCGCGTACCTTAAAAAAGTGGCATTGTTACTGGAAGGAGCCATCCGCAATCCGGATTGGACCACTCAATGATCCACTCAAGAGAGAGTTCTTGGTCCAATCCGGGTTTGCTCGTCCCGTGCATCTGACCATCTAGACTTGCTTGGGACCTTGGCTGCAAAGTTCGCGATTGCCCTAAGAAGTGAAGAAAGATCAGTATGCAATCACCGCGATTTTATGGTAAACTGTCTACAGAATATTTGTTCGTATTTAGGTCGTGTGTGATCGATGGGTGATAAAGCGTATCAGAGAGATAAGTTGCAGATTAGATGTTTATGAAATTCACTCACGTACCATCGAACTACTACCTATATTGACTGTAAAGGATCTACTATGACCGAAACAGTTTTGGAGGCCAGGATCGAGGTTGAATCTTTGCCCAAAGTTGAAACAGCTCATCTCATTACAGAGGACGATGAACCCGTGGATAACATGTTTTCGGAAAAGCAGCAACGGTTGCTATCTGGATCGCTCTATACATCTTGGAAAGGTCCTGGCGACGACAGACCGTTTTTGGTGACAGCAAATGTTGGACTATTCATGACCAATCAAAATCCAGCCATTGTGCCGGATGTCCTGCTCAGTTTGGATGTTGTCATGCCTGAGGATTGGTGGTCAATGGAAGGGCGGTCGTACGCCGTTTGGCAACTAGGAAAAACACCCGATCTCGTGATCGAAATCGTCTCCAACAAAAAAGGAGATGAAATCGATGGCAAACTCAAAAAATATGAGCAGATGCGGGTGCCAATCTACGTTGTCTTCGATCCCGATTTGCAGATACAAGATAAACCACTTGCCATCTACCTGCTAAACGGGTTTGGTTACAGAAAAACGGATACGCTGCTGTTCCCAGAAATTGGACTTGGCTTGACTCTATGGGATGGTGAATTTGAAGGACGAAAGTCTCAGTGGTTACGCTGGACCGACCTGGAAGGCAATTTGATTCTAACCGGCAATGAACAGCGAATCCGTGCCGAGCAAGAACAGGCTCGAGCTGAGCAGGAAAAGGCCCGTGCCGAACGTTTAGCGGCTCAATTGAGGAATGCTGGCATAGAACCAGATGTCTAACGCAAACGAATTCTTCTGCGCTCACGTCACCGATCGCAGTACTCAGATTTCCCAGATTCACTCAGATAAATCCTAGAAATCTGAGCGATCTGAGTACGAAATTTTCAGGGTTTACCTATATAGCCGGACAAAGATCATCAAACTCTTCCGTTGGCACAACCTTCTGCATATCTGGTGGCGGGAAGACTTTCTTAAATGTGAATGCCTCTATTGTTGGCCCAAGCAGTCTCAATTTTTCAAGCCTCTCTTTTGCCTCGTTCAAACTGGGAATCTTTCCCTTCGGTATCCACCAAAGTACGGTATACGCTTCCTCCATTCTCTCAAACCATTCCTTGCGCCTGCTCATAATTTCTGCATGAGCCGTGCGATACACATAGTCATGCAGGGATGCCACATCTTCCCAGATGCTCATGTTCACCAGCGTATCGGAACCAAAAAATCTGATGCTCGTTGCATCTCCATCTTCGGTCTGTAATCGCCAAACAAAGCCAGGTGCGCTGTCAGCAAGGGCGTTTATTCTGTCTAGATTATTGACAAAATCAGACATCTCGGGCGAGTTGATGGCATATTTTAGTTGAGCAATGTTGAGTTGTGCAAGTTGATACGAAGTCATACAAAATTCCTTGTTTGGTCCAAATCAATCAGCAGACTGACACCTTATTTTTGCGCAACGAGAGCGTGATTCTATTCGTTCATGCAACTAGAGGGGGTTTCTAATCGGCCTCTAGATAGGATTTCAAGCAAATCAGAAGGTCACGAGAATAAGGATGTGAACTTAGCAGGTCAATCCGTGAAAGTGAGCCGTTCTGAAAAGAGAGAAAACCAGGTATTTGTAATAGATCTCGAACAATTCGTTTCTGCCGGAAAGGTTCAAATCTAGTATCCACGAGAGCTTGCTGATGGAAATGGCCTATCAAATTATGCGCCAAATCAGCCAAAAGGATAAGAGATTTTTGAGCTAGAAATAGGGTCTTGCGACGAGAAGCTAAGTGTAACCCCATTTTATCATTACGGAATTGTTCGATTTCAGCCGCACCTCGATTGTCATAATATGAAATGAAGTGACGCTTGGATGGCAATTTGATGGTCGAAATGTAGTAACTGACACAAATTTGCTCGTTTTTCACTCTTTTTTTGAGAAAAATGCGTACAGGGCGATTAAACTTGATAGGGGATGGAATTTCAGCCAGAAAGACGTCACCGCAAGGATCCCATCGAGTCACCTGTTGCGCCCACAGATGGGCACGACGGTTGGAGTTGCCCTTCATCATAAATTGATAGTTGCGGTTGAGCAGCCACCGAATATTTTCTTCACTACCTGCACCGCCATCGGTGCGCCAGACGACTCGCTCGCGTTTTTTCTCGTCTAACTCTAATGAACTTTCCGTGGCAAGCACGGCTGGCTGAAACGATGGAGCTGTATGCTGACTCCCTGGATAGAGGTCTGACCAAACCGTTTCATGGTATTTAACCGAACTTACACGGACCAATTGGCGTCCCGTTGCGTTTTTTTGCCGCTAAAATAGCCTTTTTGACTTTTCTGTGCCTTTTTGCCGCATGGTAATCCGGATAGGTCAAAGTCTAACCACAAGAACCCTCGCCAATCGTGGTTGTGTATTTGGCTTAGAGGCTTGCAGATTTCGCTGACCGCACTCTACCGATATTCATTAGAGTTAGGGCGTCTAATGTACGAGACATATTTGATTGCTCACTAAGCTGCTCCATCCCATAAATTTCGCAAGGAGTCTTTCTGGTCTGACCTTTGTATTGAACTCAGTCAGCGTTGCGCAACCACATAATATGCTAACCAGCACCTGTTCCAACTTACTTGCTGGTGTATATTCATACGTTTTGACCGGTATTTCGATCTTCTTCAACGCAGTTAGCACTTTCTCTTGATGGTAGTGTGCCAGCAACGCAGCTAATGGTGCATACTGAGTATTGCTGATCTCGTTCGTTAGTCCGAATTCTATTGCCATGAATGCCTCCTTGGATCGGGTATCTCTAATGAATTTCTTTGAGGCTATCCTTTTTTCGGCATTTTGACGAATTTGATCGAATAGAATCAGGCTCTTATTGCGTCAACGAATAGAATTCCCTTCCCGTTGCGCAAAAATAAGGTGACAGTGTAAAAGACTTTTTGCACTAGCTCAAATTTCTTGTTGTTTAATTCCCCAGAAAAGTGGCAGAATTATAGAGTGCTTCAATCTACCGCCTTGCTACTTTACAATCTTGCCTCTTGTGGAATCAAAGATTTAGGCTCGAATTATGGTACAAAGGAACAACCCTTGGAGCAATCTATCTTGTTTTGCTATATTGGTCATAAAATCAGCAATAGGGAGACAAAACACAATGCATTCGATTTGGCGACCGCCTTATCTACACACCGAACAGACAGGAGAAGAAGAGCGTAAGGTAACTTGGTTGGAGTTGTTTTACGATCTGGTCTACGTCGCAACAATTATTCAGATGGGGAATTTGCTCAGCCACCACGTCTCTTGGCTGGGATTTTTGGAATTTATCGTTCTGTTCATTCCAATTTGGTGGTCATGGACGGGGATTACCTTTTACATGAACCGCTTTGTCGTGGACGATATCTGGCATCGACTCTTGATTTTCCTACAGATCTTTGCCATTGGCACGCTTGGTCTGAGCGTTCAGGGAGCGTTTGCCGATCTCTCAAGTCAATTTGCCCTTTCATATGTCGCCATCCGCGTCCTGCTCATTTTGATGTATGTTCGCGCTTGGGTGTATATCGAATCCGCACGGCCTCTCGTTTTAGGTTTTATTCGAGGCTTCTCAATTTCATCACTCATTTGGCTCATTTCGGCCTTTGTTCCAGCACCGTTCAATTATCTGCTTTGGGCCATCGGAATGGTCATTGATCTGATTACGCCATTTTTGCCCGGTACGCGCGAACATCTGCGGTTAGTGCCTGCTGACCTGGAACACCTTTCCGAACGGTACGGCATCTTTACAATCATTGTCCTGGGGGAAAGTTTCATCAAAATCATCACGCAGGACGCAGCATTCTACATGACGTGGCCCATCTTTTTGTTTAGCTGTGCAGGGTTAACCGTGACCTATGGACTTTGGTGGCTCTATTTTGATGACGTGGCCGATTCTAAGATACGAATGACCACAATGCGCAATATGGTCATCTGGCTCTATTCACATTTACCCCTGGCGATTGGAATCACAGCATTTGGGGTGGCGGCCAAGAAGTTGATCTTTTCTGATCTGAGTCACGCCGCAAAGCCTGAATATCGCTGGCTCTATACCGCGGCAATTGTTCTATACTTAATCTTTGTAGCGATAATTGATGAAGTAACCGAGCGTGAAGATGAAGCTCTCCGCAATGATCGACGCGCTATCTGGCGTTTTGTCGCAGCTGTTGTGCTGTTGATTGCATTCTTTGGCGCGACTTTGACCCCAACTCAATTTGTGGCGCTGATTGCTCCACTCTTTGTGATCCAAGTTGTGATTGACTTGCCGTGGCGCGCTCGCTAGAAAGGAGACAATTGTCGAGCATGAGAACGTTCAGATTCCACAAATTGTCGAAAGAGTAACTAGTAAATCGGGAGTGTGTCCCAAAGTGTGTAAATGCAGCGGTTCTCTGACTGAGCACTGTTCACTTACACACTTTGTGGTACGCATTTGGTAAATCTGTGCAATCTGTTGCTAGACTAAATGGTAACGAGTCCCTTATACTTACTATATAACAAAAATCCAACTTTACATATTTGCTACTGAATAGTTCGTATACCCATCCAGAAAAGTTATGTCTGTAGCAAGAGAAAAAACAGCAGCACCTGTCTTATCCTTCTCAGGTGTCGGGATGACCTTCCCAGATGGTACCGTAGCAGTGCAAGACGTGACGTTTGACGTTGCACCGAGAGAGTTTGTTACGATCGTCGGGCCATCTGGATGTGGGAAATCGACTTTACTGCGCATTGCGGCACGGTTGCTTCCACAGACTGCTGGTGAAGTGTCTGTCAACCGTGAGCAACTTGGTTTTGTCTTCCAAGATGCCACGTTGATGGAGTGGCGCACTGTGCGCGGCAATGTCGAGCTGTTGGCAGAATTGCGTGGGTTTAATGCAGAAGAGAGGAAGCGCCGAGCGGCCGAAGCGATTCAGCTAGTTGGACTCGACGGTTTCGAAAACCACTATCCCAAGTCCTTATCTGGCGGGATGAAGATGCGGGTCTCGCTGGCGCGTACACTCACCCTCGAACCACCTGTGTTTCTGTTCGACGAGCCATTTGGAGCTTTGGACGAAATCACCAGAGAGCGTCTCAATGAGGAAACCCTCAAGCTTTTTGAACGGGAACAATTTGCCGGTCTTTTCATTACTCACTCGATTTATGAGGCGGTCTTTCTTTCGACCCGCATTCATGTTATGTCGCCAAGGCCAGGAAGACTTGTCTCTACCTTTGATGTACCGTTCAGCTACCCAAGAAACCCTGATCTGCGCTTTGATTCAAATTTTCGCGAACTAAGCCGGGATGTCTCACATGCTTTGCTGGAGGCTCATTCATGAATCATACGACTGAGACCAATCGTTTGACGACTGAAAGCGAGCGTACCGCGGCCAGTACAAGGACAAAGAGCTCAATTCCTGTAGACCAAAGCGAAACCATTGTCCAACGCTGGTCTCGCCTGTTTCTGCCACCCATTGTGCTTGGCCTTTTTATCATAATCTTGTGGTACTTTATCTCCTACGCCATACTCGATGAGCAGCGGCGCTTTCTATTGCGCCCACCTCATGCCGTTTGGATCGTGGGATTTGCCAACTGGGAGAACTTCTCTGAGATTCTTGGCGGGCTGTGGTCCAGCACCAAAGTTGCTCTCATCGGACTCTCACTCGCCATCGCCATTGGCATTTCGCTTGCGACCCTCATGAGCCAGAGTGAGCTGATCGAGCGGGCCGTGTTTCCTTATGCAGTAACCCTCCAGGCAATACCGATCCTGGCGATTGTGCCACTGATTGGATTCTGGTTTGGGTTCGGCGTCACTGCGCGCGTGATCGTCTGCGTGATCATTTCTCTTTTCCCCATCATCGTCAACACATTATTTGGACTTCTTGCGGCTCCCCGTGGATTACACGATCTCTTTACATTGCAACAAGCCAGTCGTATAACTCGACTGCGTAAACTCATGTTTCCAGCCGCGCTTCCCGCGATTTTTGCAGGACTGCGCATTTCTGCCGGCTTGTCCGTGATTGGTGCGATCGTCGGGGATTTTTTCTTTGGCCGCGGCGACCCTGGCATTGGCCAACTACTTCAGCGGTATGCAAACCGTCTGCTTGGCGAGCAGCTTTTGGCCGCTATCATTATGTCATCCATTCTAGGTGTGGTGGTCTTCCAACTGTTTGGATGGATTCAGTCGAAGGCGATTGGGGCATGGCATGAAGAGCGAGACGCAGAGTTTTAGTCAATGTTATCCGCCCGTTCTTTGCGGCAGATAAACCAATCGATCATGCTCCACAGCAGCACGTTGTCTGTAAATTCTGGAAAGTTTTGTACTCAGATAAGTAAATCCGAGAAAGTATTTGGACACGGATTGATTGGATTTTCAGGATTTTTATCCGTGCTCATCCGTGAAAATCCGTGTCCTATTTCTAATTTCTTTCTGCGTTTCACTTAATCTCAGATTTCCAGGATTTATCTGAGCGAATCTGTGAAATCTACGCACATTATATTTTATACCCAAAATCAAAAGGAGAAACATTGAATGTCAAGAGTAAAGAGATTGTTGCAACTCAGTATGCTTGTGATGCTGGTTGTTGGTGGCTGTGTAGCCGCCGAGACATCGGATTCCAGTGAGGCTCCCGCTGACGCAGAGAGTGCAGAAGCCGAGGACTCGATGGCAGAGGAAGGCGGACTTGCAGACGTGTGTCCAAATCCGATCGTGATTCAGACAGACTGGTTTCCAGAAGCGGAACACGGCGCAGTATACAACCTGATCGGTGATGACTATAGCGTCGATACCAACAGAAAGGTGGTCGCCGGCTCGCTCGTCACCTCTGACGAAGAGCTGGGTATCGAGATCGAGGTACGCACCGGTGGTCCTGCAATTGGTTTCCAGCAGCCGCATTTGCAGATGTATGTTGAAACCGACATTCTGTTGGGCTACGTATCAACCGACGAGGCAATCTTTGGTGCCGAAGATACTCCAACCATATCGGTCATGGCACCCCTTGAAAAGAACCCGCAAATCATCATGTGGGATCCTGAAACCTATCCAGATGTTCAGACAATTGCCGATCTCGGTGAAGTCGGTGCCATCGTTAACGTCTTTGCCGGTGGAACGTTCATTGATGTATTTGTGAACAAAGGGGTTCTGTCTGCCGACCAGATCGACCCATCATATGACGGATCGCCAAGCCGTTGGGTGGCCGAGGGCGGTGCAATCGCGCAACAGGGATTTGCGTCAGCCGAGCCGTATACCTATTTGAACGAGATTGCTGAATGGGGCAAGCCCGTTGCCTTTCAGTTGGTTCATGATGCCGGATTGGAGCTCTACTCACAAGCATTGGCAATTCGAGCCGGTGAACTCGAAGAGCATCGGCCCTGCCTTGAGCAACTCGTTCCGATCATCCAGCAGTCGATCGTCGACTATGCCGCCAGCCCAGACCGCGCCAACGCCATCATCGTCGATGCCGTGGAACAGTATAATGATTTCTGGGTCTACAATGAAGGATTGGCAGAGTTTTCGGTGGCGACTCAGCTTGAGCTTGGCTTGATTGGCAATGGTCCTGACGGAGTCGTTGGAAATATGGAAACCGATCGCGTTCAAGGTGTGATTGATAAGATGTCGGCGGCTGGTTTAGACATTGTCGAAGGTCTGCAAGCGTCTGATCTGATCACCAACGAGTTTATCGACGAGAGTATTGGACTGCCTTAACGTTCTCTCCATCGTTGATGAACAATAGACATTATAGGGATTGAAAAATAGGACACGGATTTTCAGGATGAACACGGATTATCCCAGAGTCAATCCGTGCAATCTGTGTTCATCCGTGTCCCATCTTCTGAATCCTTATCATCTCCAATAAAAAATAGTTCGGTATTTTCGTTTTACAACTGATACGTTTAAGATTTACCCAACAAACGATTCGTTGTTGAAACCACACTATCCTAACTTTTTAAGGCATAAAAGCATTTCATGCCCATGTGTTCACAAATACAAACTCCTGTTCTGTCAAACAGTGCTCACAGCTCCTCATTCAACTGGGGCATTACGGGTGATTTCGTTAAGCGACATGCTGATCATAGATAGTCCGTAGAGTCTTGAAGAATCTTATGAATAACAACACCGAGCTACGCAACCAACTGATGCGAATGTTAACTGTCCGTCAGGCCCATATGGATTTTGAGGACGCCGTTGCCGATTTTCCTCCTGAACAGATCAATACCAGACCACCGAACTGTGACTATACTTTTTGGCATTTACTGGAACATATGCGAATCTGCCAGCAGGACATCCTTGAGTACATCGTATCAGACAACTACAAGTGGCCAAATTTTCCCGATGATCTTTGGCCAGATAAATTGACCGAGGCCGACCTCGCTCATTGGCAACAGACAATTACGCAGTTTATGGCCGACCGGCAAGCATTAGTTGATGTGATCAACAATCCTGAAGTGGATCTATTTGCACCCTTGCCAAACAGTGGCGAACACAAACACAATATTGTGCGTGAAATCAACATCATCGCCAACCATAACGCCTATCATACCGGTGAGCTTGGGATTCTACGGCAGGTTATGGAGTTGTGGTCATAAAGTATGCTGCAATAAATTTCAGAAGGTGAGGGGATCGTTAACGCAAACATGACAGGCCGGGGGAGAATGCCTGACTAGATACGAGCGAGGGGATTATATGGTCCACCGAATACTCGATTCGGCGCGCTATTCCCCCGGTCCTTGTTGATGTGATGTTCGGCGGGAACATATTGCCCGCAACTGATTCCAAGTAATAACTAGCAACGTCTTGTGTGGAGCCAAACCTACATTGTACTACAATACACATAATAATTAAGTGGCCGATGAGTTCATTTCTAGTGAATACAAACCCATGTTTTGCTGTGGGCGCACAGGTTACGAGCCCATTCATAAATTCGGTAGTTAGGCGGAGGATCAGCGATCTGTTTGAACTTCTGGGTATCTACTTTTAACGATACCGCTGAGTCTTCCATAGGCATCCCGTGCGTCTTATATTGATTTACTATCCACTGTATCAAATATCTTGTTGCACTCTTTCATACCTGCTAACCGACAGGACATCGTGGAGTAAACCGTTGGCGGAGATACCGCCAGAACATCGTGGAGGTTTTTGTTGAAAAGACCGCCAGCAAAGCGTGTAGATTAGCGTTTATTTATCCGACAATTCGTACTTGAATTGTTTGACGAGACGACCTTTGTGATAAATCTTCAAGACACGCATCTTGGTGAAGAGCGACGCCTTGATATACTGAAACTTGAGTCGGCGACCAACTTTGAATTGCTGGCTCAAGATATTTACAGTGCCGTTGGACTTAACCAAACGGATGAAAGAGACTTTGCCGACGGAAATGGGATGCTTCTCCAGATGCAACCGACAATCGGCCGGTAATTTTCGCAATTGTTTGCTACGTCGATAAGCAACGGTTGTCTGATGACCAAGGTGGGCATGGACATGTTGTTCATTGACGGTCAAGATAAGGCGAGAAACCTGACGGCGTACATCAAAGGGACGACGATAGGTGCGCTCAAGTAGAAGAGGCTGAAACCAGCCGTTAAACTGTTCGACAGAGCCGTTGTAACAGGGTTTGCCTTCCGGGAGGAAAGAGACTTCTACTTGTAATCGCAAAGCCAGTCGAATGACTCGGCTCAGTGAGCGCAGCGGTGCCCCAACCAGTAAATTCTTTGCCATTATCGAACTGAACGATGGCTGGGATGCCGAGCTTCATCCAGGCATGAACCAAGAATTCAAGAACCGTATCAGAGGTACGGTTGGTGACGAACTCGATATAGACAGCCTGATCAAAGATGTCCCGACAGACCAGAAAGTAGTAGCGAGTCTTATCATCTTTGAGATAGCGAGGTCCAACAAAGTCAACCTGATGCACCTGATTGCTATCCTGCGCCTGCGGTCCCGGATATTCGGTCCGTGCAATTCGAGGAGCAAGCTGCAAGGGTGGACAGGATAATCCAGCCTGATTGACAATCCGCTCAATTGTCCGTGCTGATGGTAGAGGCGTGTATCCCAAGTTTTCTAGTTCTGCTCGGATTTGCTCGGCGCCCACCAATCCGTATCGCGTCTCGGCTGTCGCTCGTTTGGTTAAGCGTTTCCGAATACTGATTATCGCTCGCTCAATATGGGGCGGTGTTCGATTCGTCACTTGCCGAGGAGCACGCGTCAAATCGTACAATCCTGCAGGTCCTACATCCATGTATCGACGCCACCACTTATGGAACCAACTCTCTGAACGATTTAATGTTTGGCAGATCGCTTCAATATTTTCTCCGGCCAGACGCAATCGGATCGCTGCTTGTCTTGCCGATAACTCATCGTGCATTTTGTTCTCCTTTCGCTTGCTGGCGGTTTCAGGAAAACACTATACGCGACCTTACCAAATTTCTGATGCTTACTATCCTTTTTATGACGCGTCTTTCCGACACAAACCTCCACGATGTTCTGTCGGTCTCTTGCGCTTTTTACTACACGTTTCGCTGTCGGTTAAAACCTCCACGATGTTCTGTCGGTTAGCACATAACATTATCATGCGTGTTTTTATTTGGCTTATTCCGTAATTCGTTCAATAACTTACGCAAATCCTCTGGAGTTTTGAAAGGTGTTGCCTGAGAAGCTGAATAGCCTACAGATTGCAAAAATTTATCTGCTAGTTCAATAATCTGGCGAACAGGTTTATTACACTGCACTAAAATCACTTGAACTTGGTGCCAGAAACTCTGTGACCAGCGTCTGAAGCTCTGTGAATTGTTTATGAATAGTACCAACAAGTTCTTCTTTTCGTGCAAATTCATTGATAGCGACGACTAAAGCTATACGTTTCTCCTTATCCGGTTCATCAGCAGACTTCCGCCCGACCAATTAGCTTTTTAATCTCATCATCAAGTTTTTCAAGAGCACTCACCAGCTGAGTCGCTGATTGATAAAGAGTTTTAACTTTTTGCTGTTCGTTATTAATTGAGGCTGTATTGGAGTGAATATGACGATACTTGTTACAAGCTTGGCGATTACTCGTATTTTTCTCAAAGAGCAAGTGGACGATGGATCAACACGATATTCGATTTATCTAGTGTTTTGTCAGATAAGTTATAATACGGTAAACTCTGCCAGAAAGTGACTAAAAAAACGAGGAGGCAGAGAGAAATGAAGCAAGTATATAAAGTTAAACTAAGTGATAAAGACAGAAATGAATTAAGGCGAATAACGGCAAAAGGAAAAGAGAACGTAAGAAAGATAAGAAGGGCACATATTCTGCTCTTGTCAGATGGAGGAAAAACAGACAGAGAAATCATGGAACGAGTGGGAGTGACGCGAGCAACGGTGGTGCGAATCCGCAAAAGATATGTGACGGAAGGGCTAACCAAAGCCCTAGAAGAGAGGCCAAGAAGCGGACGACCAGTCGAGATTAGTAACGAAGCCAGAGCCAAAATCACGGCACTAGCGTGTACGAAAGGACCAGATGGGCGAAGCCGATGGACTTTAAGGCTGCTAGCAACCACAGCGGTTGAGTTAAAGTTTGTGGAAGACATTTCGCATGAAACCGTGAGTGAAATTCTGAAAAAAAACGAACTGAAACCCCATTTGAAGGTGCAGTGGTGTATCGGAAAGTTAACACCTACATACTTGTGGCACATGGAACAAATCTTGGACCTCTATGCACAGCCCTATGACCCCAAGAATCCTCTCTGGTGGGTGTTACGATGAAAAAACCTTGTCAGCTCTTGGGCGATACAATCGTGCCGATTGAGATGAAACCAGGCAAGAAATGGCGCTATGATCATCACTATGAACGCAAGGGCATCTGTTACATCTTGATTGCTTACCAGCCACACACTGGACAGCGGGTTGTTCAGATTACCGAACGGCGCAGAGGCCAAGAGTATGCTCGCTTCATGCATGATCTCAAAACGAAACACAATCCTGATGCCGATTCATTACAGATTGTTCAGGATAATCTCAACATTCATTCACCCAGTTCCTTCTACACCATCTTTTCGCCTGAGGAAGCTTTCGCTCTGGCTCAGCACTTTCAGATGGTTTATACCCCCGTCAACGGGAGTTGGCTTAATATGGTTGAAATTGAACTCTCGGTTATCACTCGCCAAGTTCTTGATCGCCGCATTGATTCCAAAGAGCTTCTTGAGACTGTTGTCCTTGCTCTTGTCAACGAGCGCAATGAACAATCCGCTACCATTCAATGGCAATTTACCCCCGCTCTCGCTCGCCAGAAGTTCCAGCGTTTCTATCCTGTTTTGGATACCGATTCTGATGACCAACCTGTATCATAACTTATCTGACAAAACACTAGCGGATTCTCGGAAAATTTGTATTAAGAAGGCGGAATCATCTATTGCGGCAAGGCTAAGATCATCTTTGCTTCTTCAAGCGCTGTAATAACATCTCTGGCTTTCTCCTGATTTAAAGCTAACTGAATTTCTTCCGCTAAGATGTCAGTTGCCCCTTGAGAAATATCAAATCGCCGCCCCCTCAGCGAAGCCGATTTAGCTGCACGGTAACGAACGCGTTCAGATGGAAACCATATCAATTTTGCCAGAAGTCGAGCATCATCTTTATCATCATCAGATATATGCTTTGTGCCTAATGAAACAGCAACAGCCATTGCAATTTCGCGGTCATCAGGCTCTGCGCTCAGAATTTGTTTTAGTTTACTGACAGTTACGCACAATAAGTCATGCAGAAACGAATTGAGTTTAGCAGATATTGGCTACTACCACCCTTATAACGGCTCAATGCGCAGGCTCAAACTCGACAATCTTACGCCGATTGGGATGAAGAAAGCCTAACACAATATCGTCTTTTGGCACATCTGCATCAAGCAAATCATAGGCAACGCCTCTTTCAGTGCCATCAGTTTCGATCCAGATTTTTCCATCTTTTACATGTATATCTAGAAGCGCTGCATAGACCCGACCCGTGTTATCCCAACCGGCATCAACTAATAAATAACTATCCCTCACTTCATCAAAGATAGGACGCACCTCAATATCTCCATGACTTGGTGTATATTCTGCGTGCTGAAGCACGATCCGTTTGATGATGCTACGATACTGCTCTAATTTTGTATCCATTCTATAACCTCTTCCGCTTCCGGATCGAAGACAAGTAGGTTCGGTAGTGATTAACTGTAAAGTGATGATAGAATCAGGCAATGGTAACCGAAACAATAATCCATCAATGCAATGGATGTGGTAGCAAGCAGATCACGAAAAATGGTCAAACGGCAAAGGGTAAGCAGAAATATCACTGCAAAGGGTGCGGGTCCTATGGCACCCTGAACCCAACCGTTGCTTATAGACCGGAACGGTGCGCCGAAATCTTGCGTGCGTACCATGAGCGGTCCAGTCTGCGCGGGCTTGAGCGCACCTTTGGTGTAGCGCGTTAGAGCGTCGCCAAGTGGTTACGTGAAGAGGATGCCGACTTACCCGTTGTCCCACCCTTGGATGATCCGCAGCCTGATGACCTGTTGGAACTGGATGAACTCTGGTCCTTTGTCGGGTCAAAAAAACAAACGCTGGGTCTGGATAGCCCTCTGTCGACGCACCCGCCAGATTGTCTCGTACTTCATTGGCGGACGCAGTGAGGAGGATTGTTGGCGTTTATGGTCGTGGTTCCCCCCCGACTACCGCCACTGCGCCACTTTTAGCGACTTCTGGGAGACCTACGATGCTGTCTTTGGGCATCTAGGCATGGTCCATCAATCCGTCGGCAAAGAGACCGGCCAAACCGCACATGTCGTTCATGAAGTGGGCGTTTCGCCAACGCTGGAACAACACCCTGCGCCAACGGCTCGCAGCTTTTGTCCGCAAGACACTTTCCTTTTCCAAGACCGACGCGTTTCATGAAATTGCTCTGCGCCGATTCATTCATTACTACAACCCGACCAAATCAGTTCTCGCTTTACCACTACCGCGTTGCATACTCACGCTCGTTAAATTGTGCGTCGTTGGGATCGAGAGTCGAAAGCGTTGGATCAGTGACCTCCACATATCCATCAAATGTAAAAGGCTGGAGCGTGACGTCATAGTTGGCAGCCTCCAAAGCAGAGACCAGATACTTGACTGACGCTCTGTGTCCCGGGGTTCCTGCCGCTCGGTTATTGCCATGTTCGTCAGCGATGGCTTGCAAGGCTCGAAGATGCTGCATGATTCCATCAACTGCTAGGGCATCGCGCAGTTGCTCGGTCCGTTGCTGTTCAGTTTTGATCCGCGTTTGTTCTATCAGACTCAAGGCATGTATGGGCTGGCTCAGGCTTGCGGGAATGATTGACCAAAAGAGGGTAAGTAGTGCCAAAATCAGGAAAAACTTGCCAACTTTAATATTGCGGTAGACGAATTTCATCATCTGCTCCTGGAATATATTTCACTTGGGTTTGCTCTGAACCCAAGCATACCATGACCAGAATAAAAACGTGTGTGGGTGGGATGAAGATGGCGCGAAAGAACAAACGCAGACACAGCATAAAGCAGCAAGTGTATGTGTCTCGCTGCTAATTTTTACCATCAACTCCTGCGCGGCAAGACCGTCTGAAGCAGTACATCTTCATCAAGACGGCCTTCAACTGCGCATGAAATGAACGGAGAGTTTGAGGAGGAATAAACTTATACTAGAGCGACTTAAGACTATTTGTTCGAGTGATCGGAGTGATATCGAGTAATTGCAAAAGTCGTTGCCAGCCCTTATCAAGTATTGACTCAATCGTTTCTAACACTCTTTCGTACTCAGGATAGTCATTGCCAAAGGGATCAGCGACGTCGCCATCTTGGTCAGTAAGTTCTGAAAGCAGGATCACCTTATGTAAGCTTTGTGGAGATTGATAGAAGATATATTTACGATGGTCTTCTTCCATGACTAAAATTAGATCGGCTTCGTCAATATGAGCGCTCTGCAGTTTCGTTGCGCTGTGTAATCCGATCGCAATTCCCCTCATCGCCAATATATCGACCGCTTGTGTGCTCGGTAGCTGTCCATCTTGGGCATGAATCCCTGCAGACACGATCTCAACTCGATTCGCCAAATATTCCGCTGAAAGACGTGCTTGAATTAATCCAGCAGCCATTGGCGAACGGCATATATTGCCTGTGCAAACGATTAAGAGCCTTTTTTGGGTCATCTCTTGGTCTTTATGCGCGGTTTACCGCTTCCGTTTTGAAGCATTTGGGTTGTCCGTCTTTGATTCGCACCATTCGATTGTTGACCACCATTCGGTTGGCCATTTGTTGGTTGACCATTTTGGAGTAAGGAGTATAATCCACCTTTGGATGGCTTCAACTCTTTTGAATCACGTGTAGAATGCGTTGGACGTCCAGTAATACTACCAGACGATGTAACTTGTGTATAATTATACCCCTGATCATAATGATATCCATAACCGTATCTGGGTACGTTACGTTTTGCAGGAATCCCATTGACAACGACTCCCGCGAGGTTTGAATTTACTTGCCCCAATGAACTAAGTGCCCGTTTTGTTTGATCACGACGGGTTTTGCCAGAACGAATAACCATTAATACAGCATCAGATTTTGTGGACAAAATGGTTGTATCCGATAAAATTGTCGCAGGCGGACTATCCATGACGATGATATCGGCTTCATTTTTTAAGTTAGTCAGCAACATGTTCATTCTATCTGAACCAAGCAGCTCTGCCGGATTCGGTGGCAAGGGGCCAGATGTTAGGATTCGTAAACCGTCAACTGAGGTTTTGCGCAAAAGCAAGTCAAAATTCCATTGTTCGGTTAACAATGCGGTTGTCACGCCCACGTTGTTGATTAAACTAAACAATCGGTGTTGCTGAGGTCGATGTAAATCTGCATCAATGAGGATAACTGATCTCCCAATACCGGCAAGTGCCATTGCGATATTTGCGGCAGTAACAGATTTTCCATCACCAGGTGCCGGACTCGTGATTAAGAGGGTTGCCAAATTTGTATCGACTGCGGCGAATTGTAAATTTGTGCGTAAGACGCGATAGGCCTCAGCAGATGCAGATGGAGCCCCCTGTTGCATGATAACCATGCCAGAGCGTTTGGCTTCTTCCTCTGGGATCAGCGGTATATTGCCCAATGTAGGCAAATTGAAGAATTTTGTGACATCGTCTTGGGGTGGTTCAAAATTAGGTTTACACTTTTGATATATAGACAAAAATCTATATGAGACCGTTTTCTCTCTGAGAACCGGCGAAATCAGAGAATATAAACGTTCTTTCTGTTTCTAAAAGTGTAAACCTATCTATCCAGCTAAAATGAACCACCCCATCGTCTTGTGTCTTAATTGTGTCATCTAAAAACTCTAATAGATAGGCACCAGATGCGGATAGCACGAAGCCCAATGCTGCGGCCATCAATACATTCACCAGCAATCCAGAATCCTGTGGTGCAGATGGGAGGCCAGCAATGTCGAGCACCTCGATTGTGTTCACTGCTCCTCGCTGTGTGCTCGCTATCATGCCAGTATAAATAGATTGTAATGATAGCAATTTAGCTTCCAGGGCTGAAATCTGATTTTGAATTGTGCTGATGCTGCGAGCGCTATCTTCGATAGCTAACTGTTCTCGAGCCACATCAATATCTGTCTCGGTATTTCGAATGTTGGTTTCCAGTTTAGCTAACTGTTCGTCAATAAGGCTAAACCAAAAAAATAATTATACGCGAACGAGAGAATGGAGAGGGGGAATAAGGACAAACCATTTTTCTAAACCAGGTAAACGTTGGAAGCGTTGTTCCAAACGGTCCATCTCTTTCTGAGTGAGTTTGACGCCGGTCTCATAAAGAGTGGAATTCAGGTGAATGAAGGGTTGTAGTTGGTTAAAGCGAAAAGAACGGGCAAAATTGAGAACGGTCTCAAGAGAATCGAGAAGAGAACCGTTCCAGTGTTTTTCAAGATGGCCCCAAACCCGTTCGATGGGGTTGTATTTACTGTGATAAGGAGGGTAGCAGGCGAGCTGAATAGAGAGACGATAGTGCTCAACAAACTGAGTGAGACGATACATAAACTGAGTCCGACGGGTATGATTTTCGGGACCATTGTCCTGATTGATCACGAGGGTCTTGACGTGAGGAAAGTGTTCACGTACGCTTTCCCAAAATCAATCAGGCAGTCGACAATACAGTCACTCGTCACTTTCGACTGAGTCAAGTAAAGAAAGAGTTCCTTGGTTGAAGGGAGGTAAATGCCAAAGGAGTGACTTTCTCGGTCTTCTTATCTTGAAAGTCATGATCGAGCGCTTTGACAACCACTCGACTTATCCCTTCTCTCGAGAAACGGTCAAGTAAAATCGTCGCTTTGGCATCCCAAGAGAGGCGCAGAACCGTCTCGTCTGCATCCGCTTCTTGATTGATCTGATGAATTCTATCAAAGATCGCATCGGTCTCTGGGATCTTTTTCACTGGTTGACTTTTTTTGACCCGGTTTGAGCCATAGCCTAACTCATTGAGCTTCAAGCGGATGGCCTCTTCGCCAGGCAATTCCTCATCTGTGTATCCTTTCTGCTCGATGAGCTGGGTACGCATTTCGGCGGCGGTTAGTCGAGTGTACAATTGGGGGGTCGAAAGGTGGGATCGGTCTGGCTGAATTGATCGGCGATTTCAACCATATCGGCCAGTAAAGTGGGGATATGGTCTTCGGCTTTTGCGACCACGTCGGTGGCTTTGGTCGACATAACAGAAGCCGCCTTCTAGTTCTTCCAGGGCTTTGGCTATCGTCGCCCGATTCCAGCCCAACTCTCGTTCTGCTTTCGTCGGACTCCCTTCGCATATCGTTTTGACCGTTTGGGCCATGAAGTGCCTTCTTTCGTATCCACTTAACATGGCCTTCGTCTCTTTCAAGACTTCAACCATTTCTGGCGAGATTGTCATTTTTGCTCCTTTTGGAGAGCTAGTTTAACACCTTCTCGCGGGGGTGCTTCATTTTAGCTGGATAGATAGGTTTACACTTTTAGAAACAGAAAGAACGTTTATATTCTCTGATTTCGCCGGTTCTCAGAGAGAAAACGGTCTCATATAGATTTTTGTCTATATATCAAAAGTGTAAACCTAATTTTGAACCACCCCTTCTCGCGTATATTTTATTTTTTGGATTGGCCTTAACTCGTTCCGTTCCTGATTATCTCGACCTGCAGGGCTTTGCAAAATCAATTGGTTGGCCAATTCTTTTGCCGTTACCTGCGCTAGTTCAGGGGTTCCAGCATCTACTAAAATTTCTATGATTGGACGTCGCGGAATGGCATATGCGTGATAAGCTGGCAACCTTTGGATTCCCAATGCCTTGGCTGTTGCTCGGCGAACTTTCTGCCGTTGGGCTATATCAGAGTAGGTTTCCGCTAATTGTTGTGCAAGAATAAGGGCACTGCCGTTCGGGTTGGGATCTGCGACGATACCAGGATTCACCATAATGGTTGTCCGAGATCGATAGATTGACGGTTGAGACGCAGTGTATGCATAGCTGGAAACAGAGGCGATCAACATTGCACTGCAGATCAACCACCACCATTTCAACAACGGTGTAATATATTCGCGTAAATCAAGATTTTCCATAAAACAATATCTCTTTACTTTCTGGTAAAGGCTTGAGTGACAAAGGGCAAACCGAAAGGGGCGGAAAAAAGAATCCACCCTGAAAAAACGGGATAAAATGTAAAAATAGTGCTCGGCTAGTTTAAGCAGCGGCATTGAGGCGGCGATGAGCGAGAACGCCTTTAGGTAAATGGTGTGAAACCGAGGCCTTTTTCCGAAAGTCAGGGTCGAGTTGGTCGGGAGTTGGAAAAAGAGCACTCGAGAGAACGCGGCGCAAACGGCCGGAAGTGGCTTGAGGCTCTCGATCCCAGTAGCCAGTCGGTATGGGAGGAAGAGAAGCGGCTAAATGGGAAAGAAGATTGCCAGCCAGCAGCCCCAGTTCAGGTAAGCGGAAGCAAGCCTCATCGGCATGAACAAATTGACGATGTAAGCCAATCATCTGCTTGGAAGCCAAGGGGGGGGATGTTCAACAGGCCAGCGCTCCAGATAGAAAAGATAAATGGTTTCAGCTTGTAAAGCCATGACGGTCGCCAGAACCAAAGGTGTGTGATAAGCAGGATCCTGAAAGACGTAAATCGAATAGGTGCGGTTGGCTGTATCCACCTTGGTTGTCCTGGGACGAGATTGTGCCATGCTTGATAGCGAATCAGGCGACCACTATAGACAAATTGACCAAACGAGTCTGGAGTTGTGGCCTCGAGTCGCTTTCCCTATAGCATCGAGAGAGCGGACGCACAATATCACCATATTCGGGTGGTCTGCCTTTTTCCTTACGTTCGGGTAACTCATTGCGGCGCGCTGTGCAGTTAATCGCTTCCCGAAGGACAAATCGGTCGACGTCGCTTTCTAGCATTTCTCTGATTGTAAACCCGGCATCGACCACCGCCACTTCGTCTGACTCCAGTGATTTCTTCGTCTCTTTCAGCAGCTTTTTCCGAAACTCACTTTCCTTTGTGCCTACCTCGCATCTCATGATTGCCTTGAGCAGTGGCACTCGTTTCCCGCCTATCTCCCCCGAGCTTATCATCACTCCAAAGATGAGCGCGGGCAATGCCCGACGAGCCGTTGAGTTATAGAGTCGGTTCACTTTCCCTTGCAGCTTCGGTCGCCAGAACCCTGTGATATCTATGCTTTTCACTCGGTATCCTTCTAACTTTTTTGCCTCCCATTCCCCTTTCCACTCCACTTCTTCTTGCCACGATGAGAGCAGGCTTGCAATATCCCATGATCCATATCGAAAGCTCCACCAGCTTCGCCGGAGCTCCTCATCTTCAAACCCGCTTTCACTCAATCCACTATGGATTGCTCCTCGACTTTTCAGAAACGACCCATTCATCATCGCCCACATCAGACGCATTACATTTACGTTTGTTCCCACCGGCGTTACTTGCAATACATTCATCAGTACTGCTATAGTTATTTCTGGCGCGGTTAGCATTCCTTCCTCCTTTTTGGGTTCTCTACCTTTAGGATGAAACGCTAACCGCTTTTTGTCACATTTCTCACCTCATCTCTTTTCTTTTACCAGAAAGTAAAGTATCTCTCTGTCAACTATATCTTTACGGGCTGCGAATCCAGATAGGATATCGGTCTATCGAACCGCTATTGAGCAATTGACGTTGATTGGACCCATCTACATTCATGATCCATAACTGATCAACACCTGTACGATTGGAATGAAATACAATTTGTGAACCATCGGGAGACCAGGTTGGATGCTTTTCCCAAACACCTTCAGTATATGTCAAACGTTTCACCTCATTATTATTATACGTATCTATTAGGTAAAGTTCATCATTTCCTGCGTCGGCAGATGAAACAAAAGCAACATATTGACCAGTAGGAGACCATGCAGGATCATAGCTATCTCCACGGAATGGTGAAATCGTAGTCTGTGTATTATAGTCAAAACTAACAACTTGGATTTGTAAACTCTGATCTCGACTTTCGTCAGGTGCAACAACAGCTTTTGCACGGCCGTCAGGAGCAGTGACAAGCTGCTCTTGCGCATATTGTGTGAGCCACGGCAATGTGATTTTTCCAATAACTGCACCCGAAATTGGATCATAAACTTTCTGTGTAGAACCCGTATCAGTCACAGAGTTAAAAACAATTTTATTATAAAATTCCGGAATTATGCCCGGTGGCGCTGTCGGCGTTATCGTTGGCGTGTCTGTTGGTCCCGCTGTAATGATTGGTGGTAGAGTCGGTGTCGATGTTGGTAAAGGTGTAGGAGTTCGAGTAACAACGAGTACCCCTGGAGGAATTGGTGTAGATGGTCCCAGGAATTCAGCAGACGCTGATTCCAAGGTCTGTATTGCAATAGAAGTCGCGAAGTTTAACGCTGTCGGCGTTGCAACCATATACCGAAGAACAACCGCTACACCATCATCTGGTAGGATAGGCTTTACCCCAGCCGCCACGGCTGTTTGTGCAGCTTCTAGGAGCGCAACTTGCGTTGCAATATTAACGGGAGTTGGAGTGGGTGTAACCCAAACTGGGGTTATATAATTTTCTGGCAGCGGTGTGGATGTCCCCTCGATTTCAGCACGGGCAGTTTCTAACAAGGCATTTGCGATGGTCGTCGCTTGATTCACTGGCGTCGGCGTATGAGCGATAATGGGAAGTAATCCCTTCTGTAAACCAATTGCCTGAGCGGTTTCTACGTTCGCGGGAAAAGGTGTTGGTGTAAAAACCTGGATATAAGGAGTTGGAGTTGCATTTGGATAGAGCGTTTCTACCGCTACTGCTGTAAGTGTGGCTTCCCATTTTGCCAGGAGATCATCCCGGGTTGGTCCTGGAATAGCCTCTTTGAAAATGGGTGTTGATGTTGGTGGCTCGCTTGTTGGCGGCGGCCCCAAAACAAGTGATAGTTTAGGCGCTCTGCCGGATGAGAGCTTACCATAGCCACTATCCCATGCGAATAACGTTTCTCCACTCATACCTAATGCCGATATACGTGCATAGAGCCGGTTATTTTGTTCCAGTATCTGCTTTTCTAACCAACCTAATGCATCCTCATTACTCCCCCTCTCAATCACCCAATAATTTGTGCTACCAACTTGTAACGTAGTCGGTTCAAGATAAGGCAAAATAGGTGGTGAGGCAGAAACGCCCAATGCAGTTTCGTAATCAAAAGACACCAAGCTTTTCGATGAATTCAATATCGGTGACTCTGCAATGAGTTGAATAGACCATAAGGCATTTACATCTTGGTTGAATCGATCATCTCGTAAGCCCGTTAAAGAGAGACGGACTTGATGAATTGGTGCACCGCGCGGGATTTCAGATAGGTCAAAATATGTAGATGATAAATACTTTCTATTTTCCCATTGACCAGCGTACAAATAGGAATCATCCCGATAGTTGGGTCTACGATCTTCTTCCAACCACCAGACTGCCCCATCCGCAACCAACTCTACAACAGTCCGTTCGCCTGTCGACAAATCAGATGTGTCCGTGGGAAGAACCTGCTGGGGTGTTGCTATCACGGCTGGAGTAGATGTTGGTGTAGGTGTTTCTCGTGCTGCTTCAACTGCGAGAATACTCTGCCGTGTTGCGTTGCTTGTTGTGGGAGTGAGTTTGGGTTCAAAGGCCGAAGTTAGGGTCTGATTCAAGACGAAAAACGTAAATCCTCCCACAAAGATGATTGCTAGGACCGAAACCATAATCCCGACTGGAAAAGAGCGTGTATGTCGGATCGGCTCTGTCGGTTCGTCTAGATTGAAAGAAGGTGCTGGTGGAGGGCTAACATGAGCTGATTGTGGCTCTTGATAAGCCGGACAGGTTACATGATTCTCACAAAGACAAAAGTCTTTTTGGTGCTGCTCGTCGGGAACAAATGGTTCTAACGTCACAAAGCAATTGTGCGCTGGGGTGGGTCCCATATAGACACTGGAGCGGTCTTCAGTTAGCCCTAAGTGAGGGCATGACGAAAAAATTGGTTCAGAATTCATTACTTGTAAAGTTTAGAAAATACCAGCGTTTGGCTCAACTTCTAGATTTTGTTGACATTTCGCGTGTACTCTCAGATGTTTGAGCGCAATGAACGATGATTTCTCTAAGGAGGATTGTCTACACTACAGTTGCGATGGTAACAAGGTTTTCCAGAAAGTCTACCAGGTAAAGCAAAACGATGTTTTCATTCAGAGCTTAGTATAAATGTCAACGTCTCCCTGCATCAATTTGTTTCAAAATATGATCAACTGCCAGTCTTAGATCAGAAAAAAGGTGCACTGAATTCATAAAATCTAGCTCTTGTTTTTGAAAGGATGTTGCACCTTGTCGACCGCTTCGCACAAAAATAGGGCAGCATCCTGCAGATTGCCCAGCCATCATATCTGTAATCGAGTCTCCAATCATTAGACACTTTGTAAGATGCAACTGGTACTTTTTTGCTGCTTTTAAGATAAGCCCGGGCTGTGGTTTGCGACAACCGCAGCCTGCGTCAGGATGATGAGGGCAAACAAAGAATTCGGTTATACAACTGCCTAACTTCTGAACATCATGCTGAATGTGTTGATGAATCTCATTGACTGTTTTCGCCAGTACCAATCCTCGTCCGATGGCCGATTGGTTGGTGACGATGAATATAGGACATTGTAAGTGCCCAAGCTGCCGAAGAGCAGTTCGTGCTCCCGGCAAATAGTCAAATTCAGGCCAGGATTTTACATAATCTTTTCGCTCCCGGTTGATCACACCATCGCGATCGAGAAAAATAGCGTCTATCATATCAATAGAGTTGTGGGCATTTAAGAAGTGTCACTTTCGTACATTACACCGAGTCGAGATTTCACAAAGATTTACAGAGAATATTGCGGCTCTGTGTCTTCTCTGAATTTCGCGTTGGATTATACAGAATCAAATCGAATGGACATTCACTGAAGGATTCATCACTACTCCATTACTGGTTCCTGCTTGCCTAAGTGATTGCGTGACAATATGGGCCAGCATTAAGTGGATATCTTCAATCTGCTCAATGCAATAATTGTTGATCACGAGAGGCAAGTCAACCAGCTTCGCTAATTCCCCACCATCATATCCGCTCCATCCAACAGTCATTGCTTTCCTTGACTGGGCTAGTTTTACGGCATTTAGTATATTTGCCGAGTTCCCACTAGCCGAAATAGCAACCAAAATGTCATTCGGCTGAACAAAACTTGCCAATTGATTCGCAAACACATTTTCATAACCACAATCATTTGCATAGGCTGTTATTGTGGCATTATTGTCAGTCAAAGACAATACTCGGAACCCAGGGATATCGGATACTTGCGTATTTTTTCCAAGATCACAAGCCATATGTGATGCTGTAGATGCGCTTCCACCATTCCCAATAATAAATACGTGTCGTTGATCGATACGTGCCTCATGCAAAAGGCAAACGGTTTCGTGAATCGTATTCCAAGGTAATAAATCTAGTGACTGTTTTAATTCAATGCAATATTGCTGATACGGATTCATAATAGCACCTTGATCGCTACATTTCGGCGGGACAGCGAATCAACGCCTCCCTGAGAACACCCACTTCTAGTTACGAAGAGATTTATTAGACAGTTCACAACTATCGGCGATAGTTGAAGATCACTTTTGAGCCATCGCATTCTAACCGGAACGATAGTTCAGGCAGTGAGGATAATACAGCTCGAACAGCATCTTGCTTTGCTGGCTGACAGTAAAGCAAGAGAAAGCCTCCACCTCCAGCCCCAGCAATTTTGCCTCCTAAAGCCCCAGCCTTTTTTGCTGAAGAATAAAGATCGTCAATAATACTATTGCTGACACGGCTGGCTAACTGTCGCTTATATGCCCAACTTTGGTCCAATAGATATCCCAATTCGTCGAATTCGCCGTCCTTCAGACACGTTCGCGCGTGAAAAGCCAACTCCTTGAGTTTACCTAGCATTTCAAGTCGGTAGATTTGGGCGATTTTCAGATATGAAATAGGTTGTTTTCTGGGGATGGTTCATTTTAGGCGGACAATTAGGTTTACATTTTTGCAAAGAGAAAAGATGTTTATATTTTCTACTTTGAGCCATGCTCAGGCAGAAAATGACCTCATATAGATTTTTATCTATGTATCAAAAGTGTAAACCTAATTCTGAACCACCCCGTTTTCTGTAACCGAAATCTGAATAAATGACTCCAAAATCCCTGCAATCTCGACTGAAAATAGCCAAAAACGCCAAATTTGGATCTACTGAGACTAATGATCGCGAACAATGGAATTAATACAATCGATCCCCAAAGGACCAATGTACAGTCCAGGATCCGTTTGATAAACATCTCAATTGGGTCGAGCCTAACTCGACAGAGATCCATCAGGGGAACACCCCCTAACATCGAAACCTGGACATTGGTTGTTAATACTTCATACAAGCCAGATGACAAGCGAAGATTGATTTCCGGAAACTCAGCCAATGAACGATGGACCTCCAGCAATTGCTCGCGTGACAAAGCTGTTGTTGCGACAATTACCTCCGTGATCCCGTGATGGCGAATCAGTTCAGTTAAATTGGAAAGTTTTCCCAACACATAATCTGTTTTTCCCTGGGTGACTGCATTTCGAATCGAATCTGTGACGTTGTCATCCACGAAGCCAAATAGGGCCACACCAGACTCCCGCCCGTTGCTTAACTGTTGGGCTAAAGCCAAGGCTTCTTCATTTGCACCAACAATGAGTGCAGGACTTACAAAATAACCCTTCTCACGGAGAGAATAGGCTATCCGACGCAAGAGAAACCGTCCACTACACAAAAGAAAACATGATAAACCCCAGGATAAGATCAGCCATCCACGAGCAATGAAATGGGTTTTATCAAAAAGAAAGCTAAGAATAATCACCAACATCATACCACTGGTACAAGCATTGACCGTTCGAGCATATTCCTGCGTACCACCAAGAAGAAAACGAAAATCGTACAGCCGCAATGCCGCACAAATTGACAACCAACCTGGAACCAACAATACAACAAGCTGGAGATATCTTAATGCATTCGAGTCACCATCTCGAAAAATCTCTACACCAACCGTAAACCGTAGCCAATATGCAATCGTAAATGCCAAAGTCAGCATCAACGCATCGACGGTAAGTAATGCCCATTGATAATTCCGTCTATGGTTCACCTGACGTGAAGCGACTTGTGAACCCATCTCATGCATTTCAGCCAGTACTAAATTTGTCTCTACAGCCATAACCTGCTAAACCTTCATCAATTCGTCGTTAAAAGTGTTAAAATAGGGGTGGTTCATTTTAGGCGGACAATTAGGTTTACATTTTTGCAAAGAGAAAAGATGTTTATATTTTCTACTTTGAGCCATGCTCAGGCAGAAAATGACCTCATATAGATTTTTGTCTATGTATCAAAAGTGTAAACCTAATTCTGAACCACCCCTTAAAATATCGTGTTAAGTCGAATGCAGTGAATCTCTATTGGTTGTGATTTGTGGTAGAATATCAGTTACATAAACTCGTTGAACATTCTAACAGAGCGATCAAAATCTATGTATTACAAAGTGCTTACACAATTTTTCAATGAGAGTAGCGATTTTTTACCACAGCATTTGAAATCCGGATGCTTATGCAAATCCCATGAAACAGGCAAAAATCAACGATGTCCAGAGCAATAAATTCTTTGCACTATCCACTGATAGATCACTCGACAGATCTTCAAGCTGCGAATGGACGACCCATGCGCGACATTACAATTGATGCCGCTGCACAGGGGACTCTTTCGACTGATGATCTTCAAATTCATAGCCAGACATTACATACGCAGGCCAAAATTGCGCAGGAGTCTGGTTATCCCCAGCTAGCCGAGAATCTCGATCGCGCTGCTGAACTAACACGCGTTCCAAATGATGAGCTTTTGGCGATGTATGAACAACTGCGGCCCGGACGGTCAACGCTGGCCGAATTACAAGCCCTTGCCGAACGATTGCACAGCCAATATCAAGCACCCCGTACAGCACAACTCGTAAACGAAGCCGCTACTGTATACCAAACACGTGGTCTCTTACGGAAAGATACTACTGCTTCGGAATCCGGCTAGTAGCCTATCCGAAAAGTAGTTGTGAGTCTGACCAGCTTCTCGAGCGAGAATATGTCGTCACAGAACTTTTCGGATAAGCCCTAAACTTGACAGTTATTGCATGACTATCACCGTTTTGGCGCAGATCGCCCCTCAACGCAGTACTCAATATGCCACTCTGGCAAGTGCGCTTGCTGCTCCTGAACTTATCCTAAGTCCACTAGGTTCCCAAATGACGAATCTTTGCCCTATCGTGCTGGGTGGACAAGAGTACCTTCGTTTTGATTTCCCTGCTTGCTTAGACGAAGATCAGTGTTATGAATTAGGGACGCTGGCGACTTGCCGCGCCTATTTCTATTGTCATGATAGAATCGGTGAACACCAGGGGCCTTTTTTGCACCCAATTGAGACGGGCTTCTATCCCAGCTTGCCAGTTGATCTTGTCATGACGCGGCGTTATCGGGGAAAAACCAACGAAATGTTTACGCAGTTCCTCTGCAATCTAGCTCGGTTCAGCAGTACTTATGCCACAATTCCCTGGACTCAACTGCGCCTTTTGGACCCACTTGCGGGTGGTGCAACAACGCTTTTTGCTGCCCTCATACTTGGTGCTAGTGCTGCTGGTGTTGAGCAAAACCGCAATGATGTACAAACAACCGCATCATTTATGCAGAACTATCTTCGCGAGCAACGAATTCATCATACAATCAAAGCAGAAAAGCTTAAGAAGTTGGGCCAACGTTGGACGATTACGATTCGTGGAAACAATGGAAAGGCAGGGACATCTGGAAAGCAAAGGGCGACCAATTGGGCAAAAGGGGAAAATCCGGGAAATCGTACAAAGAAAAATCCTATTGAACAACGTTGTATAATGACCGCTGGCGATACAATTCTATCAAACCGGTTGATTCAAGACTTTCGTCCTCATTTTATCGTATCTGACTTACCTTATGGGATTCAGCATCAAGGAAAGTTGAGTGCGTTATTGCAAAATGCGATTCCCGTTTGGAGCCAACTGCTGCTCAAAGGAGGGACAATGGCATTCGCATGGGATTCAACCCGCTTTGAGCGAACACACATGATAGAACTGGTTGAACGCTCTGGCCCAGTCCAAGTATTAACGCAATCGCCTTATGACAAGCTCGCACATCGGGTTGATCGGGTAATCAAACAACGCGACGTGATCGTTGTACAAAAAATAATATAGCGAGCCCGTCCAGGTCGTGCTTCAGATTCTATCCGAAGAGTGTTTGTGCGTCCAACCGGCTTCTCGAGTGAGCACGAATCGTCTCAGAGTTTTTCGGATAAGCACTCACATGCCGTGCATAACCCAGCAGATTCGAAATGGACGAGGATAAATTCTGAAGAGAAAGCAAACAAAGCTGATGCGCCTTTTACAAAAACTATTTGGCAAGAAGCTTGATGGTGAAAGATTAGCCACTTCTGACAATATCGGAGAGTATGCTCAAATTGACCTTCTTTCACGATTTGTTGAGCCAAATGTCGATTACGATCACTTGACCCGACAGCGCTGGACGAGGGTGTTGCCCCAGGACTATGCCCAAACTTTAGAGCTATTTGTACGACAAGATTGGCTGGAGCTAATAGATTCTGGATATCAACTGACTGCAGATGGACAATCCATCGCTGACAAATATCAGGAACGATTGGCCATGGAAAAGAATGCTGTTTTGCCTAAAGTGCGAGCCGCATTGCAGGATCGGGAGACGGGGCTAGCACTGGAAATTCGTCGAAGCTATGAGGCACGGCAACCCTTGGGGAAAGCGGTCTGGACGGGACCGGAACCACAAATGAGCCACAGCGCTCTAACAAGGCGCATTCTTTTTCTGGAACATTGGTTGCTGGATGGATATGATGAGGAGAGTGCAGAATGGCTCAGACTTTACGCAGCGGAACAACATATGTGGGGCGCTTATTGGCGATTAAGCTCAGATGATATTCCCAACCATGTAAAACAAGCGCTCGTCGAGCAGAGATCGATTCGGGGTGTATCTTCGTTCAGTACTCCTCAAGCAGGTTCGACGGAATTTGACGCCGCCGAAACGGTCTATTGGCGTGCCTACCAACTCGCTCTTTATGTAGACAATCAGGAGACGTGGCAGAGATGTAGCGGCGGCGACCACGTACGGCGTCTTGAAATTGTTGTCTCAGAAGATCACAAGCAAAAAGATGCTTCCCTTTGTAACAGCTGTTCCGAGATTGTCGGAAAACAGTTCCTCGTTGCCCGCGTTCCCGATTTGCCACTGCGAGAATGCACTTGCCCCCAAGGTTGTCTTTGTCGTTATGAACCTGTGTTAGAAATGTATGAGGAACTGTAGATGAAACGTCAAATTGCCGTTTTATTCGTGGTCAACTCACTGATCACTCTGGCTATCGTATTTGCATATGGGTTTATGGCCGAAACAGCAATCCGATCGGCTGCCAGCATCTATGTGAGCCCAAATGAACAAGTAGCAACTTTGCCCCAGCAATCAGTCCCAGATGAACTAACACCAATCTACGCCATTCAAGGTGACAGCGCCAATTCACCGCTTCAAAAGAGACGGGTGAATACGTATGGGATCGTAACAGCCGTCACGCAAAACGGTCTATATCTGCAAGATCCAGAAGGAGATGGCAATTTGGCGACAAGTGATGGGATTTACATCTATACACGCAATCGACCTCGCGTTACAGTCGGCGACTGTGTGGAGATCAATCAGGGGTTTGTTACCGAGTTTTATGGGAAGACTGAGCTAAGCGAACTACGATCGGGGGCGATCCAGCCTGCAACCTTCTGTTCTACAACAGAAATTCAGCCACTATCGATTTCGTTTGCCCGACTGCGCACTGATCCAGCAGCTCTTTTCGAACAAGCAGAAGGTATGTTGGTTGCTTTGGATGAAATTGAAGGGATTGTCGCCGGACCGACCAAGCGATTTCGGAATGGCGATGCAGAAATCGCGTTCATTGATAAAGATCTTGCCCCACACATTCAAGGATATCGCATCTTTCAATGGCAAGACGAGAAGAAATCTGCACTCATGTATTTGACGAATGCACTAGGTGCAGAGTTGCCAGAAGTGGGTTGGGGGGATCGATTAACGGTGCGTGGCCCAAATGAAGAGGACGCCGTTCTAGCAATTCTAGACTCAGTAGATCCAAATTTCAGGTTTTGAGAGAGAATTCTGGCTAAACAGTTGACATAAATACAAATTTGCCGGTCGATATCTAGTTTTTGCATTAGATTTGGGCGATTTTCAGATATGAAATAGGTTGTTTTCTGTAACCGAAATCTGAATAAATGACTCCAAAATCCCTGCAATCTCGACTGAAAATCGCCCAAAACGCCAAATTTGGATCTACTGAGACTATAATTTTGGCAAATATCAGCTAATTTTACAACCAAACCAAACAGTGACGGGACAAGACACTACGTTTGAGGATGAAGAGGCTCGTGCGGTGACCGATATAGATTTTTCTGTCTGCATGTTCAACTTGCTGGGTTTGGGACAAGGTAGAAATCAATATCCCGATGAAGCAGATTATCAAGAACACCTACATAAACGAGCCTTAACAATTGCCACCAAGCTACAGGGTTGTACCATAATTGGTCTACAAGAACCCATTATGCGAAAGTAACAAGAGAGGGAGAAAAAGTGGCACTGAAGGGAGAACCAGTAGTATCCTACTAAAAGAAATCGCCAAATTTCATTAGAAGGAGAAAAAATGGTAATCGAAACAGTGCCAAGGTCATCGTATCTTGAAAATCTAATTGAGTCAATGCGAGCAAATGGATATGAACATGAAGAACTGGTCGAGTTGCTATTCGGAATCATCGATGAATTTTGTGATCAAGTGCCAGAAAGAAGCGGCCCAGGACGCAAGAAGAGTTATTCAGATAGCATGATTCTCAAGATAGACATGTTGATGCATCTGACAGGCAAACGAGGAGAAACAGAGATTCTACGGGAAATCAAACGCCACTATAAGCGCTATTTTGCCGCCCTACCCGGGCAATCTCGACTGTGGCATCGGATCCGAGGAGCTTTGCCACTCATCGAGCGGTTTCGCCGATTTCTCAGAGCGCAACTCGGTGTAGAAGAAGAAGAGATTCGGATTTTAGATAGTATGCCGATTCCGGTGGCGACTGCCTCATCGCCTCCCCGACGAGGCAATGGCTTTGACTTGGCCGACGGTGGATACTGTGACAGCAAGAATCTGAGCTACTGCGGCTTCAAATTAGGCATGTTGATTACTCAACACGGGATTCCAGATCTCTATGATCTCTTCTCTGCTCGTCCCCATGACATTCAATTGCTCAATGATCTACTCGGTGATGCGGCCGATATTCTCGCACTTGGCGACAAAGGCTTCCTCTCTGACCCAAAGCAGGCTGAACTCGCCGACTCTCAGAATGTCCTCTTGCTTACCTATCGCAGACACAATCAACATCGCCAGAATACACCTTTAGAACAATGGGTTCTCAGACAATATCGCCAACTCATTGAGACCGTCTTCTCTCAACTTGAGGGTCACATGCACATCCAGCGCACTGGCGCCAAGACTGACATCGGACTTGTCAAACGAGTTATGGGAATTGTCACTGCCTACACCTTAGGTATCTATCTCAATTTCCTCCTTGCTCGCTATCAAGGAGCTCTTCGCCTAATTTCGCATAATGGGTTACAAGAGACTGGCACGCCAGAAGATGCCGCGAATCTGGCAACGCTGTTGACCACAGATTATGGTTTGCCATATGAATCGGTTGCCTTCAAGGGACCGATGACCTCAAATATTGAATTTCCACTGACAAACAGTTTTCTGGTTCGACGGGAGAGGGTGGAGATTCTCAATGCCGAGTTGCGGAGGGGGTGTTCACCACTCAATTATGATGTGCCCGTTGAACTTGGTGCATGTGAAGCGAGACAATATGCTCTTTTCAATCGTCCGCCTCTAGTCGTAGATCTCGCCATCCGAGGGGCTTGGGGGGAGCCTTATCGCATTACCGTGATCAACAATCACTGGAAGAGCAAGAGCGGAAATGAGGAGATTAATGTCATTCGACGCGTAAATCAAGCAAAACATGTTGCATCGCTGGTACAGAAAAAATTGGACGATGATCCGACAGCAAATGTTATTGTCCTGGGAGATCTGAATGATTTTTACGAAAGTGGTCCAGTGGAGGCACTGAAAACAGGTACAACTCCCAAGTTGATCCATCTCTTCGATTACTTGCCGCGCCAAGACCGATACACTTATATTTTCAACGGTGCAAGTCAGGTGTTGGACCATATGTTGGTGACACCCAACATGTTAGCCCAAATTGCTGGTCTGGACCCTATTCATATCAATGCGGACTATCCTTATCCCTCCACAGTTGATAGAAATAGTGTTCATCATTCTAGCGATCACGATCCGGTAATTTTGTATATTCAACCAACAGGCGTTGGCTGGATTATGGGAAATCTAGACTACCCCAATATTCAGATACAGCTTCTGGATACCGAAGAAATTCTTATCGAACAAACAACCACGGACGCACGAGGGGACTTTCGTTTTTGGAATATTCAACCTGATGACTATACAGTCCGTTATGACCCACCTGATTATCTGATGATAAGCGATGACGAACTCTCATTGAGGGTTGAGCCTGGACCGAATATCGTCGAATCATCTGAGGTACAGCACAGAACAGTCATCATAGCCACCAACGCAGCTCATTTGAGTGGTTTCTTTTCTAAATTTAACGATGATTGAGCTATTTGAAAATTGTCACGATAGTTGTTTAGGATAACCAGGCAACATGCCCTAAAATAGTATGTTGCCTAGCAACGTTCAGCGTATACCACACTCGCCTGCTCTAGAAACTGGCGGTGCGTCAAGCATATTTTTGGATGAGAACGCGTCAACACAGAACTTCTCGGACAGAAACTTAGAGGATTCACAGATGAAGAGTCTTTATCTTTCCTGGCATGATCTGGAGGAATTGGTCAGTCAACTAACTTTCAAGCTCAATACACCCTACGACGTCATCCTTGTGATTACTCGTGGCGGCATTATCCCCGGTGGGATGATTGCTGAAGCATTACATATGAAAGATGTATTGAGTGCCTCAGTGCTTTTTCCCGAAGAGCAAAGTGAATATGCAAGTACAAAACTTAGCTGGCCACGATTTACATATTTTCCAGACGATTCAGTTCTGGAAGGGCGGAAGATTCTCGTTGTTGACAATCTTTGGTACCGTGGCCGAACAGTAATGGCCGTCAAAGGACGTATCGAAACAGCGGGTGGTTTTCCAGAGATTGCGGTCCTGCACTGGAAGAACGAGAGCAGCCTATTTCCAGATCAAGAACCAGACTTTTATGCTGAACAGACCGAGGATTTTGTCCATTATCCTTGGCAACGGATTGACGATTCCGACTATCGAATCCGTGCTGTGCCAGAATTTCTATTATCATAATGACTGCTAACAACCAATTGACCTCTGAGTCTTCGGCAGAAGAGCGGATGCCTGAAATCATTCGGCTCCTTCATTTGGCACATCCAGACGCCCATTGTGCGCTCGTTCATCGAAACGAGCTTGAGCTATTGGTCGCAACGATTCTCTCGGCTCAATGCACAGATGAACGAGTGAACAAAGTGACGCCTGCTCTGTTTGAGAAATTTCCAGATGCCCTTGCCTTTGCAGAAGCAGATCTTTCAGAATTGGAGGAAGCTGTGCGCTCAACGGGCTTTTATCGTAACAAAGCGCGCAATATTCAAGAAGCAGCGCGCCGAATCGTCCATGAGTATGGAGGCGAGATTCCTGCGACAATGGATGAGCTTTTGACGCTCAAGGGGGTGGCACGCAAGACGGCCAATGTTGTGCTGGGGACTTGGTTTGGCATCGCTGACGGTATCGTAGTCGACACCCACGTCAAACGACTCTCGAATCGACTGGGATTTACCGACCAATCCAACCCCGACAAAATCGAACGCGACCTGCAGCGCATAACACCACAGAGCGAATGGGTTCAACTATCACATATGTTGATTTTCCACGGTCGCCGCATCTGCGACGCCCGCAAGCCAGACTGCCCCTCGTGTACTCTCAGCCACCTCTGTCCCTCGTCGTCTCTATTTGATGAAGGTGAAATGTAGAGCGTAGAATTCAAAAGAACATATCAAGGAACTTTGATGCACAGACAAACGGTCGCACGACGTACCACCCTTGTAATTCTTTGCGGTATGCTACTCTGTATTGCTTGTGGACAAATACCAGCTCCCACGCCTCAGCCATCTGTGACGCCATTGCCAAAAGCAACATCTATATCAACGCCGGGATCTACCCCAACCGCTGCTAGACAACCCTCGCCAACACCTGTCTCGGCGCCGACCGCGACCCAAGAACCCGTCGACACAATTGTTCAAGGCAGATTGTCTACTTACACGTTAACAGTTCCATCCGAGTGGCACGTCACTGATTTGACCAAAATTGATCCGGATACCGTTGCAGAACAGCGACAAGAACTCGCCATCGATGAGCAACTATCCGAGACGATGACTGAAAGACTTGTTCAGTTTATCGATGCCGATGGCACAAATGGGCTTGAGGCAATTGGCATCCTTCGATCTGCTCCCACAATTGATTCAACGACACCTGTCCCAACACTCTTCACGCTCCTCGTTGTACCTCACCATCACCTTACTCTGGAACAGTATCTATCCACCGCAATACAAACAATCGAAGATGGAAAACTCGAGCATCAGGGGATAGATGACATGCTGCACTTTGATCATAGACCAGTAGCTGTACTCCAGTTTAGCTCAGTGGTCTTAATTGACAATGAACCAGAAGTTGAGACGACAAACTATCAAGCCGTGCTATTTGATCAAGCTGCCGCAAATCTGATCGTCATTTCGTTCTCGACACCTGTAGAAAGTTTTGCTCAACAGGTTGACCAATTCAAGCAATTGATTCGCAGCCTCAAACTTCCAGAATGAGTCTTTCTTCTCAATTGAGTCCATGTAATGGCTATGGTTGATTAATACTTCCGTCCCACAACCGTAAACATTCGATGATCAAAGCAAAGTTGACCTTGCTCGTTTGTAAAAACTGAAATACCACTCAATTTTTCCTCCTGATCGCGAGCAAGCATTCTGCGCACTTCTTCAGCCGCAGCAGCAGGTGTTTGGGCGTTGCGTATCCACTCTTCCGCAATCTGCGTTCGGCGTTCGCTCTGGATATGCTCCACCTCTAACCCCGCTCCTGCATACAATGAAATCAACTGACTGAGTGAGAGTGCCGTTACGTGGGACGGGTCGCGCAGCCGTTCCCATTGGTTATAATAGTCTGCTCGCTTCGATTCTTCGCTAGAGATGAGATCTTCGACGACGACTTGACCATTGGGACGACAGACCCGGACCATTTCGCGGAAAACCTGATCTGGTTTGGCAAAGTGATGCATGGCTAATCGACAGACGGCAATATCGAAGGATCCATCATCGAACGGCAACTGATTCGCATCAGCAGATTCAAATTGCACGTTCGTCAACCCTCGTTCCTGACGATTCTGTTTGGCTATCGCCAAAGGCGCAGCAGTCAAATCCACACCAACTACCTCTTGGGCAATTGTGGCAAAGGCCAACGCAACATACCCTGGTCCCGTAGCAACCTCCAACACCCGATCTTGCGGAGTAGGTTGCGCAGCCTGGACCAAACGCATCGCCCAATCAGGGTCGACAATGGAAGGGTTGGAGGCATACGCTTTTGCTTGTTTGGTAAATTCCCGTTGGATTAGCTCATTTTGAGTTGTAGATGCATCCATATGTGATTATCCTGAGTAAGAGTCAAATTTTGCCTGATAAGGAGGTACGATTAAATATCTCAGATCGTGACAGATCATCATTTGCATTGTAACATATCGACACGCAGGTAGCATCCTTAGAACTGAACGCTAAACTCCATCCATACCAATATCATACGGACGCCGAAGGAAGAATGAAAGATGTCAACCAATCGAAATGTACCTCAAACGATTGCCGTCACTGGTGCCCTTGGAAATCTCGGCACCAAACTCTTACACCATCTAGCTCGTTGCGAATTCAGTCAACGGCTGATTGCTCTTGACTTACAAACGCCAACAACCGATCAAGCTGCGTCTTTACACGCAGCAGCAAAGGAGCGTACACTACCGCCAGCCATCGACTTTGTCCAATGCGATCTCTCAAATTGGCATGACAGACGCTGGCGTGATGCCTTGGAGCAATCCGACGCAGTTGTCCACTTTGCTGCTCAAAACCCATATCCAGAAGCAACCTGGGCTGATGCCGCTGCGTCGATCGATATGACCCTGCATATCGCCAATGCCGCGGCCGATAGCGCCCAACTGCGGCGAATGGTCTTTGCTACATCGAACCACGTGATGGGGCGTTACAAAGATTCTCCTCTTGCAGATACAATTGGTCCTCATGAACTACACGTAGACTTGCCCCAGGGGTCGGGACAATTTGGCACACCGGTGAAGCAGCAATGGATTCGACACCTTATGCGACATCCAAGATGGCGGGCGAGCGGATTTGCAGATCCTTGGGCGCCCGCACGCAGGGCCAAACGAGCTTTGCCTGCGTTCGCATTGGCTGGTGTCAGCCAGGGGAAAATCTGCCGACGACCCTGTCAGCTGCAGGAACACCGACCCAACAAACGGGAGATGTCCCAGCAGACGTGGACGCCAAAGCATATGCACGAGCCGATCGCTGGTTTAAAGAGATGTGGCTCTCGAACCGAGATTTTCTTCAACTCTTCGAGCGCGCCATCACGGCTGATAGTCATGAGTGGCCCGATGGTTTTATTCTCGTCAACGGAATGTCGAATAATACCAACATGAAGTGGAATCTGGACGCAACCAAGCGCTGGCTCGCTTACGAGCCACAAGACAATGTGGTAGTGGTAAAGCGAGAACTGATTTGGTCGGGTTGTAGTAATGAATGAATCGGCGCAGAGCAATTTCATGAAACGCGTCGGTCTTGGAAAAGGAAAGTGTCTTGCGGACAAAAGGTGTCTTGCGGACAAAAGGTGCGAGCCGTTGGCGCAGGGTGTTGTTCCAGCGTTGGCGAAACGCCCACTTCGTGAACGACATGTGCGGTTTGGCCGGTCTCTTTGCCGACGGATTGATGGACCATGCCTAGATGCCCAAAGACAGCATCGTAGGTCTCCCAGAAGTCGCTAAAAGTGGCGCAGTGGCGGTGGTCGGGGGGGAACCACGACCATAAACGCCAACAATCCTCCTCACTGCGTCCGCCAATGAAGTACGAGACAATCTGGCGGGTGCGTCGACAGAGGGCTATCCAGACCTAGCCTTTGTTTTTTTGACCCGACAAAGGATCAGAGTTCATCCAGTTCCAACAGGTCATCAGGCTGCGGATCATCCAAGGGTGGGACAACGGGTAAGTCGGCATCTTCTTCACGTAACCACTTGGCGACGCTCTAACGCGCTACACCAAAGGTGCGCTCAAGCCCGCGCAGACTGGACCGCTCATGGTACGCACGCAAGATTTCGGCGCACCGTTCCGGTCTATAAGCAACGGTTGGGTTCAGGGTGCCATAGGACCCGCACCCTTTGCAGTGATATTTCTGCTTACCCTTTGCCGTTTGACCATTTTTCGTGATCTGCTTGCTACCACATCCATTGCATTGATGGATTATTGTTTCGGTTACCATTGCCTGATTCTATCATCACTTTACAGTTAACCACTACCAAAGTTCTATACTAAAAAGCCGTCCCGAATTTGGGACGGCTTTTTAGTATAGAACTTTAACGATCTCATCGCAGAACTATGGTAGAAATCTGTGTTTTGTGATGCGACGGCTACCAGCAAAAAAACTTGGTTGAGCGTGCAACATTATGTTATACTATCAAGTTGCTATCATAAAAGAGAGACTCTATATTACGCTTTCTGTGTGTAAGCGTAATTCCAAATATATGGCACAAAATATCAAACAAACCAGTTATCGAGGGGAAAATGGCATTAAAAGTCACACGAGAGCAGCTAGAAGATTGTCAGTTGGCTCTTACAATTGAAGTTGGTCAAGACCGAATTGATCGAGAGTTGCGAAAAGCTGCTCGCAAAGCGGGCCGCGAATACAATATTCCTGGTTTTCGTCGGGGCAAAGCCCCTTATCAAGTGATTGTACAAAGAGTTGGCATTGGTGCACTCTATCAAGAATTTCTGGATGATCTGGGACAGGAAGTTTTCCAGCAGGCACTGGAGCAAGAGGAGATTGAGCCCTATGCAACAGCTGCCCTGGAAGATGTTGAGATCGATCCCGTCCGCTATCGGGTCATTGTGCCGATGGAACCAAAGGTAGATCTAGGTGACTATCGTTCTCTGCGCGTCGAAGAAGAGGAGATAGAGATCAGCGATGAAGCGGTCGAAGAACGCCTTGAGCAATATCGCGAACAACATGCGAGTTGGAAAGATGTTGATCGTCCCAGCGAATATGGCGATACGTTAACTCTTAATGTGCATAGCGTCCTGATTCCAGAAGACGAAGCAGAAGATTCCTCGGAGGATGAAGCAGAAGAAACCATCGTAATGAGCGAATCGGAATGGGATATTACGCTGGATGAAGAGAATCCCCAGCCAATTCCCGGTTTGGATGATGCCTTACTCGGATTGCAAACAGGCGAGAAAAAAGAGTCTATATTGAGTTGGCCAGAAGAGCAGCAGAGCATATATGCTGGACGTTCAGCTCGCTTTGAAATTGAAGTGTTAAAGATTAGAGCTTTTGAAAATGCAGAATTGACAGATGAGCTGGCCCAGATGATTGGCCCTGAATTTGAAACGGTGGAAGATCTCGTTGCGAGCGTGCGTGAAACGTTGCAAGAAGAGGAAGAAGCACGTGCAGAAGCAGAATATGGACAACGAGTGATTGAAAAGGCCGTTGCAGCATCTACCCTTGTCTATCCACCGGCAGTTGTGGAAGACCAAATCAACGCCATGCTCAATGAGTTTGAGCAACAGATCCGCCAAGCCGGACTGGAAAGTTTGGATGCTTTTTTTGAATCGACCGGTCGAGATCGAGATGGATTTCGCGAGGAACAACGCGAAGCAGCAACCCAACTGGCAGAACAGAACTTGGTCATTTCCGAGCTAATCAATGCGGAAGGCATTGTTGCCACAGATGAAGATGTGGAAGAGCAGATCCAAGCCATGCTTGGTGAACTAAACGAAGATAGCTCCCCAGAAATGCACAACACAGCGGAGATGTTTCGTGACGGATCGGGGCGTCCAATTATTGAGAGCCAGATTTTGCGCACCAAGGCGATTGAGCGCTTGATTGCCATTGCGCGTGGAGATGAATTGCCGGAACCGACACCACTAAGTGCCATAGAAGAAACCGCAGAAGGCGAATCGAGTGAGGCCGATGCGGTCGTTGAAGGCCATGCGGACGAAGAGATTGCAACCAATAGTTCGGGGTGGTTCAGAATTAGGTTTACACTTTTGATACATAGACAAAAATCTATATGAGGTCATTTTCTGCCTGAGCATGGCTCAAATTAGAAAATATAAACATCTTTTCTCTTTGCAAAAATGTAAACCTAATTGTCCGCCTAAAATGAACCACCCCAATAGTTCAGGCGAAAACAGCTCCAGTGGCAACGATGTTCCCGAGAATCACATCCAAGGCGAAACGGAAGCGTCGTCAGAAATCCCTGATCACACTGACCGTGATGAAGAAGTTGAGAAAGCTTAGAACCTATCCGGAAAGTAGTTGTGAGTCCGACCAGCTTCTCCAGCGAGAATGCATCGTCACAGAGCTTGTCGGATAAGAACGAATAGCCACATCATTTAAACTTCGGACAATCGCCTCCCGATAAAAACCGCTCTGATTATTCGAATGCTAACAAAACGCAAACGCGCAACCGGAGCCTGCTTACAGTGATAATCTTGCCATAACAGTATTGTTAATGGGTAAAATATATCTGTTACAACTGTTCTGTTAAATCATACCAATTTGTGGTTGTAGAGAAGATAAACGTGTGCCAGTAGTCTAAAATACATTTGATACACAACCATATTCTCTGTCGAGCCCAATGGTATCATGAATGATTACTTGGAGAATATAAGATATGATCAATCCAACAAATGTCGTCCCAATGGTGATTGACAGTAGTGGGCGCGGAGAGCGAGCATACGACATTTATAGCCTTCTTTTGAAAGAGCGAATCGTTTTTCTTGGAACACCAATTAGCGATCAAATTGCTAATTTGATTGTTGCACAGCTACTCTATTTGGCGAGCGAGGATCCCAATCAACCGATCAACATGTATATCAACAGCCCCGGCGGTAGTATTTACGCTGGATTGGCCATATACGATGCAATGCAGATGATCCAAGCACCAGTCTCAACCACAGCTGTCGGCGTTACTGCTAGCATGGGAACTGTACTGCTTGCGGCTGGTGAACCGGGTCGACGCTATGCACTACCACACGCAACGATTCACATGCATCCAGCTGGCGGTGGGGCGCAAGGATACACGGAAGATGTTCGCATTGCGTACCGAGAGCAGGAGCGTGTACAGACACAGCTATTCCATCTTGTCGGCAAGCATACAAACCACTCATGGCAAGAGATTGAGGAAGACTTTCGCCGAGATCGATTTATGAATGCGATCGACGCTAAAGAGTATGGTTTGGTCGATGAAGTCCTCGGTGACGTGGCTGACATCGTTGCTGTCGATACTGGCGATCTTCAGGTAAGCATGGTCGCTAGCGATTCTGAAAACAAGAACGGCTCTGGCTGATAGAAATATTAGCCCATCACAAAACAAGAAAACCCCTCCTATTCATAGATGGCAAAGTACCTTATATGTCAAATAGCAACGATAAAAAAGTACAACCAAATTGCTCATTTTGTGGCAAGAACAATGCAGACGTCAACCGCCTTATCGAAGGCTCAGAAGACGTATATATTTGTGATGAGTGTGTGCAGTTGGCTTCTGAAATCCTTGCCGAAGAGGGGTTGATGAGAGATGTATCTACTATGAGCACACCCCTTGGCGCACCGAATCGAGTTCCAAGCCCCAAAGAGATTGTCGAGTATCTTGATCAATATGTGATTGGCCAAGAGCGCGCCAAAAAAGTCTTATCTGTTGCCGTTTATAACCACTACAAGCGGGTCTTTGGAGGAATTGGAGATGACAAGAGCAGTAAATCGTCGAACGCCAATTTGATGGCTGAGGATGTAGAGCTGGCTAAAAGCAATGTGCTCTTGATTGGTCCAACTGGCAGCGGCAAAACGCTTCTCGCGCGCACATTGGCCAATTTGTTAGACGTGCCTTTTACGATTGCCGATGCAACAACATTGACCGAAGCCGGTTATGTTGGCGAAGATGTAGAGACAATTTTGGCTGGCCTTCTCCAAGCCGCAGACTGGGATGCAGATCGGGCCAGCTATGGGATTGTCTACATCGACGAGATCGACAAAATTTCACGCAAGAGCGGTGACAATCCAAGCATTACGCGGGATGTGAGTGGCGAAGGCGTACAACAGGCGTTGCTGAAGATTATCGAAGGCACAGTGGCCAATGTGCCTCCCGGCGCTGGCCGTAAGCACCCTCAACAAGAATTTGTCCAGCTTGATACTCATAACGTGCTTTTCATTTGCGGTGGCGCTTTTTCCGGTCTCGGTGAGGTTGTGCGTAAGCGAGTCTGGAAACGCTCTAGCTTGGGGTTTGTTGCTACAGATGAGTATGATCGTGTTGCCCTTTCTAAATCGACCAAGAGTGCTGAAGGGAAGGATGCAAAGAATCCGTTGATGAATCCCTTTGTTGCCGAACGAGCAAGCGCAACTCCTGATGAATTACCGGCTGATCTGAGCGAGCGTCAACGCGAATTAAAGATTCGCAAGCAAGAAAAAGAGAGCAGTGAAGAAAGCGAGTTGTTGCGACAAATTATGCCAGATGATTTGCTTTCTTTTGGTCTGATTCCTGAATTTATTGGACGTCTACCGGTGACTGTGAGCTTATCTGCCCTTGATCGTAACGCAATGGTTCGCATCTTGACTGAACCGAAAAACAGTGTTGTCCGACAGTTTCAATATCTTCTTGCAATGGATGGTGTCGAGTTGGAGTTTGAGCCGAAGGCACTGGAAATGATCGCAACTGAAGCTTTTCTACGCAAGACTGGGGCGCGCGGTTTGCGTAGTATTGTTGAAGAATCTCTACTTGATGTGATGTTTGAGATCCCCGAACGAGATGACATTGAGCGTTGCCTTGTGACGCATCGTGTCTTTACACACGGCGAAATGCCCAAGCTGCTTAGTAAAAAGGGCGCCCTCATTTCATTAGGTCCCCCTCTTAAATCAGCTGCTTAAGTAAAGTCTAGAAAGAGATTAGAAATAGGACACGGATTTTCACAGATACACATGGATAAAATCTTGAAAATCCAATCAATCCGTGTCCAAATACTTTCTCGGGTTCACTTAGTACTGCGTAAATTAAGTTTTCAGATGTTTTGTCTGACTGAGAAATGCAAGAAACTTAGTTGACGCTGTACTTAGTAATCGCGCGAAAATGGGCGGAATTTGTTGTAGGAATAAAACAAAAATTGCATGCCGATCTAGGAGGCCGGCAGTCTGAACAAGATCGGAGCAGTGTCCCGACCAAAATCTGCGGACTGCTGGCCGCTTTTTTGTTCCAACCCTAGTGTGACCAGCACGCCTGAACGCAAATGTTTTCAGGCGTCTCGTACTTCTCTCTTCTACACACCATCCACAAACGGAAGATCTGCAACTCATAGACAAATCAGATAAACCTCGTACAAACGTGGAGTCGCTTTTTGTTTTGTCTATTATTTTTGGCTCATTCGGATCTCAAGTAGTTGACAAAAAAGAGGCACATAAGATCCTGTTGAACCTTATTTTTATTCGACCAATTTTTGGGGTGGTTCATTTTAGGCGGACAATTAGGTTTACATTTTTGCAAAGAGAAAAGATGTTTATATTTTCTACTTTGAGCCATGCTCAGGCAGAAAATGACCTCATATAGATTTTTATCTATGTATCAAAAGTGTAAACCTAATTCTGAACCACCCCCAATTTTTTAATCACTTTCCGATCTGTTACCGGAAATGGATAATTTGCCAGTTCCTCCAAAGTCACCCATCGCCAATCTGCTACACCAATGGATTCTGGTTCCCCATCAACGTATTGGGCGTGAAAGGCATGAAGCGTGATGCGGAAGTGTGTATAGGCGTGGGGAACTTCAGCGATTTTTTCCCCAACTTTGATCGTGATCCGCAATTCTTCCTGGATTTCACGCTGTAAACAGCTCTGCAAGTCTGGATCATTAGCTTCCTGTTTTCCTCCTGGAAATTCCCATAACCCTCCTAGCATCCCATCGGCAGGACGTTGTGCAATTAGCAATTTGGATTGGAAAGGGTGTCCCTGCCAAATTACTCCAGCTGCGACATCGTAATAGGGTGTCTTTTTGCGTGCAGCCTTCACGGGGCGTTCATGCTGTGTGCCATTGGTCAGCGCACAACAGTGATCGGCAACTGGGCAGAGCAGGCATTTGGGGGAAGTGGGCGTACAAAGAATCGCTCCTAATTCCATCAGCGCTTCGTTAAATTGCCCCGCTTGGTCTTGGGGTGCTGCAGCAACTAGATCGTGCGACAATGTCCATAGCTGTTTGAGCGTTTCTCGTTCATCAATCGATTCTTCTATGTCGAACACTCGGCTGAGAACGCGTTTGACATTGCCATCCAATACTGGTTCCACTTGACCATAGGCCATGCTTAAAATGGCACCGACTGTATATTCGCCAATACCAGGAAGGCTCAAGAGGGTTTTGCGGTCATTTGGGAGGATACTATTATACTGTTCAACAATCAAGCGAGCCGCTTTGTGAAGATTGCGGGCACGAGCGTAATAACCAAGTCCTTCCCACAACTTCAACACATCCTGGAGGTCGGCATCTGCCAAAACGTTGACCGTTGGAAAACGCTCCATCCAACGCTCATAGTAGCCCACCACAACCTCAAGACGCGTTTGTTGGGCCATGATTTCGCTGATCCAAACCGCGTATGCATCACGTTGACCAGCTGGATGTATACGCCAAGGCAATGAACGCTGCATGCGTTCATGCCATCTGGTTAATTGGATGCCAATCTCTTGCAGGTTGGGCTGAATAGCGTCCGAAGCGAGGATTGTCTTTTTCACGTCACGCGCCAGGTGTCCCGAGCGCCATACAGCTGCCAAAATTCATGATGATAAACAGCACGATTAATGCACCCCATACCCAAATGGGCAGCCCTCCAAAAGTCTGACGTTTGCGCTTTGGCGGTTCCGGCCTGGGAAGTTCAGTCTGGCAGCGCCAACAGACTTCCTTATCTGCAGGGTTCCATGTATTACAATTCGGACAGTCCATCTTTCTCTCCTCATCAATTGCGTACTGTCGACTGAGGCCATTCCAGAAAAATAATTACCCATAAAGACAAGCGCTTCACCCTGGACTGGCTTTGGCTTTTCCCATCGAATTGGATATTTTAGATTCTGGAAAAGCCCTGGTGCTCATCCGAAAAGTTCTGTGACGAATCATTCTTGCTCGAGAAGGTAGTCAGACTCACAGCCACTTTTCGGATAGGTTCTTACACTTAGTACTCATCCGAAAAGTGGCTGTGATGGTGCATTCTTACTCGAGAAGCTAGCTGGACTCACGACCACTTTTCGGATAGGTTCTTAGCACTGCTACTGGGCGGAAGAATCGAATCTATTCTCATCTTTCAGCGAGTGCGGTATATAATATGTCATAGTAGCATAAATCGGGGATGTGTCCCAAATTCCAGGCAAGGATTGGAACCGCTCTTTTCTCAAACATGGGCAACTCAGGAATTTTCTCTCAAATTTCCATCCTCAATCTTGATGATATTGTTTCAGTCGTCCGCAGCTATCTTTTTCGTTTGGCAGTGTGGAATACGTTCCGCGTGATTGGATTCACACTCTTGCTCGTCATACCCTTTGGATACCTGGGTTCGCGGCAGATTGGTCGCAATCAATCAATACATGTAACATGGATATTTGGGGTCTTTCTGCCCCTTATGATTCCCATCGCTGTTGTTGCTGTTGTTTGGCGTCCGCTTTTTCAAGCCATGGGGTTACTATATTCAGCTGAAGGTGGTCTGTTCGCAATTGCATGTGTCTATGCATGGCGTCTGTTGCCGTTGACGATTCTACTTCTGCACATGCAACGGACAGTGCAGGGAATTAGTCAAGAATCAAAACATGGACTTTGGTGTAGACTGAGGCAACAACGAGGATGGCTTCCACTTCTTACCATCGCTCTTGTGACAAGCTATGTCATCTTGACTGCCGTAAGTCCACCTCTGTTGTTAACGGGTGGAGAACCATTCAATGCTACTCATTTGTGGAGTGGTTGGGCATTTCAGCAGGTTCATGTATCTCGTCAGTATAAAGTGGGAGCAACGATTTTGCTCTTGCAAGTGCCCTTTCTCGTATTGGTTAGCGCTCCTTTACCCTATCTTCTGCTTCGTTATTTTCGTTTTGACCCTGTTTCATCAGTCGCTCAGCAATCTGTGGCGGTTCAACCCATGCGCAGGAATGTCTTTGCCGCGCTTACTCTGATTTTTTATTTGGTCTTGCCGTTCATTTTGTGGTCATTGACAATAAAAAATGGAGAGACACAAATGATCTCGCCCGTAGCGAATCCTATAGAAGTAAGCAGAATGTTGGTCCATGTAGGTTACTATGATTGGTTCATTCAAAGTATCACGCTTGCAGTCATGGGGGCCATTGTTACGCTGGTTCTGGGCTTGATTGGGCAGTCTTTGGTTTCTCAAGTTCGTTTTAACTTTCATAGGCAAACGACAAGGGTATTTCGTTATATGGTTTGCTTTGATTTGTATGCCGCTCCTTTGGTTTCCCATGCTCTGGCTTAGTGATTCTGTACAAACTGTTCAGACCCACTGGCTTCTTCCGCTTGTCTATGGTTTCATGGGAACACCACTATTGTTGCTTCTACTCAGTGGTTTTCCATCCAAGTACAGGTCAATTCGTTCTCTATTCCATATCTTCGGAATGACATTTTGTCTGCACCTGATGATCACGCTGCAAGAATTCACACTAGGTTTTGTGCTAACCGAAAGAACAACGTGGAAAACGCTTGATAGTGGCATTGTCACCAATATTTGGCACCCTGCTTTTTCATCTGTCTCAACCTCTTTTGCTGTACTTGTGCTCCCCACCCTGTTCGGTTTGCTTATCATTTTGCTTATGAGGCGAAGTTGGGCAAACACATGATTTTGTCTCCCACGAAAGTAGCAGTTTGCATGAGTTTTCATATACCACACTCGACCGTAGATGTACTGATTTTTTGGCATCTACTCGAGTTCTGTTAAAATGCGCAAACCCCCCAAATTCATATTGAGCTTAGCACCTATCCGAAAAGTGGTTATGAGTTCATGGAGATCGTCAAACAGGTATCATCACAGAACTTTTCGGATTCGCTCCGTTGATTTGGCTCAACCTGGTTTGCATTTTTGCTACCTCATCAAGAAAAATGAGTGTGTATCACAAAGTGTGTGAATGAACACTGCTCGGTCAGAGAACCGCTGTGTTTACGCGCATTGGGACACACTCCCGAAAAAACAGATTCCGTAAATAAGACTCTATCTGAACGTCTATGTACGGTACAGTTTTCTTTCCTCGCTATTGTAATATCGATCATTAATATAGGATATTGTTAAGGAGAAGACATATGGATCGTCGTACTTTTCTAAAAGGTTTGGGCGTCAAAGCAGCTGGCGGCGCTGCAATGGGCCTGGCTGCCGCTTGTGCCAACAACACAGCAGAACAAGAAGTAGCCGATGCAGTTGCAGATAATCAGTCTCTGCCCGAGATCAATTGGCAGATGGCCACGAGTTGGCCTGTGGCGCTTGATACAATTTTTGGCGGTGCCCAAGTACTGGCGGAACGAGTTACAGCCATGACTGGAGGCAAATTTACCATTCAAGCGCGCGCCGCTGGCGAGCTTGCACCGGGGTTAGAAGTTCTCAATGTTGTGCAAGAGGGTGCTGTCCCGATTGGTCATACGGCTTCCTATTACTATATTGGCAAGAGTCCCATTACGGCTTTCGGTACTGCTCTGCCCTTTGGTTTATCGGCGCGTCAACAGAACGCTTGGCTCTATGAAGGCGGCGGAAGCCAGTTGCTCCAAGAAGCCTACGCCGAACGCTTTGGCGTCATTCAGTTTCCGGCAGGCAATACGGGTGTACAGATGGGCGGATGGTTTAACAAAGAGATTAACTCGACTGCTGACATGGAAGGTCTGAAGATGCGCATTCCGGGTCTCGGGGGTCAGGTTATGGACCGTTTAGGGGTGACAGTCCAGGTATTGCCTGGGGGTGAAATTTTCCAAGCGCTGCAAACAGGTGCGATTGACGCTGCTGAATGGGTTGGCCCTTATGATGATGAAAAGCTGGGATTCCATAAGGCCGCTAGCTTCTACTACTTCCCAGGTTGGTGGGAGCCGGGTCCATCACTTGAGATCCAGATCAACCTGGATGAGTGGAATGCATTGCCTGAAGAATATCAAGAAGTGCTGAAGACAGCTGCCTTCGAGGCCAATATGACGATGATGGCACGCTATGACGCGAAAAACCCTGGTGCATTGCAGACGCTACTCAGCGATGGAGACATCACTCTGTTGCCTTTCCCAGACGATGTGATGGAGGCAGCAGAAGAAGCTGCCTTCGAGCTTTTCGATGAATTTGCCACAAACGACACGGACTTTGGCTCCATCTTGGCAGAGTGGTCCGCCTTCCGGGAAGGGATTCAAACCTGGCACGGTCTGGCTGAAACTGCTTATCTGAACTTTGGGGCCTAAAGCCATTTTGAAAAGAATTCAGCAGATAGTTTATTATAACCACATCATTTAGACTTTGGACAATTGTTTCTCGAGAAAATTTGATCACTTCTACCAGCCAATAACGCTCACCAACCCGAATCGCGTAATGGCGCAAACAGATTTCTCATGACTCAACCCAATATCATCCTTATCTTTGCTGATCAGATGCGCGGCGATTGTCTGAGCGCTGCCAGACATCCCGTTATCGAAACGCCGAACCTGGATCACTTAGCCGCGATGGGTTCTCGATTTGCCCATGCCTATTCGGCTGTCCCTTCCTGCCTCCCCGCGCGGGCTTCATTGATGACCGGCATGGATCAATGGCATACGGGCCTCTTGGGCATGGGACGTGGGCAAGGACCGATTCCAAATGATTTTCCCAATACGCTGGCTGGCACGTTGAGCAATGCTGGCTACCAGACACATCTCGTCGGTAAAGGCCATTTTTCTCCACAGCGAGCCTCTATGGGTTTCCAAAGTCGCGAATTAGACGAATCGGGACGCATGATTGAGGATGATTTGCAAGATGAATATCGAACCTGGTTTGCTCACGAAAAGAAGCGCGATATCACGCCCGATGATCATGGCGTCTTTTGGAATTCGTGGATTGCCCGTCCTTGGCATACCGAAGAGTATCTACATCCAACCGCCTGGACCATGAGCCGTTCGCTCCATTTCTTGCAGCAACGCGATAAGACTAGACCATTCTTTCTCAATATTAGCTTTGCCCGGCCCCATTCACCCTACGTACCGCCTCAGCACTACTTTGACATGTATGATCGACGAGAGACGCCACCAGCAGTCGTTGGCGATTGGGCCGCTATGCACGATCGGCCAGAAGATGTTGTGGACGTTAATGCATGGCGAGGCAAGCAGACGCCATTTCGCATTCATCGTGCCCGCGCTGGCTATTATGGTGAAATTACCTTTATTGATACACAAGTCGGTCGCTTGATCAACTGGCTGAGTCGTCATCAACCAGAGACCCTCCGCAACACGTGGATCATCTTTGCCTCTGACCATGGCGATATGATGGGTGATCATCATCTGTGGCGCAAAACCTATGCGTATGAGGGGAGCGCACGCATTCCGTTGATTGTTGCCCCTCCACAATCAAGAAACAACCAAGAGGATACTCCGTCTCCCAAGCCTGTCGTTGACGAAGTCGTTGAGTTGCGCGATATCATGCCGACCGTTCTGGATATTGCACATGTGGAGATTCCGACGACAGTCACAGGGAAGAGCTTATTGCCCCTCACAACCACTGGCGATCCCGATTGGCGTCCCTATCTGCATGGAGAACATTGTTGGTGCTATTCGCACGAACAGGAAATGCAGTATGTGACAGATGGACACCGCAAGTTCATTTGGTTGCCGCGAATTGATCTGATGCAGTTTTTTAATTTGGATGATGATCCGAATGAAATGCGTAATCTCATCAATGATCCTGGGTATCAAGATGAGATTACGCAGTGGAAGGAGTATCTTGTGTACGAACTTGCACAACGCAACTGTGGCTGGGTTCAAGATGGTGAGTTAGTTTGTCTGAGTGACGAACCACTTGTTTCGCCTTATTGGAGTGTACGTTTTACAGGATGATTGGTGCTTCTTTATTGCTCTTATTAATTACATCGTAAACTAAATAATACGACATTTTTTGCCATAAAAACCTCTTCTCAATCGGAAGTGGTTGGAGAGAACCGCCCTTCCCAGAAGAGGGCAAGAGTTGTGGGGCATTCGAGACGATTTTTGCCCTCTTCCTATTAGATAATATAGGAAAGGAGTTAGAATGAGAGAGACAGAAAGAGAGAAGCTGTCACTCGGAATCGAACTCCGGCTTGGTAAAAAGGACCGCCCTCTTCCCGCGGTGCGACCGCCCTTCCCGGACCGTCCACCAAGCCGACGCCTAGAACCGTCGCAAGCGTGTAGCATCTCGAATGCCATAATAGGAAAACGGAAAAGAGCGTCCGAAAAAAATGACCAAAGGCAATCCTCAAGTGAATGAGGAGGTCAAAAATGCAGATATTCATAGGAATAGACTGGAGTGAAACAAAACATGATGTAATGATAACGGATGAAAACGGTCGTCGAATTAACTACATGACAATAGAACATAGTGTGGATGGCTTTAAGCAACTAGAAAAGTGGCGAGAAACGATGGATATCGGCCATGAAAAATGTCGAATCGGATTAGAGACAGCACATAATCTGATAATTGACTACTTATGGGATGCTGGGTATACAAATCTATATGTCCTCCCACCGAACGTGGTCAAAGCAAGTCGGGCGAGGTACAATCAGAGCGGTGCTCGCACTGATGAAAGTGATGCATATACGATAGCTGAACTGGTCAGAACAGATGTTCACCGATTCTATCCTTGGCATCCAGGGAGTGAATTACTCCAGCAAATGCGCATCGTGGTGAGCATGACCGAGTTTTGGCGCAAAGAAACGGTTGCTGTCTCCAATCGCTTGCGTAGTTGTTTGCTCAGATACCATCCCGCTTTGCTCAATGTCTTTAGTTGGCCATCGCCCATTGCAGCTCATCTGATTCTGGCTTATCCGTCGCCGCAAGCAGCAGAAAAAGCAACCTATGATGAATTTCAGGTCTTTCTCAAGCAACATAAACATAATCAGCCCTCCAAATGGCTCACCTGTTTTGATGCCTTGACCACACAACATCCCCGTTCAGCTCCGGGTGTTGCCCAAGCTTGTCAAGTTCAAGCCCAGCAACTTGCCCGACTCTTGCTCCATACCCTCAACTCCAAGCAAGCAACACTCCAACAGTTGAACTCTCTTTTTCTGCAACACGAGGATCACCCCATTTTTGCTTCCCTGCCGGGCGCAGGAGAGCTCTTGGCTCCCTCTTTGCTGGTCAAATTTGGCGAAGATCGCCGCCGCTTCCCCCATTCCAGCATGGTCCAGACTTTAGCTGGCACGGCTCCCGTTACCAACCAAAGTGGCAAAGTCCACTTGGTCCACTTTCGCCGCTCTTGTGATAAAGAGTTTCGTTACTTTTCTCAGCAACTGGCTCGTTCTTCGCGCCAGCAATCTCGCTGGGCTTCGGCTTACTTTACACAAGCTCGTCAAAAGGGCCACTCGGTCAGTCGCTCTTATCGGGCTTTAGCCAACCGCTGGCTGGCCATTCTTTGGAAAATGTGGCAAGACCGAACCACCTATGACGAATCTTTCCACATTCGTCAACGAACTATCCGTCGTCGACCACAAGCTTAGTTTTTCTGCTTTCTTTTTTTCAGCTACGGCAAAAGTCGGGTACAAAAAATGACCATAAGGGGTGAAATCCTAGAGCAGCCCTCTGTTTGCATGAAAAATTTGTACCCGACTTTTGCTGCTACTGTTTTTTTCTTGATTGCCTTTGATTTCTCTCTTATGTCTACTTGCTACCAGCTCAATACCCAAGTTTACATAAAGTCGGAATTGTTGATTTTTTCCGACTCTTTTCAACGCGCCTATTTGGTATCTCTCTTACTGACTAAGCGTGTCCGGGAAGGTTTTGCCCACTTTCGCGCAAAGGTGTTGTGAAAACTTCGAAAAACTTAGTTGACAGCGTATTAATACCCGATCGTATAGTTAAAAGGCACCACGCTAATCCAACTACGACCCGGTTTGAGTGGCACCTCGCTTCCGTCCGGGCCAAAAAATCGCGGCATATCACCAAGACTATCGCTGCGCCATGTGCCCTCAAATGCTTGTCCATCGCGAAAAACGATTGCGCGACCACTGCCAAATAGATTCAGCCGAATGCTCAAGCTGCCTAAGCTATCTTCCACAATATCGGTTGTCTCATGGGGTACATATTGGATGATGACATTTTCAACGCTGAGCTGAGCACCTGTGTTGCCATCAACATGGGCTGCTCTTCCCAGGAAGCGCAAATAGCGACCTGATCCGCCATCATACTGATAGCTAGAGCGGCTACCGCCCGGATAAGGAATGTTAATATTGGTCGCTGGTCGACCGCCACCAGCAAGCCCCCCAAAGGTAAAGCCCCTTAGGCTGGCAGGCGTCTCAACACCCCAGTCCGCAAGCCAGCGACGTAGGCGTCCCGTGTCTGTTCGCAACCGAGTCCGATAATCTGACCCAATGCTGGACGAATAGCGCGTGTTCGACGGATCATCCAAGTCAACATCCATGTAGGGAAAAGGTGACTGGTGTTTCAGAATAAAGCGCACCCCGTCACTCGCACCGGAACAGGCCAACCCAGCGTTGTAGAGGGCACCCATATAATAATTGATCAAGCGGGCACTGCGTACCGGCCCGATCTGACCGACATCGTCCCCGTAAAAAACGCCGCTGAAGCGCGTGATGCCATACCCCTCCATCAGATATTCATACATCACATCTGCCTGACTGGTGCCAAATTGAGGGCGCGTCGCAAAGTCATTATTGATACAGACAATGATTGGGCGTTGCCCACCTCGCCCGGCTGGCAGACCTAAGCCTGTTAACGGATTGGTTCCTCCGGGCGCACCAAATCCACCCGCTCCTGGCAGTCCAGGCGATGGTGCGGCTGCCAACGCCGCGGCTTGTCCATCATTTGGACCGCCAGTACCACCTGCTGGGGATATAGCGATTTCGGGCACGGGAGGCGCCGGAACCACTGGCACAGCGGCCAATAAATCAACCTGATTGGTCACCGGCTCAAGCGCAATAAGCGATGCTGCAATCCAGCTCTCTTCAGCATCGGCAACGGGACAGCATACGCGCCACCAACTCCGATCTTCGTTGCTTCCCACAATGTCGACCTCGTTTCCTACCGTCACTTGTCCCAACACGGCATAATTTGTGCCAGGTCCACCCCGCACATTCACTAGATCGCCGCTGATCGTACCACTCAATGCACCATCTGCTCCGCGATCGTCGGGTATCCCTTCGGACAATTGTTCGGTGACTGCCTGAACGTCATCCTGTACGGTCGATTCTTCAACAGAGATGACAGAAATTGCGGCAAAATCACCATCAACGATCAGAGAGTCCCTTCGTATCCAACTTAAAACCTCTGTTCCGGCGGGGCAGCAGACAAGAAGCCAGATGCTATCATCAGTAGTCCCCACAATATCGAACGTTGTGTTGGCTGTTACGAGTCCCATTACGTCAGATGATTCGGTTGGTTTTGCATAGAGAAGCGCTGATTCCGCTTGCACGATTCCCTTGGGTCCAGTTCCTATCTCCAATGAACTTTTCGAAGTTGCATCTACTGCATCGCCAGACACCGAAGGTTCAATTTTTGTCGGTGTGGCAGTTGGTTCGACAAGAATGATCAGGGCAGGCGTAGATGTAAAAGTCGGCGAGGTTGAGATTGAATTGTCTAATTGATCCAGTGTCGGTTCCTCTGCACGACCGCATGCCACCAAGACTAAGCTAAGGAACAGGATAATAAGTGCTCCATGTTCTCTCCGCTTTTGGCTTTGTACCATAGATAAATCCTTACATTGGTTAATAATCGTTAGACATTATAGGGATTGAAATTAGGACACGGATTCACAGAGATTTCACGGATTTGTTCTGTGATGATCCGTGTTCATCCTAAAAATCCGTGTCCCATATTCTCAGTCCTTATAATCTCTGTTTTATTTAGGAGTCGTTGACATTTGACAGCTCTCCTCAGAGAAATCATTGCCCAGAGCGACCAACGCTCTGAGAGCGCACTCTAAATGTCAACAGAACCTAAAGCCTAACTTCCTGACCCGTCTTCGCACTCTCCAACAACCCCTCCATCATTTCCTGAACAATCAAGCCATGACGCAGAGGAGCTGCACATTCAGTTCCATCTAGAATCGAGGAAAGAAAGTGCTCGGCGATGGTATCCCAGGCGATTGACCATTGGTCTTTTTTGACGTTGACCGAAATATCTTGCTCCGCACCATTGATGGTTCGATAGATTGTCAACGGGTCGAGCCGCGCACCGGCTTCGGTGCCAAAGAGTTCGATCTGTAGGTCCCCTGGTTGGTGGGACGCCCAGAAGCTTTCTATTTGTAACCCCAATCCATTTTCGAAACGTATAAAGCCTCCGCCGTAATCGTCGCTATTGTAATGACTGGCAAGCTCCGACAGGGGCATGAATTCGCGGCCAAAGTATCCTTGACCGCGTGGACCAAACTTGGCCCCAGAAACCCCGGTCACGCTAACAGGCTTGGGCATTCCCAACAGCCACCAAGCCGAATCCAGTACATGAACACCCATGTCACGAAAAGCACCTCCGCCTTTCTGAATAAAGCCCAGACTCCAGGCAGGGATCCCTTGGCGTCGTACGCTGCGTGCCCGTCCATAATAGAGTTCACCAAACTCTCCTTCGGCGCGCAACTTGCCCAGGTATTGTACGGGATCGCTGAATCTTGTTGATAACGACATCATGTTGACAAGCCCCGATGCTTCAGCAGCGTCAACGAGAGTCTGTGCCGCCTCGACCGAATCAGCCAACGGCTTGGTGACCATGACGTGCTTATCGTTGCGAATGGCTTCCAATGCAACTGGTACATGAAACTGATTGGGCGTGCCCACGAAAACGGCGTCGATTTCAGGGTCACGGCACATCTCATGGTAATCAGTATAGAGCTTAACTGGCTCTGGGAGTTCTTGAGCGAACTCCTGCATACGATCTTCCAAGAGATCGCACAGAGCAACGACTCGCCCACGAGGGTTTCTCGTAATGCCTTTTGCATTCGGACGCCCAATACCCATACCGACAATAGCAACTCGAACTTCTTTCATGGTCTTCTGTCTCCTCCTACATCTTTTCATAAGGCTTTTCCAAAAAATAAAATCCCCAAATCAAAAGGAAAAGCCAAAGCCATTTCAAGGTGATACGTTCCATCTTACAGATAATTTTTTTCTGGAATGGCCTAAATGGCACAGCAATATGTTTGGCTGACTTTCACTGAGAAATTGAATCTTCATTCTTGCGTATTCACCGTGTCTAACGCTTGATCAACGGTAAGAAATGTTCGAGATCAGACGTTATCTCATCATATCCTGTATGAATGCCATCTGTCGCCCAAATTCGGATACGGAGCGCCCGACCGCCGTGCAAAGACGGCCGCTCCATTGTGATGGACTGTTCTGTGATATCGTGAGCTGCAATTTCCCAGGTGTGACCACCATCTGCCGAATACTGCACGCTGAAGAAGAGCTCTTCATCGTCTGGGTCCGCAGCGGTCCAGATGACTTTGATCGATTGATTCGTTGCAGTTGTACTGACACGTGAGGATACGATATTGACCACTGGTTTACCCAAACGCGCGTGGACACGACCAATGACCATATCATCTGGCCCCAAGATCTCTATCGTTGTTGTTCCCGCCACGTGGGGCACGAGTTGATGAATGCCCAACAACTCACGTTCCGCTTCTCCTGCTACGTTTCTTTTTGTTGCATTGGCTGCCTGCGAATCAAATGTAGGTTCGAGTGGGCCATAGTAGTAAGGCTGAGGTGTGAATGGATAGCGTGCCAATTCTTGCTGCTGGACATCTTTCAGCACAATTGCATAATCGCCAGGAATCCTTTCGAGCACGGCTTCTGTACTGGGTAGGACGTAGATGGGTTTGAGCAGCGCTTGATTGGTAGAGGGAGCAATTGAACCAAGTATTAATAGCCGCTCCGTCTGATTGTGGAGGCGAGGCTGATTTTTAGAGGCAGGATTGACAGCGAGATTCTGGAAGAAATCCATCAATCCTTCGTAGGTATAATCGCTAATCCATTTTCTTTCGCAATAACTCATTACGTCGGTCCAATGAGGACCATAAATCTCGTGGGATTCAATATTAAAGCCATAGATGGCATCCTCCCCCATCAGACTGGGGCTGATACGGCCCTCAGAGTGTGGATATAGAGCGGTGCCAGGTGCATCACAAAACGGTGCATAGTTTTGAGAAAAACTGTGGCCCAATAGGTGACCTCCATACCAATCGCCGTAGCTTCCATCGAAATCCCAATCAAAGGTGTTTGAGCCGGTTGGACCACTGGATATGGGCCCCCAGCCACAACCACGCATGAAAGCACCACCATCATCCACCATGCCGTAGTAACGAGTTTCGACTGGAATGTTTGTGGCCGAACTCATATCAACAGCTCTTTGACTGTTCAGAATGTGGTTCACCTCTTCGCATGTGGGCAATCCAGAACCGTAGTGGTAGGTACGTCTCATTACCCGTAGCTGACTAATAGGGTAGGCCCGGCGCAGCCAACGCTCCAACATACTCAGATGCAGCTCGCTGGGATACCAAGTTTGATCATTTAGCGTGTAACCGATGCGATAAAGCACCAAATCCATTGTTGGTACAGGCTCAAACGACACAGTGACCGTTGCTTTGTTATTGCCGAGGTTCTTCTCAGCGACTGTGCCTTTTGGGTTCAAATGCCCTGTCAAGGTGACGGTTCCATCTTTGAAGCCATCCGGCAATTCGAATAGAAAGGAGCCATGAAGAATCGTGCGATTCGATGATGGGCGGATCGTAATGACGTTGTTATTCCCTCCATTCATGGGCAATACTGTTGTCGATTGATTCCTTTTCTGAAGCTCCAATTGAGCTGGGCAGTATACCTTGATCTGTACGCGCATAAAAGCGCACAAAGGTTCGTTTGTCCTGAACCAGACGTACGCGGTGGTTCAGATCCTGGATAGCTTGGGTGACCTCCAAATTCTCGGCAATCAGATCATTCGCCACAACTGGTGCCAAGCTAAACCCAACATGTAAGAGCGATGCAGCAGTTGCCTCCCCATTGTAGGATTCTGCGACACGGCGACCAGAGCCGCTGATCACAATGACAAGACTATTGCCTATGCGCCAACCAGGGCGACTGATCACCTCTTCAATCACCGTCGAGAGATCAGGCGTCCGATGTTTGACATCCATTGCATCCCATTTCGGAACAGACCAGTTGGTTGCTGCCGAGGTCAAAGCACGCTTGCTCAGATTATAATTGGACGCTCTGAAGGCCGGAGCGTCGTCGATCGCTTGAGCACGGAGAATCAACGAAGTGGATGAATTGTCTATCTCATCCACCTCAAATTCAAGATAAGCGGCAGAAATCGAAGCACCCTGTGGAATTTGCAGATTATTGAATCGCAGACCGATCAACTGCGTCTTGATGCTCTCATTCAGCTCATTGACCAGTTCTAGATCGCTGCTGGTAAAGTTCATCGAGCCATTAGAGACATCTTCTTCCACATCATCATCTCCTCGGTCGATCCGAATCTCAATCGTGTTAGTGGCTGTGCTGATTGGTGTGGGTGTAGGTGCCGTTAAGGAGGAGCCGATGCTATACCTGTCAATCTCTACACCAGTGCGAGTGAGGAAGCGGAACGTAATCTCAGTATCGCTTGCATCGATGAGCATCGCACCATGATCGCTATTAAATCGCAACTGACTACCCGGTATGGCCGAATCAAACGGATGAGGACCTCTGCCATCCAATCCGTTGACAAAGTAGACGATGCCTTCCTGAAAGATACGCTCATACACATGATCATGTCCGGCAATTACGGCATCGGCTCCCCAACTGGCGTAGGGCCACTGTAAATCTGAATTGGAGCCGTGGCGAGCAGAAGATGAGTAAGGAGCATGATGGAGGAGCACAATCTTTCAGGGCGCGGCAGATGCGGCCAATTGCGTTTTTAACCAAGTCTGCTGAATGTCTCGATCGGATGCACTCGAATCGGCGGAATCGCTATCCAGCAAAAAGAGATGGACAGGTCCGTGAATGACATCATAGTAGCGTTCGACGCCAGAGGTATTGCTTGTTTCGACGCCACTTCCTGGCAGTGCGAAATAGTCGAGATATTCATTGATACCACCGCCGTCGTTGTAATCGTGGTTCCCTGGTGACGGGAAGAACGCATTGACCGGACTATCCCCACCTGAACAATGGGCGCCCCTAGTGACATTATTGAGATAACCACAGAAATATCGGCCCACCGCTTCATCGAACGTGCGTGAACCGTACCGATTGTCGCCCACGGTGGCGATGAAATCAACGTTTTGATCGTCGATCATCTTGGCAACATCTCCTTCTGCTGTTGAGTCATTGCCAAAGTCACCAAGTACTGCAAAGCGAACGCTTGGCCGTGTTGATGGATTCGTAGCTATCGCCGTTGGCGCTAAAGGGCCGGGAATAGGCGTAGAGGAGGCAATCGTTGAGTGTGTCGACTGACTGAACTCAGGATGCACGAAGGGCGCCGTGTTCTTCTCTCCCCTGACATTCCATCTCGCATGAGCATTTGCTGCTAAGACAACAATTGTCAGCACCACGAGTCCGATGAGATATCTGCCAAATCGGTTGAAGGATTTGTGAAACATACGAAGTGCCCGTCACTCGGCCAACTCTTCCCACTCTTCCATTGCCTGTTCGAGCTGTTGTTCTGTCGTGGCATACTCCTTTCCAATCTGTTGAATCTTCTCCAGATTTTGTGCATCGCTCGCACTCTGAAGTTCCTGACCCAATGTTTCTAGCTCTCCTTCAAATTGCTGGATTGTAGTTTCCATCTCCTCGATTGCTTTGGCACGCCTCCGTTCTGCGTATTGTTGTGTTCGATCCGTCCGTCGTCCTTGTTGTGACGATGCACGGTTGGCCGCGGCCTCTGCCTTGCGCGCCTCTTCCATCTGCTGACGCGCCACGACAAAGTCGCTGTAGTTCCCATGAAAGACATGCAGTCGCCGATCATGCAAGTCCCAGATTTGTGTAGCCAAACGGTCAATCAAATAACGATCATGAGAGACCAACAGTGTGGTGCCATCAAACTTCTCGATTACCGTCTGAAGCACTTCTTGAGCGGGAATATCTAAATGATTGGTTGGCTCATCCAGCAACAGAAAGTTGGCCCCATCCAGCGCCAAAAGCGCAAGCGCAAGCCGTCCTCGCTCGCCACCGCTCAACGTGCTTACCTGTTTGAAGACATCCTCGCCACGGAAGAGATATTGCGCCAAATGACTGCGTGCAGGACCCAGATCCATGAACTTGTGATCGAGTAGCGTGTCCAAGACGGTCTTCTCTGGCTCGAGGGAGTCGTGGGCTTGGGCAAAGTAACCAATTTTGAGACTAGCCCCCAAGCGCAACTCACCAGCCAATGGCTCAAGCTGTTCCATTAGAGTTCTCAAAAAGGTTGTCTTGCCCGACCCGTTTGGTCCAATCAATGCTGCGCATTCTTTCCGATGAAGCGTAATTGGCTCTGCCGTAAATAAACTGGTGCCAGGATAACCGATTTCGAGTTCAGAAGTACGCAACACGAGTTCACCGCTACGCAAGTGGCTGTCCAACCGTAAATTCAGCTGACGGGGACGATTCGTGGGGCGAGGCAGAGCCTTGATGTTTTGCTCCAATTCCATCACGTTCCAGCGCGTTTGCGGAATCACTATCTGATCGGTAACCACGCTCCATTTGTTGTTGATCAACAATTGAATGCCACCGATTTGCGCAGCTTTAACTTGACGAACCAACCGTCGCATCCGTCCCACAGCCTGATCGCGCGTACTATCGCGAGCAATATTGCGCTTGATATAATCCAATTCATTTAAAAAACCCTCGACCACAGAATCAAATTGGGCTTGCCGCTGCTCCCAGCGCTCCTGCCGCTGTACGACATAGGCGCTGTAGTTGCCGCGATACTCTTCGACGCCGTCACGGCTCATTTCCCATATGCGGTTCACAACTTTATCGAGAAAATAGCGGTCGTGACTCACAATCAGCAATGCGCCTTCCCAAGTCCGCAGCGTATTTTCCAACCACTCGATAGCCTCTACATCTAAATGGTTGGTTGGCTCATCCAAAATCAAAAGATCGGGCCGCTCCAGTAGCAAACGGGCGAGCAGGGCACGTGTCTTTTGTCCACCACTCAAATGACTGAGCGGTGTCTCCCAATCGTCACGCTTGAAGCCCAAACCGACGAGAACCTGACTGATCCGCTGATCATAATCATACCCACCAGCCATCTCAAACGCTTCCTGTTTCTTGCTGTAGGCAGTCATCATCTCGTCTGATGCATGCCCGCTGGCCATCTGCTCTTCCATTTGGCGCAGCTCTTCCTCCTGCATCTGCAATTCCCGAAAGACCGTCAACATCTCAGCGTAGACCGTGTTCTCGCGCCCGGCGAATGCTTCCATCGCTTCTTGACATAAATAGCCGATTTGAGCCGAGCGTGCTAAGTGGACACTTCCTGTTGATGAAGAGTCTAGTCCAGCTAGAATACGCAAAAGCGTTGTCTTGCCGATCCCGTTCGGACCAACCAGACCCACTTTGCCATCATTTGGAATGCTGGCTGTTACACCCAGAAAGACATCAAAGTCGCCATACGATTGACCGATATTGCGTAAAGAAATAATTGCCATAATCTATCTGCCTCTATACCCATGCAATGAACCTTCATTGTACTCTGGCTGGCGACTTTTCTCAAGGATTGGAGATTCGTGAGAAGTGTTTCAGTTTGGGGTAATATCGTTTGCATGAACAAATACCCTGCGCTATACTCAATAAGTTAAAAACAATCTACAAATTCCACGTCTGTTTGGAGTCTCTGAATGACCGCAACGAACACCGAATTGATTGACCGTTGGCGCAATGAACCAGCCCCTTTGCTGCCGATTCTTCACGCCTTCCATGACCGTGACGGCTATCTGTCCGAGGATGCTCTGCGGAATGTGAGTCGAGCCTTGCGGATTCCTTTGGCGGATCTCTATGGCACCGTTACCTTTTATCATCACTTTGCACGGGATCCAGAATTATTGCAAAGTGCACCGCGCGTTTGTAATGGGCCAGTCTGCTCTATGCGTGGCGGCAACGAGATTCTGGATGTATTCGGCGAGCAGGGCGCAACGCCAATGCCTTGTGCCGGTCGTTGCGATGATCCCACGCCCGTCTTGCAGGGTCACGAAGTATTGGTTGGCACTTCCGTTGATGCACTCGAAAACCGGCCTACACTTCTGCCGCCACCGAATCCAGGCAATCTGGAAGAGTGTGTCTTTGCAGAGATCCGCAAACCAGGACGCGCAACGCTCGCTGGCTATGAGCAAACCAGTGGTTATCGCGCGCTCCACAAAGCGCTTACAGAGTTGAAGCCAGAAGATGTGATCGAGGTGCTAAATGAGAGTGGCCTGGCTGGACGGGGTGGTGCTGGATTCCCCACAGGGCGAAAATGGCAGGCCGTACGCGATGCCCCAGGTGAACCAAAGACAATTGTCTGTAATGCCGATGAGGGCGAACCGGGCTGTTTTAAAGATCGCGCGATCATGGATTACGATCCACACGCCCTACTCGAAGGTATGATCATCGCAGCATATGCAACCGGTGCCGAACGTGGCTTGATTTATTTGCGTTACGAGTATCCACAGACGCTACAAATTTTAGAAACGGCACTTGCCGAGGCGCAAGAGGCTGGTTTCGTAGGGAGCAACATTCTGGGGGATGAATTTAGCTGCGAATTATACATCCGGCGGGGTGCTGGCGCTTACATCTGTGGTGAGGAGAGTTCGTTGCTCAATAGTCTGGAGGGCAAACATCCTTTCCCTCGCAACCGACCGCCCTATCCTGTGACGCATGGTTTCGAGAATCTACCGACTGCTGTCAACAATGTGGAAACGTTAGTCTCTGTGCCACAGATTCTCCGTAAAGGTGCTGCCTGGTATCAGTCTCTCGGCTTGGGCGAATTGGCTGGCACCTTGGGCGAATTGGCTGGCACCAAAGTGATCAGCCTATCGGGAGATGTGCAGCGTCCGGGGAACTACGAGGTACCCTTTGGCCTATCGCTTAAGACACTCTTACATGAATGGGCGGGAGGACCCACTGATGGACGCACGATCCAGGCCGTCACCATGGCTGGACTATCCGGTGGCTTTTTGGCCGGCGAAGCCTTGGAAACCGCAACGCTGGACGAACCAAGCATTCGCTCACATGGTTCGATGATGGGAGCAGCGGGGATCATGGTCTTTGATGATAGCCGCAATATGGTAGAGGTTGCACACAATGCAATGTCATTCTTTGCCCATGAATCATGCGGGAAATGTTTTCCCTGTCGAATCGGAACCCAACGGCTTACTGAGCGGCTAAACGGCATGGGACCGACTGTTCTGGATGACTGGTTGGCTGAAGTTCGGGATATCGGGCACACAATGAAGGAAGTGAGTGCCTGTGGCTTAGGCGTGGCAGCACCACTCGTGACTGATAGTCTCGTGCGCTTTTTTCCGGATCAAGTTGCAGAACATGTGGAGAAATTATAGATTTATGAGTATCAGCATAACTGAACCATCTCGACAGAGTATGTTCATTGACGGCGAAGAGGTTTCCTTTACGGAAGGCGAAACCGTCTACGAAGTCGCGGAACGCCATCAAAAAACGATCCCCACACTTTGCTACGACCCACGTTTGGACGCGTTTGGCAGTTGTCGCCTCTGTGTTGTTGAGGTCGAAGGGATTCGCAACCCGGTGGCCTCTTGTACAACAAAAGCAACGCCAGGCATGCATGTTCAAACGGCGACTGACCGTGTGGAAGCGCATCGTAAAACATTGCTCGAGATGGTTGTCTCAGAGAACCCAACGCTGACTGTTGATCCGTTGCGCAGTTACTCGTCGCAAGAATTGATCACATTAGTCGATCGCTACAATGCACAGACAGGTCGCTTTGCTGGTGCTCATTCTGGGCATAGCAAAGATGATGATAATCCGTTTTTATTGCGTGATTACGATCTTTGTATCTCGTGTTATCGTTGTGTGCGCGTCTGTGCCGAACAAGAAGGAGATTATGCCATTAGCGTGATGAACCGTGGTTTTCACACGCAGATTACCACCGAGTTTGATGGCCTTCTCAAAGATTCGGCCTGCACTTTTTGCGGTCAATGCGTGCAAACCTGTCCTACCGGGGCATTAGGAGACAAGAAAGCATTACGCTTTGCAAGCAGTGAATAGGCATGTTGTAGCAGTTGTTAGGCCATTCCAGAGAAATAAATCTCTGATTTGCCAAGTCGATTTCTCGGGAATGGCTTGAACTTTTCGGGCTGGTTCAAAAATAGGTTGACAAAGAAGAGAGTACGTTAACAAGAGAATAGGTTAGAGAAAGAGGCTCCTGTTCAGGCAAAATAAGGGTGTTCAGACCAAAATAGCCAAAAAGGAGCCTCTAAATGTCAGAGTATCGAACAGACCCCCTATCATTGTCAACCCGAATCGATCTTGCGTTGGAAATGCTCAACCCGAATCGAGAGTGGGGGAGAGTGAGCGAACTGTCAACGGCGTACAATGTGTCTCGAACGTGGCTCTATAAGTTGAGAGAGCGGTGAAGCGGCGCTGAAAGCGATCTTGTCGCCAGTGAGTCCAGGACCGCAGCCGAAAAGCCATGTGATCGAAGTGGATGAGACGTTCATCCGACGAACCATAACGGTGTTGCCGATGCTGCGAGGAAGCGTACGAGATATCCAAAGGGGGTTGGGGTTGCTGCTAGGTGTGGAGCGGTCGGTGGGATTCATCCAAGGGACGCTGGCGGAAGTTGGAGAACTGGCATCGGCGTACAATGAGAGCATGGTGCCGACGCTGCCGGTGTTGGGGGAAGCGGATGAAATTTTCTGTGGCGACCAACCGTGCCTGACGGTGGTGGACGGAGCATCGTTTGCGCTGTTGAATATCTCAGCAGCCGATGCCCGAGATGAAACAACATGGGGGTTGAAGTTTCTCGAATTGCTCGAGCGAGGCATCACCTTTGATGACTTGGTGACCGATGGGGCTTTGGGCATTCAGGCAGGAGCCAAGGCAGCGGGGATGAATGCGCCACACTCCTATGACCTCTTTCACCAAATGCAGAATGGCACCAAAATCACCCAACGTCTGGAGAGAAATGGACCAGGCCATGACCGACCGTGACGTAGCGGCAAGAGTTGGACGAGCAGACTGCTCCTGCACGTCGCCCTGGGCGACCACGCAAATGCACAGTGACTCTCGAGGTTGCCGACCAAACGGTGCTGACAGCAGTTGACTTGCACGAGAACTGGACATGGCTTCTCCGAACGGTCCGTCAGGCACTGGAGCCGATTTCACCGACCGGGCAGCTTGTCAACACAGATGCCGCGCAACAAACCATTCTGGCTGCCACCCAACTTATGATGGAGATGAACCGCGATGAAATTGCACACTTTGCCACCCAACTGCAGCAGAATCTACCTACATTGCTGGCTCCCCTCCGCCAGAACCTCTCACCTGAGTACGAAGCCTTCATCACACACCTCTGGACTTATCGCCATGACCATCAACTTCCCATTGAACAGCTTTTCCCTCCCTCCCTCATTGCAGCCTATGGCTCTTGCCTTCTGGCATGCACTGGATCGCTTCCATCGGGCTTCTTCTCTAGCTGAATCCTTTCATGCTTGGCTCAGGCCCTTTCTTGCAATCCATCGCTCTTTGCCCGATTGGTTGGCCGCTCTTTTACAGCTCTTTTGGAATCATCGCACCTTCTCACGTGGCAAACGCTCCGGTCACTCACCCTTAGAACTGGCTACCGATTCCTATGTCCCTTCTTTGGCTGACGCCCTTGATTCCATTCTTCAGCCTCAACAGCAACTGGCTCTTTAACCTATTCTCTTTTTAACGTGCCCATTTCAATTTTGTAAACCTAACTCATCCCTTGTTCTGAACCTGCCCAACTTTTCCAGATCAAATTAGGGATTTTAATTGTTGGAAAAGCCTTGAATGAAAGAAATTATAGAAAAACTTGAGGGACAACTTGAACGTGTAACAGATATCCAAGAACGCATCGACATTCTCAATAAGCTAGCATTGGAATATCAAATGCGTGACCAGTTGCATATGATGACCTTAGCGGAAGAAGCAATTGCATTAGCAACAAGCGGAGAGTTTGCAGACGCGCCATATGAATTGGGGATAGCCAAAAGTAGATTTGCAATGGGTATTGCCAAATGGGATGCGGGCAAAGTAGACGAAGCCCTTCTTCTCTTTCATCAGGCCCTTGACTACATTGAGCCTCGTTCTCTCCATACCGAGTTGATGGATCTTGTTCATTGGTTAGGTAATTGCTATTGTGCGTTGGATGATTATTCAACGGCGATCGAATATTATTTGCGCCAGCTCGAGCTCGGTCAGCTGCACGAGAATGCAGACGCAATCAGCAATGCATATCAGGGATTAGGCCATGTCTACGCATCACTTGGACAGATTGATCAAGCCATTGATGCTCAATTACGTGGCATCAAGAATCAATCAACCAATCGGAAGCTTCAGTGGACTTTGCATCATAACATTGCCGGTAATTACATAACAGCAGGAAAACATGATGAAGCGCTTGAACATGCATGTCAAGCTCTAAAAATCGCTCAGTCACGCCAAAGTCCAATTGCAGAAGGTTTGTCGCGGTTGGCTATTGCTTCCGCCTATTTAATGCAAGGAAAAGCGCACAAAGTAGCCGAACATCTAGAAAAAAACCTGGCCTTTTTAGAAGAATCACAGGCACAAAATTTAAAAATTGATACATTCGTTGTCTATGGTGAATATTATTTAGTATTGGGGCAAACCGAAAGAGGTATTGACTATCTGAAGCGGGCTCTGCAGCTTACCGAGTCGGAAGATACCGACGGCTATCATACGTATGAAATAGACAAAAAGCTAGCAGATGCCTATGAGCAGATAAGTGAGTTATCTCTGGCATTACATCATTTTCATCGGTTTTGTGCCGGAAAAGAAGCACAGCTCAAAACGCAATCTCAGCAGCAGCTGAAATCAATCGAAATCATATTGCAAACAAAAACAGCCAAGCGAGAAGCAGAACTCTTGCAGGCGCGCAATGAAGAACTGGAGCAACGTGTCGCTGAACGAACGCGTGAATTGCAAGATGCGCTCCAACGTGAACGTCAGCTGATTCAGGAAGTGGAGCAAGCTTTATCGCAAGCGACAGATCTAAACAGACTGAAATCGCATATCATTTCAACTGTTTCACATGAATTCCGAACCCCCTTAACGGTCATTAACAGCTCAACTGATTTTGTTATCAAATGCTACTCTCGTTTGTCTTCTGAAAAAATTAATGAGATTCATCAACGAATTAGTCGTTCAATCTTTTATCTCAGCCAACTATTAGAAGATGTCTCGTTGGTGGAACAATTCAACGGAGGAGAAGTGCAACCAAAGTTGGAAACGCTATCTCTTCCACAACTTTATCAAAAACTTGATGAATTGATTACTCGTGAATCTAACCATGTGGAAATCAAACCCACAATTGATCAGGAAACAAAAGGTGTCCAAATCCGCACAGATCCGAAACTTTTACGACAGATTCTCAGACATTTATTGAGCAATGCACAGAAATACTCCGCTCAAGAAGAGCCAATCCAGGTCACTCTATCGAGAGAGGCAAACAAAATTCTACTAACGGTTTCAGACAAGGGGATTGGTATTTCTTCTCAGGATATTCCCAGAATATTCGAACTATTTTATCGAGGTCGTAACGTTGCAGCCAGAAAAGGGTTGGGGGTCGGATTATATATTGTGCAAAAGAGTGTTGAAACATTGGACGGCTCTGTAACAGTAAATTCTAACGGGGAAGATTCGGGATCTGAATTTACTGTTCGTATCCCTGCTTTCATATAAAAACCTATCCGGAAAGTGGTTGTGAGTCCAGACAGATAATCATACGCAAAAGGGAATAGACAATGACTTCGACAGGTTCTCCTCATGAATCTTCTTTAGAAGCAGTAGGCATCAACAAAACTCGCTCCATTTGCGGCTATTGCGGTGTCGGCTGTTCGGTCGACATCATGACCCGAGGCAACAAAATTGTTGGAATCCAGCCCGCAATGGATGGACCAGCCAACGAAGGTGCTCTGTGCATCAAGGGGCAATTTGCCTACGATTTTGTCCAGCATCCAGACCGACTCAGCAAACCGCTGGTGCGTCGAGCGGATGGTCAACTTCATGAAACCACTTGGGACGAGGCGCTCGACGTCGCTGCCGCGGGCTTCAGGGAAGTAGCAGAAAAATATGGTCGTCATAGCATTTACGGCGTAGCATCGGGACGTACACCAAGCGAAGCCGCGTACACAATGCAGAAATTCATTCGAGTAGGTTATGGAACCCATTACATCGACAACTGTAGCCGTGCCTGACACGCCCCCACAGTCGCCGGTCTGGCGGCAAACATTGGGCGCGGTGCCATGTCAAATCCATTGGCCGATATGGAGAAACCGGATGTCATCTTCTGTATTGGGACAAATATGACCGAGTGTCACCCAGTAGCAGCGACGCGGCTGAAGAAGGCCTTGGCTCGCGGCGCAAAAATGATTGTAGCAGATCCGCGCCGGATCCGGTTGGCTGAGATGGCCGACATCTACCTGCCCATTCGTGTCGGCTCAGACACGGCGCTATTGCTGGCAATGGCCCATGTGATTGCGCGCGAAGAACTGATCGACGATGAGTTTGTTGAGACGCGTACGTCTGGCAGTGCAGAATTCTTGCACCATATCCAGCAATTTACACCAGAATGGGCGGCTGAAATCACGAAGGTACCGGCCGCAGACATCGAAGCAGCAGCAAAACTCTATGGTAAAGCTGATAAAGGCGCCATCTACTATACACTGGGAATCACAGAGCATATCTGTGGTGTCGACAATGTCCAGAGTCTTTGCAACCTGGTATTGATGACGGGCAATATCGGACGTGAGGGCACTGGCATCAACCCGATGCGCGGCCAAAACAACATTCAGGGTGCCGGTGATTCTGGTGCATTGCCGAATAACTATCCTGGATTTCAACCCGTAGATAACGCAGAAAATCAAGCCAAATTTGAAGAACTCTATGGACGCAAGATCGATCTAGAACGAGGCATCACGAAGGTGACAGCGCTTGAGCTATGTGGGGATCAGATTCATGCCATGTTGATCGATGGAGAAAATACACTTGTGTCCGATCCAGATCGCAAACATGGCGAACGTGCACTACGCAGCCTTGAACACTTGGTTGTAATTGATATCTTCCCCAGCGAAACAACTGAGCTGGCACATGTGGTTCTGCCAGCCACAGGTTGGGCGGAGACCGACGGTTACTTTATCAATACAGAGCGGCGTCTTCAACGTGTTCGCAAAGCGGTCGATGCACCAGGCGATGCCATGCCGGATTGGTGGATTGTCAGTCAAATAGCGCAGCGACTTGGCTTTGCTGGTTTTGACTACGATTCGCCCAAGGCAATCTTCGACGAACTGTGTAGCCTATCACCCATCTATGCTGGCGTCGATTGGGATCTGGCAGAATCGGGTCAATATCAATGGCCAATTCCATATAAAGGTCATCCAGGAACACCCCGTCTTCATGAAGATGAATTTACCAATGGTCGTGGCAAGTTCTCCATGACGACTTATCGGGATCCTGCCGAAATTGTCGATGACGATTATCCAGTTTGGCTCACGACAGGGCGTCGTTTAGAATCTTACCACACGCGGACGCAGACGGGACGTGCCCATGGGATTGACTATTTGCTTTCAGAAGAGTTGTTAGAAGTTCATCCCGATGATGTTGCCATCTGGGGGCTGACTGATGGAGGCTGGGCGAAAATTGCCAGTAAACGTGGCGCCATTCAAATCAAAGTGAAAGCCACAACGCGCTCTCCCCGCGGCACAGTTTTCTCTAGCTTCAGCTTTAATGACGCTCCCATCAACTTCTTGACTGGTGGTGGCTATGATCCCATTACTCATACAGCCGAGTTGAAAGTTTGTCCTGTGCGTGTAATGCCGATCGAAAAAAGAGTATTGGCTTCTGATTAGCTTTCAGCCTGTCGAGCGGCTGAGAGATTGAATCAGTTATTGCTTTGTACAATATCCAATAAAAAAACAGGGTGTAACAAGCATTCTCACTAGTTACACCCTGTTTTTATTTTCAAATAGATACTACGCCGCCTATTCGAGATTGTTCACATCAATCTCTTCCGATGCATCGTCTTCCTCAAACATCTGGAAGTTGAGTTCGATCTCATCGTTATCGTCATCGTCAGACGACGTTGTGACATTCGTTCCCAACGGCTCCATGCCAAGTTCCGCAACGCCCGATAACTCACTCAGGTCGATATCGGCAAAATCCAAATCCTCCATTTCCAGTTCGCCTAGCTCTTCAGGAAGATCCAGATCTTCGACCAAGTCAACTTCGGCCTCTCTAAGTTCAGCAGCCCGGCGTAGGCGTGCTTGGAAACCTGTTCCGACCGGAATCAGCTTACCGATAATCACGTTCTCCTTTAAACCGCGTAGATCATCCTTCAGACCTCTCGTTGCTGCATCGGTCAAGACACGAGTTGTCTCTTGGAAGCTGGCCGCAGCGAGGAAGCTTTCTGTGTTGAGAGCTGCTTTGGTTAAGCCCAAGACAACTGGCTCAGCACGTGCAGGCTTTCCGCCTTTATCTACGACAACATTGTTGATATCTTCGAAATGGAAGCGATCGATCAATTCACCAGGTAGCAATTCGGTATCACCTGTAGCACGAATCATCACGCGACGCAATAGCTGGCGGAGAACAACCTCGATATGTTTGTCATGAATCCCCACACCCTGACTTTGGTACACTTTTTGTACCTCACCAAGTAGGTAGAGCTGGCATGCTTCGCGTCCTTGAATTCGCAAGATTTCTTTGGGGTTCTTTGCACCCTCTGTCAACTGTTGCCCGGCATACACAGGGTCACCTTTATCAACACGGAGGCGAGCATTGGCGGGCACTTCCGTTTCCCAGATGTCCGTATCTTCACGGCGAATCGTGGCTCGAACATTTCCTTCATCCGTCAATTCCGGATAAATCTCTCCGTCCATTCCTGCTAAAATAGTGAGTTCTTCGCCTTCATCGCCAGTCTTCCGTGCAATCACAGTGTCTTCCTGGACTCGATCACCTTCAGAGATAAGTACCTCGTATCCCACGGGAATTTCGACATCGCGCTTCTTCAATTCTGTTCGACTAACCTTGAGTAAACGCAGTTCCCCTTCCCAATAGATGTCGACGTTACCTTCAATCTCGCTAATGATCGCTTCACCCTTTGGATTACGGGCTTCGAACAGTTCTTCCACACGCGGCAGACCTTGTGTAATATCGTCACTACCTGCAACACCGCCCGTGTGGAATGTACGAAGGGTTAGCTGCGTTCCGGGTTCACCAATCGATTGTGCAGCAATGATGCCAACCGCTTCACCCATGCCAACTTGGCCACCACGCGCCAAGTCTTCACCGTAGCAACGTTCGCAAATCCCAAAGCGTGACTCACAGGAAAGAGGGCTTCGCACATATGCTTTTTCGATGCCGTGACGTTCGATAGCCGAAACAGCGGCCTCATTCAAGAGATCATTTCGCTCGAGCAAAGGCTCACCACTCTCTGGATCACTGATATTGCCTGCCAAATAACGACCGCGGATCCGGTCGATGAGCGTTTGTCCCATCTCTTGCGCTTCATCTTCCGTGATCCAAATACCCGAAAGCGTTCCACAATCATCGTTTGTGATAATCACATCCTGCGCTACATCGACTAGACGACGGGTTAGATAGCCAGCATCTGCTGTACGTAGCGCTGTATCCGCCAAACCTTTCCGGGCGCCATGAGTACTCAAGAAATACTCTAATGCAGTCAGCCCTTCACGGAAGTTGGAGCGAATCGGTAATTCGATGATGCGCCCATTTGGATCGGCCATCAAACCGCGCATACCGGCTAATTGGCGAATTGTATTGACACCACCTTTGGTTGCGCCAGCTTGTGCCATTGCACCAAGCCCATCTATTGGATTTAGCTTCTCTTTAACTGCCTCGGTTAACTCTTCTGTGGCATGGGTCCACAATTCGACTTTTTTGTTGTAAAGTTCCTCTTCTGTAATCAGACCACGACGATATTGCTGGTCCGCTCGTTCCACTTCTTGATTCGTGCGCTCCAAAATCTCACCCTTCACTTCAGGGACGTGGATATCGCTCACAGCAATTGTGATACCTGATAGCGTGGCATATCGGAACCCAAGATCCTTAATGTTATCCACAACATCGGCAGTGACCTCACGGCTCAGATGCTTGTAGCAGCGTTCAATGACTTTGTCAACACCTTTTCGGTCGAGCGCTTCGTTGACAAACCATAGCTCCTCTGGTAGCGCACGGTTAAAGATGATACGACCCATGGTGGTGCGCATGATACGCTCCATGGGCCAACTCGCACCAAGAAGTCCCAAAAAACGTAGAGCATCACGCAGTTCGTCCATTGCTGCCCGTCCAAAGCCTGCAATGGCGTCAATCATTTTGTATTCGCCACGAATGTAGAGATCCATCACCTCACCGATGGTCTCGACACCATGATCATTTAGTGTCTCCAAGACCCGTTCGCTCAAGCCCAATTCTTCGATTGAGGTGGTGTCAAACCGAGTTGTAAAACGGACTCTAATCGGCTGATGCAGATTCACAATCCCCATGTTATAGGCATATTCGGCTTCATCCATACTGCTAAATGTAGGCAATCGTTCTTCTGCCTTTGAAGATGTACTGCCATTTGCATGACCGTTTGTAGTTGTGCCATTCTGATGGGTTCCATTCAGGCTAACATTCATCAGCGGGCTACTGTATTCAAGGGTCAAGTAGTAAACACCCATCACCATATCTTTGGATGGGCCCACAATTGGTTCCCCACTGCTGGGTTTCAACAGGTTTCGACTCGACAGCATCAACGTGCGCGCTTCTTCAACAGCTTGATCGCTCAATGGAACGTGAACAGCCATTTGGTCGCCGTCAAAGTCAGCATTGAATGCCGCACAAGTTAGCGGATGCAGTTGTATAGCACTCCCTTCAATCAGCACAACTTCAAACGCTTGGATACCCAAACGATGTAGAGTTGGAGCACGGTTTAGCAAAACCGGACGTTCTTTGCAAATCTCTTCTAAAACGTCCCAGACTTCAGAACTCTGTCGATCGACCATCCGCTTAGCGCTCTTGATGTTGTGGGCATAGTTGTATTCAACCAAGCGCCGCATGACAAATGGCTTAAATAGCTCAAGGGCCATCTTTTTTGGTAGGCCGCATTGATGAAGTTTGAGCGTCGGGCCAATCACAATCACGGATCGACCAGAGTAATCAACGCGCTTACCGAGGAGGTTTCGTCGAAAACGTCCTTGTTTACCTTTGAGCATATCGCTCAAACTCTTTAGTTTACGCTTTCCGCTGCGGCTGACTGCCCGTCCACGGCGACCATTATCGACTAAGCTATCAACAGCCTCTTGGAGCATACGCTTTTCGTTGCGTACAATGACGTCTGGCGCACCTAATTCCATGAGACGCTTGAGACGATTGTTTCGGTTGATCACACGTCGATAGAGATCGTTCAAATCGCTTGTTGCGAAACGACCGCCATCCAGTTGCACCATTGGGCGCAGATCGGGTGGAATGACAGGTAGGGCCGTCAGAATCATCCATTCAGGACGATTTCCACTTTTGCGGAAATTTTCAACAACGCGTAAACGTTTTGCTGCCTTTTTGCGTCGTTGTTTACTACGTGTTGTGCGAATTTCTTTTCGGAGTTCTTTGGCTAGCTTATCCAGATCCTCTTTTGCAACAATATCACGAATTGCTTCGGCACCCATACCAGCTGAAAATACATTGCCCCAGCGGTCAGCCAACTCGCGGTACCGGGTCTCTGTCAACAACGTTTTTTCTTCCAACGTTTTCAGGTCTTCTAAATCAGCTTCCATCTGGACGCGTAATTGTTCTTTGCGCCCTTCAATGGTCCCGCGTAATTCCTCGAGCTTTGCACCAATATCACTTCGTACATGATCGCGTTTGGCCGACATTAGCAGACGGATGTCGGCCTTCTCTTCATCAGATTCTTGCTGTAGACCATTGAGTTTTTCTTGGACCAATGTGTTGACAAGAGATTCATGATCAGCTGAGACGATCTCGCTTGCGCTGATGACAATCTGATCTGCCCAATCAAACTCTTTATCCTCCTCCGCCTTTTTCCCAATACGATTCTGGATCCAGATTTGGAGAGCCTGAGCTTGGCTAATTACCTCAGAGGAATCGCTCGTAATGCGTTCATCCAAAGACGAAACTTCCTGCTCTTCTTCTTCATCGATCTCGACCAGGCTCTGTTCAAGCATTGTTTCCAACTCATCAACCTGATCCTGAATCTCGCCATCAATGCGTGACAGTCTCATCTCAAGCTCGCGCTCTGCCCGTTGAATCGCCCGACCACGTGCATCTTCGTTTACATTTGAAATAATATATTGAGCAAAGTAAAGCACCCGTTCTAGATGACGCGGACTAATGTTGAGCAAGAGACCTAAGCGACTGGGAACGCCCTTTACATACCAAATATGGCTAACGGGAGAAGCCAACTCAATATGTCCCATCCGTTCCCGACGGACGCGACTCGGGGCGACTTCAACACCACATTTATCACAGACAATGCCTTTATAGCGTACGCGTTTATATTTACCACAAGCACACTCCCAATCCTTTTGTGGACCAAAAGTGCGTTCGCAGAAGAGACCATCGCGTTCTGGACGGAGTGTACGGTAATTGATGGTCTCTGGTTTGGTTACTTCGCCATAACTCCATTCGCGGATATTTTCTGGAGATGCAAGCGCGATGCGAATTGCATCAAAATTTTGGACTTCCATAAATAAGCTTATCTCCTTATGATTCCCAGAAATGTTTCAATCGGCTCCTTGAGCAGAGAGCAGGGTCGAAGATTTCTGGGTGAGAATATCGATAAGTCACTTAAACGTCATACGTTGCTCAGATAATAACAATTACCAAAGGAATAACCGACACCGGATTCATATGGCTGTGTACCACAAAGTGTCTAAATGGAGACCTCTCAGTCAGAAAACCTACTCCATTTACACACTTTGGGACACACCGTCGATCATGTGACGGTTGATTACTCGTTACTGCGACTCATGGGACTTGGCACATTAAGGCTAAAGCCCAACTTGGGTAAGCGTTCCTCGGTCTCTTCCTTGCCAAACTGGACCACCTCATTTTTCTCGTTAATGACTTCAACAGACAAGGCAAGGCTTTGTAATTCTTTCACCAGGACACGGAAGCTTTCCGGAACACCAGGACTCTGAATTTCTTCGCCCTTTACAATCGATTCGTAAGTTTTTACACGCCCACTTACATCATCAGATTTAACAGTTAACATCTCTTGGAGCGTATAGGCCGCGCCGTAGGCTTCTAACGCCCATACCTCCATTTCGCCAAAGCGTTGTCCACCAAACTGTGCCTTACCACCCAGTGGCTGTTGTGTCACGAGACTGTATGGTCCCGTACTACGTGCATGGACCTTATCTTCTACCAAGTGATGCAATTTGAGCATCTGTACCATGCCCACAGTTACTGGCGAATCATAAGGCTCACCTGTTTTGCCGTCGTAGAGTTTTTGTTTACCGGTTGTCGGTGAAGGCCAGCTTAGCTCGCTACTTAAACTATTCGCTATTTCTTCCAGTTCTGCACTGTCTAATCCACGTAACTCTTCCCGCGAAAAATCCTCACTGTAGAAGAAGATCCACTCACGATACGAAACGTCAATTGAAAGCTGATTTGCCTCTTTCGTTGTCCGTCGTGAGTCATACGCTGTCCCCATGAGGGCTTCTGGTTCGTAACCCAATTCTCGTAGCCATTCACTCAAGCAAGCATGACGTGCGTAGGCAGGATCTTTATCAATACGCTCTGGATCATACCCTAGGGGCTCTAGCCAGTCGATCAAGTAAATCAAACGTGCGTCATCGTCATCCAGAATCTCTTCGTCAACTATTTCTTCTTCGTGAATCAAAGCCCAGGCGCGTTGGGTTGCTTCAAGCCATGCTCGATCAACTAGCCAGGAGCGAGCCAGTTCAGCAGCGATCTCATCCTCTTTGGCCCCATCGAATACGGGTGTTTCGGCTTGGAAATTGAGGCGATTCGCAGCCCAACCTAGATGACATTCTAATACCTGACCGATATTCATACGTCCAGGAACACCTAAGGGATTTAAGATGATGTCGACAGGCGTACCATCTTCCAAAAAGGGCATATCCTCGACCGGCACTACCTTTGAAATTACGCCCTTGTTTCCATGTCGCCCAGCCATCTTATCACCCTCCGTCAGACGGCGACGTTGAGCAATGCTGACCCGTACGATCTTTTCTACCCCCGCTGCCAAATCGCGATATTCTTCCCGATCCAGCACTTTTACATCGACGACTTTTCCTCGTGCACCGTGTGGCAATTTAAGCGAACTATCCTTCACTTCGCGTGCCTTTTCGCCAAAGATCGCACGTAATAATTTCTCTTCCGGTGTCAATTCAGTTTCACCTTTAGGCGTAATTTTTCCAACGAGAATATCACCAGGAGAGACTTCTGCTCCGATGCGAATAATGCCATCTTCATCTAGATCTTTGAGTGCATCCTCGCCAACATTAGGAATATCGCGTGTAATCTCTTCCGGACCTAATTTCGTCTCCCGGGCATCGACTTCGTATTTCTCAATATGTAACGAGGTGTACTTATCGTCTTGCACCAACTTTTCGCTGACCAGGATCGCATCTTCAAAGTTGCCTCCTTCCCAGCTCATATATGCAACTAAGACGTTCTGGCCCAACGCGAGTTCCCCATTCTCAGTGCTAGAACTATCAGCGAGGACTGTTCCACGTTCGACGTGTTCCCCTTTGATGACGATTGGACGCTGATCAATACAGGTGCTCTGATTACTGCGATTATATTTCCGCAACGGATAAGGACGACGTGTACCGTCTTGCTCTTGAACAACAACTTCAGCGCTTGTTACACTCACCACTTCGCCAGACTGACGTGCAACCAATGCTTGACCTGAATCAATTGCTGCTTGATATTCCATTCCCGTTCCCACAATCGGTGAATCTGGTTTGACTAGAGGAACGGCTTGCCGTTGCATGTTGGACCCCATCAAGGCACGGTTCGCATCGTCATGTTCGAGAAATGGAATCAACGCAGCAGAAACACCCACAATTTGCTTTGGTGAAACGTCCATATACCGAATCTGATTTGCCTGTGCAAACTCAAAATTCTTTGAGCGTCTTGCAGACGGTCGTGGGTTTTGAAATTCACCAACGGCATTCAAAGCAGATGAGGCTTGCGCAATTGAAGCCTGCTCTTCTTCGTCCGCTGTCAGGTAGACGACTTCCTGGCTGGCAAATGGTTTGACCCGCACGGCGCCAATATCAGGAGTTTCACTGATACTTTGGGCCAATTCAGGATCGATCATTGTACCACTTTCGGCGATCAGATCATCTGTTTCTGGATCCATCAAGTCTGCAGCTAGAATGCGATTGTTCAACGCTTCAACAGTTGGTTCGACCTCAGTATAGACTCGGCGGTAAGGGGTCTCAATAAAACCGAAGCCATTCACCCGCCCATATGAAGCCATAGAGCCAATCAAGCCAATGTTAGGACCTTCTGGCGTTTCAATTGGACAGATGCGCCCGTAGTGACTGTGATGAACATCGCGCACGTCAAAACCCGCTCGTTCACGTCGAAGCCCACCCGGCCCTAAAGCGCTCAGACGGCGTTTATGCGTTAGTTCTGCCAGAGGATTTGTCTGGTCCATAAATTGGCTGAGCTGACTACCACCAAAGAATTCACGTGTCGCGGCCACAACAGGACGAATGTTGATCAGACCAAGAGGCGTCACCTGTTCTGGATCACGAATTGACATTCGTTCACGAACAACGCGCTCCATGCGCAGTAACCCGATGCGCAATTGATTTTGAATCAGTTCGCCAACCGTCCTGACCCGACGATTTCCAAGATGGTCAATATCTGTCTTGCCAGCCGAACCATTATTGATGTTGATGATGTAACGGATGACTGCCACAAGATCTTCAGTTGTCAAGACTCTTGTCTCTAAAGCAGTGTCCAAACCCAACGCTCTATTTAACTTATAGCGCCCCACGCGGCCTAAATCGTAGCGTCGTGGGGTGAAAAGCAGGTTTTGTACAAAATTACGGGCATTGTCCAGTGTAGGTGGATCGCCAGGACGTAGTTTTTTGTAGAATTCCAGCAAAGCATCATCAACGCCCTTCTCTGAGTTATCTGTTGGATTGCTGGTCGTATCGCGCTCTAGGGTGGATTCGATAAAGGGATGGTCATAGTCTGTATCCACATCCTGAAAGAGATCGCGAATCTCGTCATCCGTACCGAAACCGACTGCACGTAAAAGAATTGTTACAGGAAGCTTACGCTTACGATCTACTTTTACACTAATAATATCACGTTTGCTCGTCTCAAATTCGAGCCATGCACCACGAATGGGAATCAGTTTGCCGCCACCTAGTTCACGCCCTGTGCTGCGATCTTCTTCTACCGAAAAATAGACGCCAGGGGAACGCATTAACTGGCTAACCACGACACGTTCACTACCATTGATAATAAAGGTGGCAGATTCAGTCATGAGCGGAAAGTCTCCCATAAAGACTTCCTGTTCGCTGATTTCGCCCGTATCTTTATTGACGAGCCGAATTTTTACCCATAGTGGTGCCGAATAGGTGATATCACGTTCTCTGCATTCATCTTCCGGGTATTTCGGTTCGCCAAAATAGAAATCGCCGAAATGCAACTCTAAATTCTTGTTGAAGCTGACAATCGGTGAAATCTCTTCAAACAACTCACGCAGCCCATCTGACTTAAACCAGTCAAAACTGCGCAACTGGACTTCTGTCAGACGCGGCAGATCCAAGACCGCTGGCGTTTGAGCGTAAGACTTGCGTGTTGTCCGTCTAGTACCCGAATGAGATAAGCTCTCGCTCAGATTTGTTCCATTTGTCGTACCATTCAAAAAATCATTCATATAACACAGCTCCTTGGGACATTCAGCGGTGGAATTCCAAAAAACATAAATTCTCCATAGAAGCTTTGTGCTGTCTCCTTTGAATACGGAGCATAGCACTTAATATGGGACATAGCACAAAGCTTCTATGGGTGAGCATAGTACGAGGAAGATTGTTTTGGCCCTTATTGCTTATCTACAAAGCTCTAATATCGTTGCCTATATTGTCTATTTGCTCGATACACATATCAACTCTATAGACTCAGTAGATCCAAATTTGGCGTTTTTGGCGATTTTCAGTCGAGATTGCAGGGATTTTGGAGTCATTTATTCAGATTTCGGTTACAGAAAACAACCTATTTCATATCTGAAAATCGCCCAAATCTAGGGGTGGTTCATTTTAGCTGGATAGATAGGTTTACACTTTTAGAAACAGAAAGAACGTTTATATTCTCTGATTTCGCCGGTTCTCAGAGAGAAAACGGTCTCATATAGATTTTTGTCTATATATCAAAAGTGTAAACCTAATTTTGAACCACCCCCAAATCTAACGCAAAAACTAGATATCGACCGGCAAATTTGTATTTATGTCAACTGTTTAGCCAGAATTCTCTCTCAAAACCTGAAATTTGGATCTACTGAGACTTGAAGCCGATTTTCTCAGAGAAACATTTATGTAATGTTAAGCATACATTAGAGTTACTCCCACAATCCGTCATCCATATTGGGGTCAAAACGAAATTCACTAGACCCAGTACCTACAAATGTGCGCAAATCAAAAAATTTCCGGCTAGCAATCGGCGACTTGCACACATTTGGCGGACCTAAGAGCACAGTTCTGGCTAAATAGGTCTCAATTTTGGGAGCAATTCCTGTATCTACCAACCCTATAAAAACATGTGTCTTCTACGGCTTCTGTGAGCTTTTCAGTAAGCTCGTGACCGAAAATGATGGATAAAATTACCTGTACCTTAACGCGGTTTAAGGCACCAAAAAAATTCATAGCATCATTCAGCTTCGCTGCCGACTTCATTACTATGAATCCTTGAGGTGCCTATCTGTGGCAAAAATCACAATTTTAAAGCACAACTTTCTAAGAAGAAAATATATTGTAAAGATATCTTATCCTTTGAAGCAATCACACTGCTAACCACGCAAATTGGTCATCCCCAGGATGGCATGGGCGACAACCACAGCGTAACCTAGATATTATAGCACCAGAGTTCTTTTTTGTCAATAGGCAATTTTTGTTTTTCCCCCACTTAATTTTTTGCTGTATCAATGAGTCTATTTAGTTTCGGCGCTCTGAATACAGGCTGCCTATTCGCTATTTGCCACAATTAAAACTCTCCTGTGTGAATCTCTTCTGTGTAATATTCTTTCAGGTTCTTTAGGAACTCAGGGGGTTGACAAAGAAGCGCGACCAACGTCCCGGAAGAAGTCAAGAACAACCTCGTTGACGAACTCATCTCTGACCTCTTCCGGGACGTTCAACCCCTCTGTTCCGGACGAACCTCCTTTCATTCTGAGTAGAAGACTGATATCCCAATCGATATCCCAAATCACACTAGATTGGGACTAGACAAGTAATACTTTTTACAGTATAATGGTGGGGCAATGTGGGGTAAAGTGGTTGATATACCCTGAATTGTGCCACTTTATTAATCAAATAGCAGTGATAATCTGTCCTAGAACATCCTTGTTGGGATATTTGGGAAACAAGGCGAATCACGAATGAAGTATTGAGGAGATCTCTATGCCGGCAGAGACAACTCTATACATTTGCATGATTTTATTTGAACTGTAACACTGTGGGTTCGTCTGAATAGAGAAGCCACTTAAACTTCGTATATTCATAACGACATTTAGTCTGAACAATTTTGGAATGAATGTACGAAGTTTAAATGATGTGGCTATAAGTGCTTATCAGAAAAGGTATTCTCACTCGAGACTCTGGTCAGACTCATAGCCACTTTTCGGATAGGCTCTAATAATTCGGACAAGATGAGTGATGTTTCTGGGCGAATTCCAACATAACCTGGATAGTAAGTTCCGTCTCACTATCCCCTCGCGCTATAGAAACCTGCTAGCGATAGGGATTGTTGTGACGCGTAGCCCAAACGAGCAATGTCTCAAGGGGTATCCATTAGCAGAGTGGGAAAAAATTTCGTCGAAAGTCGACGCCCTCCCAAATATGGATCGCAATGCGAACGCTCTGCGTCGTTCAATATTTAGCCAAGCAGAGTTGTTAGAACTGGATAAGCAAGGACGTATTTTGATTAGTCAACGCTTGCGCGATTATGCTCAAATTGAGACTGAGGTCGTTGTGGCGGGCATGAGCTCTCATCTGGAGTTTTGGCATCCCAAGCTTTGGGAAGATGAAACGAGCAATGTAGATAGTTCTATGTTTGAAGTATATGACATCTGACACAACAACTATACCCTCCGATCCAGATGGAGTTGCACATATTCCTGTGTTACTAGAAGAAACTGTATCTGAGATGCGTATACAGTCAGATGGGATTTATATTGATGGGACAATTGGAGGCGGCGGTCATACATCGGCTATATTAGAGAAGTCAGCACCCAATGGACATGTACTAGGTCTTGACAGTGATCCAGCTGCACTAAGACGGGTTCGCCGGCGTTTCACCAGTGCTTTCTCTTCAGGTCGGCTCCTGTTGGCTCATGCTAATTTTTCTGATCTGATTCAAATTGCGCAAGCGAATTGCTCGTCAACTTTAGATTTTATGGCTAGCGATGCGATCTTACTCGATCTTGGCGTGAGCAGTTTTCAGTTAGAAACACCAGAAAGAGGCTTCGCATTCGCACAGAATGGGCCGCTCGACATGCGCATGGACCCGTCACAAGATTTGAATGCGGATCTAATTGTAAATCAATGGTCAGAGCGTGATATAGCGGATCTGATTTATCGATACGGAGAAGAACCGCGCAGTCGTCGCATTGCAAAATATATTGTTCAATCACGTCCCTTGCACTCCACGGATGAATTAGCATCAGTCGTCTTAACGGCTATTGGTAGTCAAGGTGTCGGGAATCGGGGGCGCAGCAGGAGGACAAAATGGAACAAGGAAAAACCTCGAATCCATCCTGCAACTCGCGTCTTTCAAGCCTTGCGAATCACTGTTAACCAAGAACTTGAGAGATTGTCGTCAGCTCTGCTACAAGCAGCATCTATTCTAAAACGTGGCGGGCGTTTGGCTGTGATCAGTTTCCACAGCCTGGAGGATCGTATTGTCAAACAGTGGATGCAGGCAGAAGCACGTTCATATGTAGCAGACCCATCTCATCCAATGGGGGGGTACGATAGGGTGCCGTTATTAAGAATCATCACCCGTAAGCCAATCCGGCCCACACAAGCTGAGCGTGAAAAAAATCCGCGTAGCCGTTCTGCTCGGTTGCGTGTAGCTGAACGTATCTAAATCAGCCGTCACGACTTACACAATATAGGACTTACGCACAATGTGATTCGCCCATACAAAAGGGTTCTGCGTGAGTCCTACAATAGAGTTTATAAGGATTGAAAATTTCTGCCTGATGATTGTATGATTTCTCAGAGAGAAACTTTGAATCCTTATAATGTCTAATATTTACAATGAACGATAATCAAGCTGATCACTGTCAGCTATTAACTGATAGCAGGTAACCCAATAATCACAGTCAGACAAAAGTGAAATGTTGCGGCAAAGTCATGTATCATCAGCGTCAGATCTGATCAAAGACGATTGGCAAAATGTGCTCAAACAAACAAAAATTGGACAATCATTTCGTTCATTACGCCAAATGCTTTGGTTGCCGGACGAATTGTCATCGTTTATGCTCTTTATGGTCGTTTTGACCCTCCTTTCTCTTGCGTTATTGCTTCACATTCAACTATCTGTCCAAATTTTGGAGACTCGATCTGAACTGGACCAACTGCAGAGACAACACGCAAAGATCGAGCAAGAGAATGCCGAACTCATCTGGCGCATGAACCAGAATACATCTCTTGATCATGTCAGACAACGTGCGTTAATATTAGGATTTGTTCCAATTCAGACCCATCACTTCTTGCCAGTGGCGGATCTGGTTGATGAAAAGTACTTGGTACAGAACGCGACGGATAGTATGTCGAATTCCTTGGCCGATAAAACCTCGTCTGCACAGCCAACATCTGTACAACTACTACCCAATACTACACCCTTTTCCAATACTGAATCCAAGGAAGTAAACTTGCATGTCACTATCGATACAATCGCTGAACAAATGCAGGAGTTTCGCCGCTATGTTACAACAGCATGGCAGCAGGAGAAGTGATAGTGTCAGAGCATGCTTCCGCCGAGACACAGTCTTCAACAATTGAACAAAGAATAGAACAACAGGATAGTCATGGCTCAACGGGGGAAGCGTTTGTTGATCGATCTTCTTCCAATGAATCTAGTGTGCTGAGTGAGCAGGACTCTGGACGTATGCTCGTGATTGTGTTCTGTTTTGCGATCCTAACAAGCATCGTCTTAGTGCGTTTAGTTAGTTATCAAGCGTTTGGGCAAGATCTTGTTCCCATTGACGCATCTGGCGATCTTTCATTAGCGCCACGTGGAACCATCGTCGATCGAGATGGTGATCTACTCGCTATTGATCATTTTGGGTTTCAGGTATTAGCATCGTCCAACCAGATTGAAACCGATACAGAACGCGCAAAGGTGGCAGCCTTACTAGAAGAGTTATTGGATTTGCCTGCTGCTGAAACTCAAAGAAAACTAACCGCTGGCGTTGATAGCCCATATGCAATTCTTGCACAGATAATCCCCTTGGATGCAGCCAAGAATCTTGATACTTGGCGTGAGACCAATCCAGACGATAGCGATACCCTTAAAAACGTTTATTTAAAACCGATCCCTCAACGGTTCTACCCCGAGAGCGAATTGGCCAGTCATTTACTTGGTCTAGTCCGCATCGGTACGGATCGACGCGCACATTATGGGATTGAAGAATACTATGATCTATTCCTGCGCCAAGATGGAGTTGGCCTAACCGAGAATCGAAATGCCTCCTGGGATACAATATCAAATCATGTGCGTCGGTTTTTGCCATCCGTTGCAGGAAAAGACTTAATTTTAACGATTGACCGGACGATCCAGTGGATCATTGAGGATGAACTACGACAAGGGATCGATTTTTATCGCGCCCACAGTGGAACAATCATCGTTACTGAGCCAAAGACGGGTGCGATTTTGGGACTTGCTAACTGGCCAACCTATGACCCCAATGTTTATGGCGAAAGTTCCGTGGATCAGTACAATAACCCAGCGATCAGTTCGCAATATGAACCAGGCTCGATTTTCAAAGTAATTACCTATGCAGCGGCCTTAGATGCAGGTGTAATCGAGCCATCAACGGTCTATACTGATACTGGAATTATTGTTGTTGGTGGGCGGCGGATCTTGAACAGCAATCGCAGTGCTTCTGGACGGGTATCGGCAACTGATGCATTAGCTCATTCACTCAACGTTGTGACAGCTGAGATTGCGACACAGGTTGGCTCTGACAAATTTTATCGATACGTTCGACGATATGGTTTTGGTCAATCAACAGAGATCGATCTTGCCAAGGAAATTAACGGTTTGGTCAAAACGCCAAAATCAGAAGATTGGAGTCTTTCGGAGTTGGGCACAAACAGTTTTGGTCAGGGATTGGCCGTTACGCCGATTCAGATGGTGAACGCTGTGGCAGCGATTGCCAATAAAGGACGGCTGATGCGTCCATATGTTGTGCAAGCGCGCATATACCAAGATGATATTCAAAAAACGCAACCTGTTTTTGTGCGTCAAACCGTTCGCCCTGAAACGGCTGCGCAGCTGACCGATATGATGATCCAAGTTGTACAAATTGGCAATCGAGAGGCTCAAGTTTACGGCTACGCGATTGCAGGTAAAAGTGGTACTGCACAAATTCCGATTGAGGGCGGATATCACGAGGATGAAACGATCGTGAGTTTTGTGGGATTTGCTCCAGCAGATGATCCTCAATTTGTCGTGTTAGTCAAGCTCGATCGACCCGATCCGACAATCAGTCCTTGGGCAGCCTATACAGCGGCACCTGTGTTTAGCCGCGTCGCACGTCGCCTTTTTGAGCACATGAATATCCCAACCGATGATATTCGGTTGGGGAGATCAGATAGGTAGGCTTTTCTGAGAAACTAGACAGCGCATCCGCCTCAAGTAATATGGCACCAATTGTAAAAACGCAGATTACACACCATACCCTATGGCAGGCGATTGTTGGACAGACACCGCCATTGGCGTTGCCTGCTGAGCCGATTCCTCGTGCTGTGCTCGACAGTCGTGATGTGACGATGGGAGATTTATTTGTTGCCCTTCCAGGCTCAAGACAGGATGGACATGATTATATCAGTTCGGCACTAGAAAATGGGTCCAGCGTCGTTATCTGTGAAGAACGAGGTCGAAAGCAAGCCGAAGCACACAATGCAGTGACGATTGATGTTCTTGCGGAACGGACCCAATGGCCCCACGGCAGACCGTCTTTATCTACATTGAAATATGATCCAAGTAGGCCGCTTGCTTTCATCGTTCCTGATAGTCAGGCTGCGCTCCAGCAAGTTGGAGCCTTTCAGCGTCTGCATAGATGTCAAGCTGGTTTACGAGTCATAGGCATCACGGGAAGTGTTGGAAAATCGAGCAGTAAGGAATTGGCCGCATCGGTCTTGCGTCAACGATTTAATACATATCGTAGCCAGGGCAATTTAAATAGCGAACAGGGATTACCGCTGGCTCTATTAGGACTTGACTCAACGTATGAACGCGCTGTGCTGGAAATGGGGATGTATGCGCTGGGTGAGATTCATGATCTTTGCATATGGGCACGTCCACATATAGGGGTCGTGACGAATGTAGAGCCTGTCCACCTAGAGCGACTCAAGACTTTGGAACGCATTTTGCAAGCCAAGACTGAGCTTGTGGAGGCATTGCCTTCTGCAGATCAGGGAGGCGTTGCGATACTTAATTGGGATGATGAGAATGTGCGTACGATGGCAGAAAAGACAAGCGCTCGTCTTTTTTGGTATGGATTGACAAAAGAATCTAATCTCTGGGCCGATGAAATTGAGAGTGTAGGGGCCGAGGGAATTCGGTTTCGTTTTCATCATCGCAAAGAAGCCGGTAGAGACTCTGGAAAGCGGAATCAAGGAGATGTTGAGTCGGTACATGTACGTGTGCCATTGTTGGGTCGACATAGCGTGCATACTGCTTTACGCTCTGCCGCTGTTGGGTTGGTTGAAGGATTGAGCTGGGCCGAGATTATCGAAGGCATGCAAGATCACACCAATCAGTTACGTCTTGTGATGGTGACTGGAATCAACAGTTCAACGGTAATTGATGATACGTATAATGCAAGCCCTCCGAGCACAATCGCTGCGCTGAATTTATTAGACGATCTGGAACCTACTGGACAAGGACGACGTGTCGCTGTGTTGGGCGATATGCTTGAGCTTGGAAAATTTACGGAAGAAGGGCATAAGCTCGTTGGGCGGCGAGCAGCGGATGTCGTCGATCTCTTGATTACGGTTGGCGAGCTTGGTCGGGAGATTGGGGAGGAAGCACATGCAGCCGGGCTCGTTCCGGGACAACTACATTTGATACCCGATCATGAACAAGCAATCTCTCTACTTCAACATGAGATTCGCCCCAATGATCTCATTCTTGTTAAAGGAAGCAGGGCGATTGGCATGGATCTGATCGTGCCTTATATTACTTTGAAATCATAAATAGACCCGAGAAAGTGTTTGGACACGGATTGATAGGATTGTCAGGATTGAATCCGTGCGTATCCGTGTCAATCTCTATCCTATAGCCTTTCAGGAAAAAATTTTCCTGTCTTCAGCCGGTCGGCCAGAGAGCTGACCGGCTGAAATGCTGACAAGCTACTGTTTTGCGTGGAAAAACATTACCTGAACATCTATATTTCTAATTTCTTTCTTGGTTTCACCCATCACCCTGAAATTATATTATCTGGAAATTATGAGAGAATAACATGCAACGTCAAGTTGAACCAACACATTTTAGTATTCCTGGCCTTTATAGTTTTACGTCGATTCTTGTCTTTATCATTCTCATTACCTTATTCGGCATCATAGCTCTGGCAGGAGAATCCAGCATGGCCTATGCACTCACATTGGGCACCCTCAGCTTCTTCATCGCTGTTATCTGGGGAAACCCGCTGATCGCATTGCTCAAACGGTGGGGTATTGGCAAGCAGATTCGGATTGAAGAGCCAGATACCAGGCAGGTAAAAACAGGAACTCCTACAATGGGTGGTGTCTTGATTGTGGTTCCTGTATTATTGATCATCGGTGCTCTGAACATTGCTGATATCTCACTGAGTTTTGTTGATTTCTGGCGACTAAATCCCTATATAAATATTGGTCAGAGTACATTGCTTCTCTTCTTTTGTCTTGGATCTCATGCTCTTCTCGGTGCAATTGATGATTGGCAAGGAATCAAAGGAATTCGCGGACAAGGTGAAGGGATGAGTGCCCGAATGAAGAGCGGCTTTCAGTTTCTCTTTGCGGCTCTGATGGTTGGGATTCTCTACTTTGGTCCTCCTCAATGGGATTATGTGGGTGTGCCAGGTTTCCCTGATTTCTTTCAAGTTGGCCCATTTATTTTGCCGATAGGGATTCTAATCATTGTGGGTATGAGCAATGCGGTCAATTTAACTGATGGGCTAGACAGCCTGGCAGGCAGTATTAGCAGTATTGCTTTCGCCTGTTATGGGCTGATTGCTTATTTGCAGGATCAGACATATTTGTCCGCATTTTGCTTTACGGTTGTCGGTGCGCTTTTCGCCTTTCTCTGGTTCAATGCACATCCTGCTCAAATGTTTATGGGTGATACGGGGAGTTTGGCACTGGGCGCTACGTTGGGGCTGGTTGCTTTAATGACAGGACAGTGGCTATTGCTTCCCATTATTGGGCTTGTATTTGTAGCAGAGGCGGGGAGTGTGATCATACAAGTGAGCTATTTTAAGTTAACGAAGAGGTTATACGGGGAGGGTCGTCGGATATTCAAAATGTCGCCATTACACTATCATTTTGAGCTGTTGGGGTGGAGCGAAATGCAGGTAAAAGAGCGCTTTTGGCTGATTGGTGTCCTGAGTGGGATGTTGGGCGTGGCGTTGGCGTTGATTTAATATCTATATGTAGGAGGTATCCCAAATTGTGTGTGAATTCACTTTTTCTCTGAGGGATCCGATATCTTTTGCACAATTTGTGGGATACCACCAAAATATGGTGATAATTTGAGTCAGGGATTTGCTGATTTCGCAAATAAAAATATTGTCATTCTGGGGTTGGCTCGACAGGGCCTCGCGTTGTCACGCTTCTTTACAGCGACAAACGCCACTGTGACCATTAGCGACGTAGCCACACAGGAGAAGTTGGTAGATGAATTAGCTGCTCTGGCCAACCTGCCGATCAAACTTGCGCTTGGTGGACATCCGCTCTCATTGCTCGATGGGTGTGATCTGCTCTGTCTTAGTGGTGGTGTTCCGCCACAGATCGAGATTGTGCAACAAGCGATTCAGCGCGGTATTCCACTCACAAATGATAGTTTGTTGACGCTTCAACTAGCCGCGGCGCGCGGTTTGGGGCCTACGATTGCGATCACGGGTAGCAGTGGCAAGACGACCACCACCACATTAGTGGGGGAAATCCTTTCTACATCCATTACATCCGATAAACGGAAAGTCCATCTAGGTGGCAATATTGGACTCCCTCTGATTGATCGGCTTGACGATATTTATCCGGGTGAACCGCTTGTTCTGGAGTTGAGTAGCTTCCAACTGGAGCTTTTCGATCCCACAATTTCTTGGGGCAATTTTGAGCAGATGGGACCCGATGTTGCAGCAATCCTGAATGTGACACCCAACCATTTGGATAGACATCCTAGCATGGCCGCATATGTCGATGCGAAACTCAATTTGTTACGTTTTTTGCGTCCAAATTCGACAATTGTCTTGAGTGCAGACGATCCAGTCACCAACAGCTTAGGTGGTTTCAATCATTTAGGAGCGAAGGATTCGGAAACAGATAAATCAGATACAAACCAAGACATACCGGCGGAATGGAATCCAGATCAAAGCTTGAGAGAGGCTCGACAATCGATACCACTGCTGGAACAGGCGAGTTGGTTCAGTCGGGAGCGAAACCTAGCTGGAATATCCGGCGACAAAGCGATTGATCATACATCCTTAAAGCATACTGAAGACCAGGGAGCGGTTGAGAATCGATTTAGCAGGGGGGCCTGGCTCGATGGAGACACACTGATCTATGCCGGTGAGCCGATCTGTGAACGTCATGAGTTACTACTCTGTGGTCTACATAATGTCAGCAATTTTCTCGCTGCTGCAACGATTTGTGGTGCGATTGGTGATGCAATAAGTAGTGGTACAACAAGGAGTGATATAACAAGCAATGACGCGACGATCGATGTGACAAGTGAGAGTATGAAATTAGTTGCCCAACGCTTTCCGGGGGTGCCACATCGGCTCGAAACGGTTGCTGAGAAAGATGGTGTTATTTGGATCAACGATAACATTGCTACATCACCAGAACGGGCGCTAGCGGGACTACGAAGTTTTGATCGATGTAACCAGACGATTATCCTATTAGTCGGCGGTAAAGATAAAAACCTTGCGTGGGAATCATTGGCAGACGAAGCCGTTGCGCGAGTCGAGTATGTGATCGGATTTGGAGCCATTGGTTCAATGTTTGTGGATTTGGTCCAGCAGCGTGCACAATTTGCACAGTTGATTGCCCCCAATACTGCCGTTGTTCAACGGTTAGAGGAAGCTGTTAATTTGGCCGCATTGACGGCCTACTCCAAATCAAAGGCCATGGACGCCTCGACGCAAATGGACAATCAGAACAATCGATTGACTAAAACGATGCAAAAGAGAGTGGCAGATCTGAATCCAATCCGTTCTTGCATCGAGGCACAACCCAACACGAAGACGAAAGAAACAGTTGTACTCTTGTCTCCTGGTGGAACGAGCTACGATGCTTATAAAGATTTTGAGCAGCGCGGCAATCATTTTCGTCAACTCGTTATTGAGCGATCAGTAGGTAACCATTGACACAACAAACCATCTCCACAAACGATCGATTTGATTGGGCCCTTCTCTCTATCGTTATGTGCCTGTTGGCTCTAGGACTCATTATGGTCTTTAGCTCCAGTTTTGCCCAGGCATTTGAAGGATACGGTGACCCCTATTATTTTATCGTGCGTCAAGTTATTTGGACGACGCTAGGTATTGCTGGGTTGGTTATCGCTTCTCGAATTCGGTATACTCTGTGGGAACAATGGAGCATTTTGCTGATGGGCGCGGCGCTTTTGGCGCTTTTATTAGTCTTACCGTTTGGTGCAGAACGATTTGGCGCATCTAGAACCTTTTATGGAGGAAGCATCCAACCAAGTGAACCAGCGAAGATCATCATCATTATCTACATTAGTGCTTGGCTTGCTAGCAAAGGAGCGCGAATTCGCAATGTGCGTGTTGGATTAATTCCATTTAGCGTGTTGATGGGGTTCATTACTGTCTTGATTGTCTTTCAACCGGACATCAGTTCGGCTCTACTTCTTGTGACCACCGCATTGATTCTTTTTTTCATTGCAGGAGCTGATCTCAAGCAATTGGTATTGGTTGGCGTTGGTATGACACTTACATTTTGGCTCGTCATTACCAACAGTACTTATGCCGGCAACCGTATTCAGAAATTTATGGATTCGGTTTGGAACCCGCTCGAAAGCGCCGAATGGCAAGTTGTTCATTCGGTCAGTGCATTGAATCGTGGGGGGCCGGTAGGTGTTGGTATAGGCAATAGCATCGGAAAATTTCCTGGTTATTTGCCTCTTAGTTGGAGCGATAATATTTTTGCCATTATTGGGGAAGAACTGGGGTTGTTGGGCACCTTACTCGTCATCATGCTCTTTGCCCTTTTTGCCTATCGAGGGTTACGTACAGCATTACGCGCGCCGGACAATTTTGGCATGTTGTTGGCCACAGGAATTACGTCGCTCTTAATTTTACAAGCATTGTTGAACACTGCCGTTGTCGTTGCAGCCGTGCCGCCAACCGGCGTGACGCTACCCTTTATCAGCTATGGGGGCAGTTCATTGGTCACAACTCTCATCGCAGTGGGTATTTTGCTTAGTATTAGTCGATCTGGCGTTGCTGGTGCAGAACACACAACAAGCAATTCGTCACAATTAGGACAATTAGCCTATGCGCGTTTTGATTTCGGGCGGGGGGACGGGGGGACACGTATATCCAGCTCTCGCAGTCGCAGAACAACTCAACAAAACAGCAACCGCTCAACCAACCGAACAACAGGCTCTACAAAAAAGAAACGAACCGGCAGCACAACAACTTCTCGAAGTACCAAACGGACTGAGCGTCGCTCAAGAGCAGGTGGCACAGAACGAGGTACAAAAAATTCGAAGAAGAACGCGTCAAGAAACACTGGATCGACACGAAAAGGCTCGCGGCGTACATCAGGATCCTCTAAGAAATAGAGCCGAACGCAAGACCCCTCAGTTCTCTACTGTTCTAGGAGACCAGATTGAGCTGCTGTGGGTAGGGAGTGTTGATGGGATGGAGAAAACACTCGTCGAGCGGGCCGGTGTTGCCTATACTGGAATTGAGACCGATAAAATACGTGGCATTCATCCCTGGCGTGCTCTGCTCAGTTGTGGTCGAATGATCAAAGGATTGGGACAATCATTCAATCTGATTAGACAATTTCGCCCGACTGTTTGTTTGGCAACTGGTGGATATGTTTGTGCACCGATAGTTTTTGCTTGCTGGTTGTATCGTATTCCCGTGTTGATTTACTTGCCAGATATGGCTCCGGGCTGGACAATTCGATTCCTGAGTTATTTTGCCCAACGCGTGGCCATTAGCCTTCCACGGGCAGCCGTTCATTTCGGTGGTGAAGTTCCGCAGGGCAAGGCCGTTGTAACGGGATATCCGGTGCGGATGGAATTGATCTCGGTTGCCCAAAATCATAACGAGGCACGCGCTCAATTGTTTCGCTGGCTGCATTCCCCTAAAATAGATAACAATGGTGTTTTCCAAAGGACAGATGAATCTCTTGACAGGCCAGAATTACCGTTGGTCCTGATATGGGGTGGCAGTCAGGGCGCGCGAAGCATTAACCAAGCAACTTGGCAGGGGCTCACTGAGATGGTGCCTCACGCCATTATTTTGCACGTAATTGGTGAACGTGACTGGCCACTTTATCAAGAAATGGTGCGGCTTCAGGCGATTGACTTACCTGAGGCATTTATGAATCACTATTATCCTGTCGCCTATTTGCATGACGAGATGGCGTTGGCGTTGGCCGCTGCCGATCTCAGCGTGGCGCGCGCTGGGGCTAGTACATTAGGAGAGTTCCCCATTGCTCAGTTACCATCGATACTGGTTCCACTGCCTTTTGCGGGGGTGAATCAGATACAAAATGCGCAGGAATTGACGAGGCACAATGCTGCAATGATTATTCAAGATCATACACTATCCGAGACACTCGTCCCAACTGTGCTTGACCTGTTGCAAAATACCAAACGACGGCAAGCGATGAAAAAATCTTTGGCCCAATTAGCCAAACCGGACGCAGCAGCGAATATTGCCCAACTTCTGGTTGATCAGCAGAAGTCTGACACTTATCGTTGAATAGAGCCAATCCAATGTTCCAATGACTCACAGATTGAGAAGACAGAATCGACTCAATGTCGTTAAGTTCAGACTGATTCGTGGTGGAGTCGCCATGCATGGCGCAGCATTCTCTAATGTGGCTCTAGTCGACTCAATCCGGCATTAGAGATTACACGCAGTAGGATTTCTCAGAGGTAGAGCGTTCAAATGGCGAAAAAAGACGCAGTAGAGAATCTCGGACCATTTGGCCCGCTCGAGTCTGTTTTGACTGAGAAGTGCAGGATTATGTCTACTGCGTGTAATAGAGAATGCCACTTCCACTAACTTAATGACGTTGAGAATCGACTGACTTTCTTCTGACCCTGATCTTCTTGTCCATCTGTGGATCAATCGATCTTTCTGGAATCGTCCGGCACTGAGATATCATGATTGAGCAACTGCAACTCCTCATTACGTTCGGGATCTATCTGCTCTTTTTTGGCTGGATAGGATATCAACGTGGTGCACTGCGGGCGGGCGTTGTTTTTCTTGTTGCGATGCTGTCGTGGGTTTTGCTTCAGGAACAAGGGGGCATATTTGTCAGTATTGCCAATTTAGGTGGCAAATTTACAACCTTTCTTCAAGCTGGTGGTTTGAGTGGCGATCCAGAAGGAGCATTTGCTGCGCTCAGAGATGCACCCAATGTGATGACGGAAGAATTTGCGCCGGCTTATCTTTTTATCTTGTGGATAGTTGTACTTCTGGCAGCTTATTTCATTACATCCAACTTTATTCCAGACGATGCAAGCCCGAAGAATGGTTGGGCGATCATGTTTGGATTATTTAATGGTATTCTCTTCGGTTCCGTCTTATTGCCACGCATGTTACGCGTCATCGCGCCAGAAAGCGTCATTCTACCGGATATGGTCGAAGGGACAACGCCATTACGAATGCTTCATGCATTTTGGGGCGCAATAGTTGACAACATCAAAACTGTGGATCTCGTACTGGATCAACGAGCACCGCTTGCTTGGATGATGCTGCTAACATTGTTTCTACTACTCGTATTGAGTTCACTGAGGACTTAGAAGTAGGCTGAGGAGGAGGCTGAGGCGAAGGAAGAAGAGCATAGGGCCAATTTGGCTTACGGATCATTCGGCCTGACAAGCGTCAGATGATGCGTAGAACCTCTCAGGACGACTTGCGTATCTGTATAGTCTTCCTCAGCCTTAGCCTCCTCCTCAGCCTGAAACAAACATGGGACCGATTGAGGGGTTTTTCTTTGGCATTGGCGTCATCATTGTGATGATTGGCTTTGTACGGGGATATGTAAAAGAGTTAGGTGTAACCATTATGGTCATGGCCGCCATTTTTGTCCTGATCTTTTTGGACGAGCAGATCACGCGTGCCTTGAACGTTGTCGCTGGTGATATTCTTGGCATTCCTGAGGGCGATGGAACTACGCGCGCACAATTCTTTGTGATCTTTTATTGCGTTCTTTTTATTTCAATCGTTTTCGCTAGCTATGCTGGACGGACTTTTAGCTTTTCGGGTAAGCCCGCTCCACCACCACAAGGGCCGATTATTACGCTTGCAGTTGGATTATTAAACGCTTATTTGATTTCTGGTACAATTTGGTATTTTCTTGATGAATATGGGTATCCATTTCCTGATATCATCCTGCCACTATCATCCACCGCAACAATGTTGATCCCGCTGCTACCAGGCAATTTGATTCCGAATCCGGTCTATTGGATGGTTCCCATTGCGGTGCTAATTATTTGGAGCGTGAGAGGATGAAGAGTGATGTCGACTTGGCAAGAGAAATTAACCAATCAAGATAGAACCCTACATGTCTATATCATTGGCATTGGCGGGGCCGGGATGAGTGCGATTGCGACTGTCTTGCTTCAGATGGGAATGAGGGTTAGCGGAAGCGACCGGCAAGAGAGCTTAAAAACTGAACGTCTGAGAGAGGCGGGTGCAACGGTCTATCCGACCCAGACTGATGACAATCTAACCCAGTTAGATATCGATAACTACCCAGATATTGTTCTCATGAGTAGTGCAATTCGTCCAGAAATTCCGGACCGACAGGCTGCAGAAGCGCTTGGGCTTCCCATTGTAAAGCGAGATGCATTTCTGCCCCTATTATTGGCACAACGGACGCTCATTGCGGTTGCTGGCGCGCATGGCAAAAGCACAACGACCTCGATGATTGTCAAGATTCTACACGAAGCGGGTATTCAGGCTGGCTATATTATCGGGACTGAACTACCAGGCTATGGCAATGCGAGCGCAGGACAATCGGACCTTTTTGTCTTGGAAGCGGATGAATATGATCGGATGTTCTTGGGCCTGAGACCGACGGTGGCCGTTATCACAAATGTGGAATGGGATCATGTTGATTGCTATCCTACAGCCGATGAATTCGCACAAGCGTTTTTTGAATTTACACATTTGGTCGACCCCGAAGGTTTAATTGTCTCCTGCGCCGATGACCCAGGAGCCGAGAGTCTTCGCCAGCAAAATCAACGGGATGTACCATGGCGAACTTATGGCGTATCGAACGCGGTTGGTCTGCCAACTCAACCCAACATAGGGGAGAAGTTTGACTCTCGACAAAGGGGTAATAGTTGGGTACACGCTTTCGGGTTAGAGCCACAAGCAGAGCTTGGCTATATGGCTTCTTTACAATGGAGGGATCGCCGGGATAACGAAGAAGCTATGTATCCACTGGCGCTTCATGTACCAGGATTACACAACGTGCGCAATGCGCTTGCTGCACTCTGTGTTTCCAGATGGTGTGGGGTTGCGGACACAAGTGCATTGCAGAGTTTAAAGACATTTCAGGGAACAGCCCGTCGTTTTGAAGTCAAAGGAGAAGTTTGTGGCATTACAGTGATCGATGATTATGCCCATCATCCGACAGAAGTCCAGGTGACCTTAGCGGCTGCCCAGGCACGATATCCAGGACGACGAATTTGGGCCGTTTTTCAGCCACACACATTTAGCCGAACAGCAGAGCTAAGGCAACAAATGAGCAATTGCTTTGAACATGCGACTCGCGTTCTTGTCACTGATATTTATGCGTCAAGGGAGCAGAATAGTGGCAAGATTCATGCACGTGATCTTGTTGACGCAAGCCAACACCCCGCCATTGATTATGTCTCGAGTCTGTGGGCCGCAACAGATCAATTAGTCGCCGAAACGCGGGCGGGCGATGTGGTCATCACGCTGGGTGCAGGTGATGGATATCGAGTTGGTGAAATGTTGTTGGAGCGATTGATTGAACGCAATTGATTGGAGCCAGCCAGCTCACTTTGGTGTTCGGATAGAACGCCAGGTTTCGCTGGCTCCGTTGACGACGATTAAGGTGGGTGGAACCGCTGAATATTTTGCAATTGTCAAGCGAGTGGATCAGCTGATTCAATTGATCCAGTGGGCGCAACAGAACTCTTTGCCCTACTTGATTTTGGGTGGGGGCAGCAATAGTTTGATTAGCGATCAAGGTGTGCGTGGATTGGTCATTTACAACCGGTGCCGTACGTTAAGAATCGATTCGACGCAAACCGAGGGTGTACAGCCAAAATCGCATCGGCAATCGCCCCCTTCACTCTTTGTCGAAAGTGGAGCGGCCCTGGCGGGGGCAGCACGCCGAAGCATTCAAGCCGGCTTGACCGGACTTGAGTGGGCTGTCAGCGTTCCTGGCACGGTGGGCGGTGCCGTCGTCGGCAATGCTGGTGCACATGGTGGCGAGATCAAGGACAGCTTGTGTCAGGCAACTCTTCTGTTCCCGGATGGCTCGATCCGAGAATATTGTTTGCACGATTTTGACTATGCTTATCGAAACAGTTCGCTGAAGCGTCTACGGCTTGTGCGTGCTGGTTTCCATCCGGTTGTGCTGAGCGCAGCATTTCGGCTCAAGAATGGTTCGCCAGAGGAAATCCGAGAACGAGCCGATGGGTTTCTCCAACATCGTCGTCAAACACAACCTGTCGAGCCAAGTTTAGGAAGCACCTTTATGAATCCGACGGGTGATTATGCTGGTCGGCTAATTGATCAAACCGGTCTGATCGGGAAATGCATTGGAGGAATTGAAGTTAGTGCCTGTCACGCTAACTTTCTCATCAATCGTGGAGGTGTTGGTTCAGCCACGGCATCAGACGTCCTCACACTCATTCGGACTATTCAAGAAGAGGTCGTTCATTCATTTGGTGTGCAATTAAAGCCTGAAGTGCAGTTTATCGGGGAATGGGACGGGATTTATGAATAAACAAAATAGATACCATGTTGGTGTCCTCTTTGGTGGACGCAGCGGTGAGCACGAGGTCTCTTTGGCGAGCGCGCGGAATGTGATGTCGGCGTTGGAAGAGGCTGGCCATCATGTGGTGCCACTTGGTATTACACCACAAGGGCGTTGGCTAACGGCTGGCGATCCCCATAAGCAACTATCGGCACAGATCGCTGCTAAACAAATATCAACGACAAATGGAACATCTCAAAATCAGTTCAGCCCACCGACCAGGACAGAACCCTCTAATGTAGGTGATGGCAATGATCGATGGGCATTGTTACCCCATGCGAGTCAAGAGACGACGCTCCCTGCAATTGATGTCGTTTTTCCAGTCTTGCATGGTCCATATGGTGAGGATGGGACAGTTCAAGGTTTGCTGGAAATGGCCAATCTTCCTTACGTTGGCTGTGGCGTTCTTGCGAGTGCTGTCGCAATGGATAAAACGCTTTCTAAGAAGATTTTTGCAGCAGAGGGGCTTCCCCAATCGCCATATAGAGTTGTGACGCGAGACGAGTGGAACCAAAGCCCTACGACTGTTCTCTTTCATTTGGAACAGGAATTAGGTTATCCGCTCTTTGTCAAACCGGCTAATTTAGGGAGCAGTGTTGGTGTTAGCAAAGCGGTAGATCCGCAAGAGTTGTTAGAGGGACTTGCGCTCGCTGCTAACTATGATCGCAAAATCGTAGTTGAAAAGGCTGTCGAAAACGCCCGCGAACTAGAAGTCAGCGTACTTGGAAATACCTATTCGCTTACAGATGGACCACTTGTAAGTGTGCCGGGTGAAATTGTCCCTGGTAACGAATTTTATGACTATGCTGCAAAATATGAAGATGATAACAGCGACTTGATTATTCCGGCTGATTTAAGCCCAGAGCAGACAAAGCAAGTGCAACAGATGGCGTGCCAGGCATTTCAGGCCATTGATGGAACAGGGCTTGCACGGGTCGACTTCTTGTTGGATGATCAATCTCAAGCGCTTTATCTAAATGAAGTCAACACTATGCCTGGATTTACGCGTATTAGCATGTATCCGAAATTATGGGAAGCGAGCGGCATTTCGTATCCAGATCTAGTCGACCGATTGATTCAACTTGCATTGGCGAATCATGAGGATCGGCAACAGAATTCTATCGCTAGATAAAAAATAATATAGATGTTTACGATCTGTACTCATTTTTTGAAGCGCTTTCATTGGAGTGGTTCAAAATTAGGTTGACAAACTCGTGGAGGCCGCATTCTCTAATGCGGCTGTATCCGACGAGAACCGGCGTTAGAGATTACACGCAGTAGGATTTCTCAGAGGTAGAGCGTTCAAATGGCGAAAAAAGACGCAGTAGAGAATCTCGGACCATTTGGCACGCTCGAGTCTGTTTTGACTGAGAAATGCAGGATTATGTCTACTGCGTGTAATAGAGAACGCCTCCTCCGCAGGCACAAGTGTCAACCTAACTCAATGGGTTATCTGAACCATCCCCTTTCATTGAATGATAAGTAGCGATGTTGTGAAGATGTCTAACCGTACTCGAAGAGAGAATAACCGAACGAAGCATTCCCAACGATCGGCATCAAAAAGCGAGGCCACAACGAATCGATTTACTCGACCGCTATCTAGACAAGGTAAGGAGCGTCAGCAGCGTGCCCGACAACGTTCGCGACGCAAGATGCATCGTTTTGAAGCAAACCGTCTCAGCTCATTAGAACTATCTGTTGTTTCGATCTGGCCAACGATTCAACGAGTTGCCAAGAATTTCTTTCAGAATCTATCATCTGAAAGGCTGATCGATTGGGAGAAACCCCACTTTGTCTGGCATGAAAGTAAAGTAGCTAGTATTTTATTGTTGCTCTTGGTCGGTTATGGTTGTTATTGGATCTTTACAGCGGATCAATTTTTTATCTATCGGGAAGATGTAGATTTTATCAATGTAAGCTATTTGACCCAAGATGAACTATATGAAGCTGCCCAGGTGGACGGGTGGAGCGCATTCTGGCTGCAACCAAACGAAATAGGAGAACGATTGCGCAATCATCCTTATGTAGCAGATGCGCAAGTGACAATTCTTCTTCCAGGCAGAGTAGAAGCGCAAATTGTTGAAGAACAGCCAAAAGCTCTTTGGATAACTGATCAAGGGCCACTTTGGTTGCTGGCAGATGGAAGAGCGCTACCCATTCGACATGAAAATACGGCTGGTTTGCTCCAAATCCGGGATGGAACGCAGGCCGCCCGTGCATTGAGAACGACAGATTTTGTTGATGCCCAGGTCCAAGAAAGTCAACAAGCCATAGACAGGGATGTATTGACGGCAGCCGAGAATCTTAGTCAGCTGTTTCCCAATATACAATATTTGAATTATCATAAAGGAATTGGATTGAATTTTGCGCTTCCCCATAGTGACTATTGGATTTATTGGGGTGATGGTCAGAACATTGAGACGAAAATCACCAATCTTCAGGCTGCCCAGAGAATTCTGGAACGAGGGGATACAACAGCACAGATTATTGATTTACGTTACCTACAGCGACCCTATTTTCGATAGGTTCGGTCCGGGATCGGTCGATCCAAACAGATTTGCGAGGTTTACAGATGCAGGAAATTATCGCCGCAATAGATGTCGGCACAACCAAAATATGTGCGCTCATGGCGTCCGTGACACATGATAGTCTTGGGAATCTGTCGCTTCACTTATTAGGCATGGGCGAAGCTGCAAGCCAAGGCATTCGACGTGGTGTCGTGGTCAACGTCAACGAGGCGACCAACGCAATCGGAGAGGCTGTCGAATCTTGTGAAAAAGATGCGGGCGTTCATCTTTCAAGTTGCTATTTGGGTATTGCTGGGAGTCATATAGGTGCCATGGAGAGTCGCGGTGTCAGCCCCGTTGATCGCTTCGCTGGTGTCAGTAATCTCGATATGCAGCGGGCGCTGGAGGGGGCAGCGGCAGTTACATTACCGGAAAATCAACAAGTGATACACACAATTGCGCGCTCGTGGACCGTTGATGGACAGGGTGAAGTCTATCAACCGTTGGGGATGCAGGCTGTGCGGTTAGAGGTTGATGCACATATTGTGACGGGCAGTAATATGGCTGTAAATAATTTGGTTCAATGTGTCAATGCTCATGGAATCGATATTGACGATTTGGTTCTTGAGCCGCTGGCCAGCAACGAATCTGTGCTACGTTTGGAAGAACGAGAGATGGGTGTGGTCGTTGTCGATATGGGAGGAGGCACGACTGATATTGCTATCTTTATCGACGATTGTCTGTGCCATACAGCGATTCTGGATGTCGGAGGACATCACCTGACGAACGATGTTGCCATTGCCCTCCATGCTCCGTTCGAAACTGCAGAAGAGCTGAAAAAACGATATGGACATGTTTTGCCGGATCGGGTGGCAACAGATGAGAAGATATGGGCAGCAGTTTTTGGCGAACGTTCAGAGCGTAGCTTCAGCCGCCGTTTTGTATCCCAAGTATTGGAAGCCAGAACCGAAGAGATCTTGGATATGATCTGGGATGAATTGGAGGAAAGTGGTTTTGATCATAAACTACCGGCTGGGATTGTCTTTACGGGAGGTTCGAGCCAGCTGCCTGGGTTGACTGAATTAGGGCGTAGTACATTGGGAATGCCCACACGAATTGGCTACCCAGCCAACCACCTCCCAATTGATGGCCTGCACCGCATTCTACAGACACCAACCTATGCGACCAGTGTAGGGTTGCTTCTGTGGGGGCTTTTCCGCGAAGATTCAAATTCTGTTCATCGACGATTTGACGCCGAACCAACGTTTATGGGGAATCCAGTTTTTATGCGGAATGGTGAATGGGTAGGGCAAGCAACGGATTGGTTAAAGAATCTGTTGCCAGGTTAAATATACGGTGGTATGCCAAATTGTGTGTAAATTTGATTTCTCTCTGACTGAGATCGGCAATTTATACAATTTGTGCTATACCACCTAAAAATATACTGCGTTCTGACCAAATGCAGTTTTCGTTATCTTACTGTCACAATGTCACTGTTATACAAAAAGTTGGTGGCACAAATTGTATATAACCCATTTTGTTTATGAGCGGTCAAGTCCCTTTGGCACAATTTGTGATCGACCACCCACAAAAAAGGAGCTATGCATGAGTCCGAAAGCACAAACACAGTATGTGGAAAATTTTGCACAGATCAAAGTGATTGGAGTCGGTGGCGCGGGCCAGAATGCAGTGAATCGGATGATTCAAGAAGGCATTCTTGGCGTTGAGTTTATTGCCGTGAACACCGATGCTCAGGCATTAATCGCCTCGGAAGCACCACAGCGTCTGCGGATTGGAGAAAAGCTAACCCGCGGCTTAGGATCTGGCGGTAATCCAGAGATAGGGCAACGAGCTGCCGAGGAGAGTCGCGAAGAGATCAATGGTCTACTTCAAGACTCAGATATGATCTTTGTGACCGCTGGTATGGGCGGTGGCACTGGTTCGGGTGCATCACCTGTTATTGCTTCAATTGCACGCAACACAGGCGCATTGACTATTGGTGTCGTGACACGCCCCTTTACATTTGAAGGGACCCAGCGTCGCCGCATCGCCGAAAGCTCGATGGATGAGTTGGTCCAGAGCGTCGATACCTTAATTGTGATTCCCAATGACCGGCTACTTCAGATTGCTGATCGCAAAGCCGGGTTGAACGAAGCATTTAGTATGGCAGATGATGTTTTAAGGCAAGGTATCCAGGGAATTAGCGAGTTGATTACAAATCCAGGCTTGATCAACCTGGACTTTGCTGATGTACGGGCTGTGATGATGGAAGGCGGAGCCGCGCTGATGTCTATGGGCAGCGGGACTGGTGAAGCGCGAGCCAAAGAGGCCGCTGAACAGGCAATTCAGAGTGCTCTACTGGACATATCTATTGATGGTGCACGCTCCATCTTGTTTAATGTGAAGGGTGGAGATGATTTGAGTCTATTCGAGGTCAATGAGGCCGCCGAAATTATTCGCGCCAATGCTCATCCTGAATCTAATATTATTTTTGGTGCAGTCATCGACCCATCAATGAAGGACGAACTCCATTTGACAGTCATTGCAACTGGATTTGATCGGCCATTGCAGCAAGATTCGATCGGATATGAACAGCGCACCTATGAAACACGTTCATACGAGATTCCTACACCGCCTCAGACGAATGTCGATGAGATGGCACAGACAACGGATAATCTCGTCCGTACGTTTGATCGAGATGACCTCGATATTCCTGCCTTTCTGCGACGGTCACGTAAAAACCGTCAATGAATGACTGAGGCTAAGTAATCGTTCAAAAATAAGTTGGCGAATCGCAGCAAGATTTATTTGTAATGCCGTCTCTCTGTCTGCGCCGTAACAGGCAAGGGTGCCTGTTCTACAAACCTACAACTTGTTTTTGCACGCTTACTAAGGCTGAGGTTGAAGGGTTTTGAGAGCACCCTCCCTCAGACAGCCCTTTCTTCCTTAGTGCTTATCCGAAAAGTTCTGTGACGGTCTCTTCTCACTCGAGAACCTGGTCGAACTCACAACCACTTTTCGGATAGGTTCTTAGCCTTAGCCTCCTCCTCAGCCTTCTTTCTCCAACCTGACGCCCCAACTGACACTTTCCAGACGATTACATTAAAATTTCGTTCTTTCGCGAAAATTAAGTACTAGAACACGTGTTTGCATTTGCAAGCATGTAAAAAGTATGCTATACTCTCGCCCACGACTCCCTGCATATAGTAGCCTTTGTTATTGTCAACACAATATCTGGGTGTTTTGCGAGCTCTACAACCTACTACCCATTCCACTCGCACTTTGGGGCGTGAATCTGTGCTCCATTACAGAAGCTACTACTCGAAAACGATACGGCGTTTGTCTTGGAAACTAGAGTGTTCAACAGTGTTGCCAGAGATACAATCTCTCGTTTTCAAACCATGCTCACGATAAAATGAATTGCTCATCTGCTAAATGGTGACAGGGCACTAATGCCCGATTTATACACATTGGTGGAAGATGAGCCAGATAGATTGATTCTATGAATTGCCCTCATTGTGCTTTTACGCGTCATAAAGTCATCGACACGCGCGACACAGGCGAAGCGATTCGTCGTCGCCGACAATGTCAGAATTGCGGTCAACGGTTTACGACTTATGAGACGATTGCCGCAAGTTTATTGGTGGTCAAGAGCGACGGAAACCGCGAACCCTATGATCGCCAAAAACTGTTATCAAGTATTCGCACGGCGACAACGAAGCGAAATGTTAGTAGTGAAGAGATTGACCAAGTAGTTGAACGGATTGAAGATGCGGTTTATCGTCTAGGACGTGCGGAGATCCATAGCAAAATGTTAGGCGACTTGGCTTTAGATCATTTGGCAGACTTAGATTTGGTCGCCTATATTCGATACGCAAGCGTCTTTCTCGATATGAACGATGTTGTTGAAATCCGCACAGAGATTGATCGAGTGATGGGGAGGGATCAGCAGAACGAGTAATATAATTCAATACCTTGACTTCTGTTAATAAATCGAGAATAGTATATTTGGAAAGATGTGAACGATTTTCACCGAACATCTGAACTTATATCACCTGGATTTTCCATGTGAAATATTTAGGGGTAAATTCAGGTTCATTATCGGGGGTGGTTCATTTTAGCTGGATAGATAGGTTTACACTTTTAGAAACAGAAAGAACGTTTATATTCTCTGATTTCGCCGGTTCTCAGAGAGAAAACGGTCTCATATAGATTTTTGTCTATATATCAAAAGTGTAAACCTAATTTTGAACCACCCCCATTATCGTGCGAAATATAGTATATATCTAATTGCCTCTCAGCAGGAATACATGTCATTTTGGGGCGCAACATCATTCTGGTCGTGGTCTACAAAATAATTTAAAGCGACGAATAATCCCAACACCCTTTTCCCAAAATTGATATGCATTCTTTTACTGGCGTATGAACAAACTATCAATAATCTTTTGGCTCATATATGAAAGTAGGTGAAAAGTATGTAAAATACTTTACTTTCTGGTAAAGGCTTGAGTGACAAAGGGCAAACCGAAAGGGGCGGAAAAAAGAATCCACCCTGAAAAAACGGGATAAAATGTAAAAATAGTGCTCGGCTAGTTTAAGCAGCGGCATTGAGGCGGCGATGAGCGAGAACGCCTTTAGGTAAATGGTGTGAAACCGAGGCCTTTTTCCGAAAGTCAGGATCGAGTTGGTCAGGAGTTGGAAAAAGAGCACTCGAGAGAACACGGCGCAGCCTGCCGGGAGTGGATTGAGGCTCTCGATCCCAGTAGCCAGTCGGTATGGGAGGAAGAGAAGCGGCTAAATGGGAAAGAAGATTGCCAGCCAGCAGCCCCAGTTCAGGTAAGCGGAAACAAGCCTCATCGGCATGAACAAATTGACGATGTAAGCCAATCATCTGCTTGGAAGCCAAGGGGGGATGTTCAACAGGCCAGCGTTCCAGGTAGACAAGATAAATGGTTTCAGGCTGCAAAGTCATAACGGTCGCCAAAACCAAAGGTGTGTTGTAGGCCGGATCCTGAATGACGTAAATCGAGTAGGTACGGTTGGCTGTATCCACCTTGGTTGTTCTGGGGACGAGATTGTGCCATGCTTGATAGCAAATCAGGCGACCACTATAGAGAAAGCGACCAGACGAGTCCGGAGTTGTAGCCTCGAGTCGCTTTCCTTATAGCTGCGAGAGAGCGGACGCACAATATCACCATATTCAGGTGGTCTGCCTTTTTCTTTGCGTTTGGGGAACTCATTGCGGCGCACTGTGCAGTTAATGGCTTCCCGCAGGACAAATCGGTCTATGCCGCTTTCTAGCATTTCTCTGATTGTAAACCCGGCATCGACCACCGCCACTTCGTCTGACTCCAGTGATTTCTTCGTCTCTTTCAGCAGCTTTTTCCGAAACTCACTTTCCTTTGTTCCAACCGTGCATCTCATGATTGCCTTGAGCAGTGGCACTCGCTTCCCGCCTATCTCCCCCGAGCTTATCATCACTCCAAAGATGAGCGCGGGCAATGCCCGACGAACCGTTGAGTTATAGAGTCGGTTCACTTTCCCTTGCAGCTTCGGTCGCCAGAACCCTGTGATATCTATGCTTTTCACTCGGTACCCTTCTAACTTTTTTGCCTCCCATTCCCCTTTCCACTTCTTCTTGCCACGACCCCAGCAGACTTGTGATATCCCATGATCCATATCGAAAGCTCCACCAGCTTCGCCGGAGCTCCTCATCTTCAAACCCGCTTTCTTTCAATGCGCTATGGATTGCTCCTCGACTTTTCAGAAACGACCCATTCAGCATTGCCCACATCAGACGCATTACATTTACGTTTGTTCCCATCGGCGTTACTTGCAATACATTCATCAGTACTGCTATAGTTATTTCTGGCGCGGTTAGCATTCCTTCCTCCTTTTTGGGTTCTCTACCTTTAGGATGAACTGCTAACCGCTTTTTGTCACATTTCTCACCTCATCTCTTTTCTTTTACCAGAAAGTAAAGTAAAATAGGGAAAGAGGTCAATGAGAAAAAAGAAAAGAGAAAAAGAGCCATGAAAATGCGATATCCGATCCAAGAACTGATGAGCGAAGAAGGCTGTTATGAGAGATTGTTAGAGATCTTGCATCCAGAAGGGATGCAATGTCCAGATGGACATAGATTGCCAGAAGGGCAAGCGCCTCACAGTCGAGAGCGAGCCCCGGGGAATAAGTACAGATGCCGAGAATGCGGCAAAGTATACGATGCCTTTACGAATACAGTCTGGTCTGGAACGCATTACAATTGTGTGACGATAGTCTTAGTGATGCGAGGCATCATTCAAGGGACACCAACGCTGCATCTATCAGAGGAACTGTCTCTGAACTATAGTACGTTGTTGGAGCGTCGCCATCGGATCCAGAATACGGCGTTGCTCCAAGCCGCAGCCGCTTCCCCCTTTTTCGCGATTCTGTAGCTGAAGCCGATGAACTGTACCAGAATGCAGGAGAGAAAGGCGATTACCATCCCGATCCAGATGACCCGCCCAGACCTCGAGCCAACAAGCGCCGTGGACGAGGGACGATGGAGAACGACCGACCACCGATTCTGGGCGTTGTGGGACGAACCTCTGGCCAAGTCCAGTTCACGGTCTGTGACAACACACAACAAGCAACCATTGTTCCTTTAGTTGTTGCTTGCTCTCTCCCTGGCACCACTCTCTATACCGACGAGTGCAACGCCTACAATCCCATTGCGGAGACTGGTCGCTCTCATGCCACTGTTTGTCACTCCCGGTACGAATGGGCTCGCGATGATGATGGCGACGGCATTCGGGAAGTTCACTGCAACACCATGGAAGGCATTTGGACTGGTCTACGCAATTTTCTGCGTCCCTTTCGGGGTGTTCATAAACGTTATCTTGCCCAATATGTTGCCATCTTTGAATGGACTCACAATCTCAAATTTGTCAATGACTCCTTTCTTCGCTCTCTCATTGACTCCCATTTCACCTATTTTCATTCATGAGCCAATCTTTTAAATTGACGGTGTGTCCCAAAGTGTGCAAATGGAGACCTCTCAGTCAGAGAACCTGCTCTATTTACATACTTTGTGGTACACACCCTTTAAATTAGAGGTTCTCCAATCATAACAGCCCGCTCACTGATGATCGGGGTGTAATTTGTTGTGTCAAATCTATTTGGGTTGTTCGTATAGTCCGTCAGTGTTGGCACTAGAGCTTAGTTCGCACAGGTTAAATTTACTATATAAAAGTCATCTCTAACCATTTTCATTACTACCGGTTTACGTCAACAGAGATGATACAGGCTCACAGGAGAAATTGAATGTTTGAACACCCAGGAATCAATCAAGATTTGCTTGCAAAGCGATATGCGCAAGGCAAAGAAAAGACTTGGGATGAAATCGCCATGCGCGTGGCAAAACATGCTGGCGCAAAATCCGGTAGGACCGATGAATTTTATGAAACGATCTATCATGGCAAATTTTTCCCCTCTCGCATGACGTATATGGGGACTGACTATCCGTTTGCATCAAGCTGTTTTGTCTTTCCTGTGGAAGACAGCTTAACCGGCATTATGCAGACGCTGAGCGACGCATGTCAGGTACAAAAGTATGGAGGTGGCTGTATTGGAGGCGAGAGTGTCGTCCTGACCGATCATGGACCCATCCCGATCAAGGATTTAGTAGAACAGCGCAACCCGTCCATCTCGGTTCTGTCGTATGATCCACAAACACACAAGACCGAATATCGCTCGGTTGCAGATTGGCACATCACTCATCTGCCGGGTCATCGAATCTATGAAATCACATTTGGTCACCAGAGAGCCATCAACGGGGCCAAGCTGCGAGCCAGTAACTGGCACCCTTTCTTTGTTTTTAATGGAGAGGAAGTTGTCGAGGTGCGAGCTGATGAACTGAAGCCAGGTATGTCTGTGATTGGTGCAACTGAGCAGGGTAGTGAATATGATCCTTATTTCTGGTTACTGGGGTATGTAACTGGTGACGGCTCTGTCGACATGTCAAAACAGAAGACACGAGAGTATGGTCGAGTGCGGATCGTTGACTCAAATGAGAGTGCCATTGAAAGAGCCTCTGCGGTTTTATATTCACCTTACCGTCCATCGCCTGATTCACGTTATCAGTCAGATGTGTGGTCAGTCGAATCGACAGGATATATGGCAGAGAAAGTAGTAGAAGAATATGATTATCTGCCTCACTCTCACACCAAGCATATTCCACAACAAACCTGGGAAACTGGTCCAAATGGACGTTTTTCGTTTTTGGTTGGTTATTTAGATGCGGATGGATGGTTTTGTCGAGAAAAAAGGAGATTCTATGCCTATACGGTCAGCGAACGTTTAGCCAGAGAAATTGTTGCGTTGGCAGGGAGTCTTGGGGTGCGTACATCTGTGCGTGTTCGGCCATCCAGAAAAGAGAACGAACGTGATGGTTATGAAATTTCGTTTGAACGTTCCCAGACCTTTACCGATAAAGTCTGTACGATCAGTACAAAATACGATGATTTGCAGACAGGTGCGGTAAATGGATCTGTGCCTCTTTCACATATCTGGCGTCAACGGTTAGAAGATGCAGGAATCCACATTGGTAAGACAGCATGGCGCGAAGCCGTAAACATCAACGGGCGCAAAGCAAATCTAGTAAACTGGCTACAGAATGGTATCACGACAAGGGAAACTGCGGGAGTCATCCTAGACGCCTGTGGAGAACTACTTTTGGCCCAAGCGGTTCGTAGTGCTCGAATTGTTCGTGAAGTTCGCCAAACTGGTGTTGATGAAACACTTTATGACTTAACAATCCCGGAAACCCAAACTTATATTGCATCTGATCCGTCAACAGGTGCGTTCGTCGTCGTTCACAATACGGGCTACAACTTCGGTCGTCTACGACCCAAAGGTGCGCTCATTAGTACCAGCGGTGGTGATGCCAGCGGCCCAGTGTCCTTTATGGGATTGTTTCACAATGCAATGGAAGTGGTACACCGCGCAGGCAAGAAACATGCCGCACAGATGGGGATTCTTAACTGCGATCATCCTGATATCTTTGACTTTATTCAGTGCAAAGACCGAGAAGGTGCATATTGGACCTTCAATATATCCGTAGCAATCACTGACAAATTCATGGAAGCTGTACGCCGCGATGAAGATTGGAATCTTCAGTTTAACGGCAAAATCTATAAAACCATTAAAGCAAAAGAGCTTTGGGATTACATTGTTCAACATGCGTGGCACAACGGTGATCCTGGCGTGATCTTTATTGATACCGTCAATCGAAATAACTGCTATCCTGAACCGATTGAAGCGTGTAATCCATGCGGAGAGCAAATGCTTCCTCCTTACGTCTCGTGCAATCTGGGTTCAATTGATCTTTCTCGTTTTGTCATCAACGGGGAAATCGATTGGGATAGCTTAGAAGCAACTACGCGGACAGCTACTCGCTTCCTGGATGGTTCCGTGGAAGCTGCCTTCTGGCCAGTCGATCAGATTCGAGAGAAAACTCATCGATATCGTAATATGGGAATCGGCGTGATGGGCTGGGCCGATATGCTGATCTTATCAGGCATCCCCTACGATTCTCAAGAAGCAGTTGAGTTAGGTGAAAAAGTAATGAAATTCATTAATGACGCTGCTGATGATGAGTCTCGTCGACTAGGAGGAGGCGAACGTAAGAACACAACTGTTACATCCATTGCCCCAACGGGTTCTATCAGCTTGTTGGCGAGTTGCTCATCAGGTATTGAACCACTCTTTGGTATTGTGACGATGAAAAACACCTATGTGGGATCGTACAACAGCGCTCATTGGATCTTTGAAAGTATTGCAAAAGCCCGTGGTTTCTATAGTGATGATCTAATGGAAAAGATCGCCACGAGCGGATCGATACAACATTTAGATGAGGTGCCTGACGATGTTAAACGCCTCTTTAAGACCACAATGGAGATCGATTGGGAATGGCACGTGCGACATCAAGCAGCGTTTCAAGCGCATACCGACAATGCCGTCTCTAAGACGATCAATTTGCCCAACGATGCAACGATCGATGATGTTGAACAGGCCTATATGATGGCTTATGAAACAGGTTGTAAGAGTATTACAGTTTATCGTGACGGCAGTCGGCAAGTGCAGGTGATGGATGTCAAAACTCAAGACCGGGATATGTGCCCGAACTGCAACGCGATTCTATTTATGAATGATGGGGAAAAGATGTGTGTTACCTGTGGATACAAACCTGAGGAAAACCAGAGAGAAATTTCGACAACGGAACAGGTGACTGTCTCAGAGAACGGAATGTCGTCGCAGGAGATTAAAAAGGCGCGACGCGACTTTATGCTCAATGGCAAGACATATCGCAAAGACACGCCGATTGGAACAGCGTATGTGACGATCAATAGCAATGGACGCGGACCTCAAGATCCCTTTGAAGTGTTTCTAAATGTAGGCAAAGCCGGTAGTGAAGTCAGCGCTGTTAGCGAAGCGCTGGGGCGGTTAATGAGCCTTATTTTGCGCATGCCTTCCGCTGTAGACCGCCAGGAGAGGTTATCTTGGATCGCCGACGAGCTGGCCAGTATCGGCGGCGGACGACCACTCGGAATTGGCCCCAACCGTGTACGTAGCTTGCCAGACGGCGTAGCCCAAATACTCATGGAGCATTTGGGGAATCCGTGGGAGGTAGAGGTGCCACAAGCTCAGTCGTTTTCACTGGAGACGCAACACGCACGAGGTGATATTTGTCCTGACTGCGGCGAGGCAAGTTTGATCAATACTGAAGGCTGTCGCAAATGTCATGGATGTGGCTATTCGGAGTGTTGAGGAACTAGATGGGTGGCAGCAGATTCTCGAACGAGGTGAAGAATCTTTCAATGAGTTATTGAAACATCTTTCCTACACATGGCTCTGTATGAAAACCAGAGTTTGGTCTCTCTGGTAGGATTCCAGAAAACTCCGGTTTTCACCATAACGCAGTATAACAACCTATTTACGGATCAAAAAGGCCCTGATTTTATCGATCATCAGGGCCTTTTTATCAAAAGCAATTCGTCAGCGAATCAAATGCTTACCCGAAAAGTTCTGTAATGCTCTATTCTTGTTCGACAAAATGGTCGGACTCACAACCACTTTTCGGATAGGCGCCTAAGGCTGCAAGTGCCTCAATTGTGAATGCAACGAGATGACTTCCAAGAACTTCATTAAAAATTATCAATTAGACTTCACAATTCACAATTCGATAGGCCCTTAACGGATCAACATCGACAATTTTTTGTCGATATAAACAAGTTTGTTGAGTGCCGCTGCAGACCCAATTTGGGCCGACGGCCTGCACAATTGCAGGCCCAAACAAATAGACCCAGTAGATCCAAATTTCAGGTTTTGAGAGAGAATTCTGGCTAAACAGTTGACATAAATACAAATTTGCCGGTCGATATCTAGTTTTTGCGTTAGATTTGGGCGATTTTCAGATATGAAATAGGTTGTTTTCTGTAACCGAAATCTGAATAAATGACTCCAAAATCCCTGCAATCTCGACTGAAAATAGCCAAAAACGCCAAATTTGGATCTACTGAGACCCTTAAACTGCCGGCATAACTCGAGCAAATAACCGCGTAATACCAACCTTGAGCGCATAAGCTGTATATGAATGGAACAGGTAGAAAGCGAGCAGTGAAAGACCAGGTATCAAATATGACGAATCAAATAGGGTGAATAAACTATCGATAAATCTGTCTAAAATTCCAATAAAAAATTGGTGCCAACAGAATAAATAAAGCGAGTCCCATACAAAATACAAGCATCAAAACACCTCTAAAACTACATACAGGCTGAACAATATTGGCTTATCTAAGAAAATTGTGCAATCCCTTGTTGTTGCTAAAGACACAATCGAATGTTGCACAATTTCGTCTGATGAGCGAAAAATATATTGGTTGGGGAAATACTTTTGTGTTATGTAGATTATGATACTTGAATAAGAGCGAAACTGCTTGACTTCAAGTCTGCGTGGAATATATCAAAAGTATCCGCATCAAACGTCATCATAGCATAGATGTGTCAGCGAATACATAGTCCAATAGAGTAGTTTCCGTCAAAATAAGCGAACTATTTCCGTAGAATATGAAATGTACCTGTTTATCCAGCGTCGATACAGTCTACCGCTCCTGTACGAAAGACGATCTTAATTTAGTCTAAAGGTGTGGTTTGTTATACGATTGTCGTAGATAAACTCAATGTACAACGCTCATCAGACGAAAGTGTGCAAAACACTCACCTTTCTGGCTCGATGTGATCAAATTGCACACTTTTCATAGATGAGCCATGTATATACTCCGCAGCAGCACATTATAACATTCTCTCTCGACTAAAAAGTGTTACTTTATGGCGCTGCTCAGTATAATTATAGACAAAGCACTCATTACTCCAATGCAGCATCAAGAATCATCTTTTAAGTATCAACAAGCGCACACCATCTATACTCAATGTTGGCTACCTAATGGTGAGATCAAAGCTGTGCTCATTTTTGTACATGGCTTGGGAGAACATAGTGGACGTTATATGAATCTGATCAATCATTTTGTGCCGCTTGGCTACGCACTTTATGGACTTGATCACGTCGGGCACGGTAAGTCGACCGGGTATCGGGCTCATCTGGAAAACTTCACAGACTATATTGCACCATTGAGAGATTATGTTGAGAGGGTGCACGACCGACATCCAGACATATCCCACTTTATGATCGCACATAGTATGGGAGGCTTAATCGGCGCAACCTATTTGATCGATTACCAAGCCGACTTCAACGGGGCAGTCCTTTCCGCTCCCGCCATTAAAATACCAGACTATGTTTCGACCACAACAATTATCTTTGGAAAAATGCTCGCTGCTGTGTTCCCCAAACTCGGCGTGGTCCAGTTAGATTCTGCCCATATCAGTCGCGATCCAGCCGTCATTGAAGCATATGACAATGATCCGCTCGTTTTTCGTGGCAAAACCACTGCCCATTTTGGAGTAGAATGGCTCAAGGCTGTCCAACGCGTAACAGATGAAGCAAGTCAGATTACGCTACCGATTCTCGTACTTCAGGGGAGCGGGGATCAAATTATCGATCCTTCTTGTGGCCCTGCGCTCTATGAGAGCGTCAGTTCTCCAGATAAAGAGCTGAAGATCTACAATGGTTTCTATCATGAAGTCTTTAACGAGCCGGAACACAAAGAGGTCATGAGAGATGTAGAGACATGGTTGGGGAATCAGATATAGTTCGCTTATCAGACGAAATTGTCCAAACATGATATCTCGCCATTGATCAAAACATCAGTTTGCACAATTTATGACAGTGTGTCCCAAAATGTGTAGATGGAGACCGCATAGTCAGAGAACCGGCTCCATTTACACATTTTGTGGTACAAACTCCAATTTACCTATAGTGAAATCTGATAGAGAACGATAGTTTTCGCTGACCCATCTTCCCGGAAGGGTCAGATATTGTAGGGTAGACGGGCCGATCTGTGACCCCTTCCGGGAAGATTCAGAACTCGCGTTTTCAAACTGACTTCACTTTAGATGAGCAAAGTTGGGGTGGTTCATTTTAGCTGGATAGATAGGTTTACACTTTTAGAAACAGAAAGAACGTTTATATTCTCTGATTTCGCCGGTTCTCAGAGAGAAAACGGTCTCATATAGATTTTTGTCTATATATCAAAAGTGTAAACCTAATTTTGAACCACCCCGCAAAGTTAACTACTTATTCAAATACTGCATGATCTAGCACGCTCCAGGTGTGCGCTAGATCACAATATGTCTGTAGAGCAATGCACCGCAAGCACGATCGCGACAAGGTAAGATGAGTATCGGAACCATATTTTGGCACATATACTGAGCACTGCCATAACTGTTAAAATAAATTTAACCATTTTCAGTCGGTTAGAACAGACGAATTTATTTTAAAGTTATGAGCGAGTGTGGTATAAAACTGTCCGCGTTTCATTATGGGACCACTGAGATTTGTTGGCACAGATGCCCGCTTTGCGAGCACATAGTTGGTATACAACACCATAGCCCTCCTCAGAGAAATAATCACTTAAGCACAACAATTAACCTTCTGAGAGCGCGTCCTTAATGTCAACGGAATGATTGTTTTTTAGAAAGAGATTTTCAAGTCCTCAAATAAATTTTTAATTTAAAAAGTCATATCTGTTTTTTACAGGAGATCATAATGCAAACCAGATTCACCCCCGAAACTCGACGGTTTGTGCTCCCTCTTCTTGTGCTTGCTGGCACACTGATAGCGACCAGTCTCTTATTTGTTGCACTATTTACGGCAGCAGCCGCATCGACCCACTATGTTCCAACTGAGAGTCCTCGGCTTTCTCACATCGAACAGGATGTTACCCCAACGGAACGCAACGAATCCATTCGCTTAAATCCCACTGGTGATTCATATATCTCATCCTTTCCCGCGGATGCAAATTTTGGAGACGCAGATCAACTTATCGTCAGCGTCAATCAATTGACTCCACAAACCAATACTCGTGCACTACTCCACTTTGATCTATCCAAGATCCCTGTTGGGTCGGTGATCAACCGTGCTGAATTGCGGCTACACCAGCTCAAAAGCGGAGGCGGTACATGGGCTATCAGTGTTGCCCAGGTCGTTAGCGAATGGGATCCATTGAAGGTTACATGGGGCACACAACCAAAGACTGATTGTTGTCAAACTACGGAAATCCTGCCGCAAATTGATGGTGAAACAACAATTGCCTTTACAGTGCAAGAACTCGTTCAACGCTGGGTGACGGATCCAGGGAAATCCCCCAATTTGGGACTCGCGCTGATTGGAGAAGGGGGCCGCATCCAATCACGCACCTTCAGCAGTGCGGAGTCAAAGAATCCCCCCGAACTGATCATCAATTTTGCACCTCCAACACAAGCTATCACCATTCCACAGAGCGCAACAGTGATAGACGTTGACGGCTTTTGTAACACAGATGTCGAATATCGAGATGCTCTTCAAGTGCAGTATGGGGACTTCAATGGTCAAATTGGGACAATCTATCTACAGCATTCAAATAAGTATCTATTTGTCTGTGTCCGCGGACCAAATGGCGTACGAGATGATCGTTTCTTCCGTCTCTATCTTGATATCGATCACGGGCAGGAGCAGTTTGCCGAGGAAGATGATATCGGTCTAGAACTTGGTCCATTGACTCAGGCGAAACGAGATGTGATCGGGACTGGTCGAGGCAACTATTTACCGACAACATTCCCCTTCACTTGGTTGGGTTCGGCACGGGTGGATGTCTCAAATGATGTCAATATAATGGACGAAGCTGAGTACCAAGTGCCACTGCCTGCTTTTGAGCGTTACTGTGGCGCCTCCTTTGGCATTGCAGTTTACCATCATTGGATGCAAGCCGTGGGCGACGACTATGGTTGGCCCACAAATATGTTCTATGATCAACCCGTTACGTGGGTCGATGCAACACTGGCAGGACGAGACTGTCCACGACGCATTCAGGTCTACCAAGTTGACGAGAATGGCCCTTCGCCGGTTGAGGGGGCGACAGTCTATCGGATGATCGACGTGGCTGGCAACTCAAACATAGGTGAGCCATACAACACAGATGTCAACGGCTTTGTTCTAGATCAAGGACAGATTCAAGTAGGTGATAGGCTGTGGATTTTGGTTCCGGCACCATATACGCCAAGCTATCCCACAGAACCGGATCGGGCGAGGCGCTTTTACACACGCGAGTCGGGGTGGTTCATTTTAGCTGGATAGATAGGTTTACACTTTTAGAAACAGAAAGAACGTTTATATTCTCTGATTTCGCCGGTTCTCAGAGAGAAAACGGTCTCATATAGATTTTTGTCTATATATCAAAAGTGTAAACCTAATTTTGAACCACCCCCGCGAGTCGACTGTTTTTGAAAGAGCGTTTGGCAATGACAATATTCTACAGATCCGCGTGGACACACAGAATTCGTTGCTGCTTCAGGATATCCAGGTATCGGCTCAGTGGGCACTCCAATTTGATGCTGCATACCAGGCTGAACTAGAACGGAACATCATCAAAGCCTCTGATTTTCTCTATGACTTTACGAATGGTCAATTTGCACTTGGCAACGTCACTATCTACGAAAATTATGATGAGTGGGAACCATCTGACCTGTGGCTGCACAGCGATAACAACCAACGCCCATTGGCAGTAGTCGGTGGCATCGTGAACAGCACAACGGTTGACCTAAAACTGACCGAACCAATCTCCTACGGTCCAGGCCATATTTATATGGGGTCCAAATGGAACCGCTATAACGAGCCACCCGGCGACCCGGATATCAACCGAGAACCACTGACCGGCACAATCCCGATTTCAGACGATTGGGCCGTTGCGTTTGCCCACGAACTCAGCCATTACATGCTTTTTGAATGGGATGTTTATTATGGCCTGGTGGATGATCCTGAAAATCCAGGACAAAAGAAGGCTGTGCCCATTGATACGTGTACCGGCAGCGCAATGGGCAATGTCTACTATTATGAGAACACCGAATTTATCCATGATCCGATCCATTGGAACGATAAGTGTATTGACACTCATGCTTATGCCCAGGTGGGTGAGCGCAATGAATGGGAGACGATTCAAGCTTGGTATGATTGGGCCATCTCGCCTACAGCCGAGATCAGTGGTCCAGTCATGCCAGCCATTCAATTGACCAACGTCATCTTTGAAAAGTCACCAACCGCCAAGCCGCCACTACCCAATCAAGACTTTCAACTCAAATACAGAGACGGTGAAACGGCATCAGACCGCGCCCACGCCTATATCATCCGCGACAATCGCGTTCTGGAACAAGGTCAACCACCCGAAGGCGGTACTGAAATAACGCTGACCGGTGCACAAGAGGATGACCGTTTCTGTGTCTTTGACATCAAGAATGTCGTCTCCCAGAGAGAAGCCGAAGATGGAGATCCTGACAGGGATACCAAGACGCGTCATCAATTTGGCTGTAAGATCCTTGATCAAGATCCGGGCGAAGAGTATGAACTGGAGATGGAGAAGGATGATCGGTGGGAACCGGTCATTTTCGTGACTCCCATCACGAGCAAGACGATCAATATCAGCGTGACGTTGCCAATCTCCGCACCGGCGCTAGATTTGAACGTACGCATCTATCCTGAACACAAACAGACGACAACAACGACGAGTCTCGTACGTGATGGCAACAACTACAGCCAAACCTTTGACTTACCCGAATTCACTCCATCAGCCTATGTCCAGCTGTGGGCTGAAGAGGGCACACCACCGACTGAAACCAATCCTCGGTATGAGGCGATGATCGGATATGGGACGAAAGGGGCAGTAGTGCCAGGGCCGGCTAGTATTGCTAATGGTGCACCGATTATTTCTCCAAATGGCGATTTTATCATTGTTTCAGATCGTGATATTTCCTTAGGTAATGGTGAATTTGTTGCGATTCAAGAGCCTTACGCTTTGCCAAAGTTGCCGGAGAATACGACAAACCTTGCCAGTGTCTCAGGTTACCGATTAATTGCATTGCCACAAACTCTCATAACGTCAGGCGCTGTAAGTTTGCGCTATCTACCGCCACCCGAAGTTCAAGTGCGGGCGACGGATATTGAAGAAGAAATACCAAAACTAGTCGTCTATTTTTGGAATGGAACTGCTTGGTCGCCGCTTGAGACGACTAATTATCGAGAAGAGAATGGTTACTTTCTAGCATCAGCACCGCTTCAAGGCGTGGGAATCTATGCGTTGTTGCGCGAAGTGCGATCGCTTGATGAGCAAGAAACATATTTACCGTTGCTTAAACGGTAGGGGAATTGAGCCGTAGTACAACAACAGATATCAGACCAGAGCGGATTGGTGATCTTGTCCACGAAAACGTTTGAGTAGATAGTGTACGGATCTATGGAGACAAGTGTGTAAATGAAGCAGGGGTTCTGAAGAAGTGATCTCCATTTATAAACTTCAGGATATCCTATGCATTGTAGACGAGAACCTAACACCCAACTACTATCCGATACTGTTGGCGAACCTATTTGATAGTCGTTTATGTCAACCTGTCTCAGCCTGGCTCCTCGCTTTCAAAATTTATCTTGAAAGTCGATTTCAGAGGTGCTGGGGAGTTCGCCAACAGTATCCTATCCTTATCAAGAGTAGTCAATCCGCTAATGTATCAATCCGTCGTAGTCGTATGCGTTTCTTCAGATACAACTCGCTTCTGTATGATCCAGACCAGTATCTTTGGCGATTCCTACACGGTTGGCTTCTTGGAGAATTTCGCGGTTGAAGGATACATTTTGGAGGAAAGAGTGGCGCATCGCCAGATCTGAAATTTTTTCAGCTTTCTTTGTTAGAAGGCCATAGGCAAACTGTAGAGCGCTTCTGGCTTGTTGAGATTGATTCAATGTAGAAAATACTTTGTAACAGCGAAAATAATCCCGCTGGGGATAATCTTGCTCTTCACCGTTTGATTTGTTTAAAATATCAAGAGCCTGCCGCGCAGACTGAGCAGCTTGAATATGTTTTCCCATACCAAGATATGCTAAACTAAGCAAGGTTAGATCCGACGTAGTCAGTACATCCAAATCCATTTTTCTAAATAGACAAAGCGCTTTCCGCGAGTAATCGATGGCTTCTGGATAAGATTGGATATCGAATTCAATTTGCGCCAAATCACTTAGATAAAGAGCTTCTAGATTCTTATCCTTTTGAGACCGAGCGATCTTTATGCCGTCCTGAAGCGTCATTTTTGCCCTTTGTACCTCACCCTGTTCGCGAAATACTTGACCCAAATTGCATAGAACATATGCTTTTGCAATTTGGGCTTCCAAACTTTCGAATAAGTCCAGACAATATTGTAGACTCTCTATGGTTTTTGCCCATTCACCGATGAATAAATATAAAACTCCAAGTTCACTCCAGACTACTGCTTTCTGCCATTGATCATTGAAAGCTTCTTGAATTCGAAGTGCATCTTTCAATAGCTTTTCCGCCTTATCATAATCTCCCTCCCTGATTCTTACCTGCGCAACCCGCATTAGACTAGCCCCCTCTCCAACGCGATAACCTATCGCTCGCTGAATCTCAAGTGCTTGAAGGTGACATTGCCTCGCCTTTTTTATAGTCATGCTGTCGGAATGCAATATAACCAAGAGCAGCAAGAGTTTCAGCTTCGTCTTTACTATTCTTGAGTAAACGACTCGATAGTTGTGAAATGAAGGTTTTCCAATTTTGACAAAAGAGACAAAAGTCATCTCAATAGATTGCATCAAGAAAAAAGTGCAGAAAAGGAGCCATCAAGATGCAATTGCCGATAGTAAATGTAGCGCCACTGGTCAAGGAGCATAGCGAAACCTTTCGTTCAGTATTTGCCAATCGTAAACAGTTTCGCCACTTTGAAAACTATCTGACGGGTCTGATGGTCTTGGACAACAAAAGCATGGCAAATATTGCCCGTTGCATTCTAGATAGTGCAGATAAGACGAATGTATCACGGTATCTGAGTGAAGCTCCTTGGCGAGCCGAAAAACTCAATGATGAGCGTATAGTCAGAGACAGCACAATACCAACGTTCAGAGTCAGAATCGGTATTAGCGATTGACGATACACTATGTGAACATGTGGGAAGTCTGTTCGAGTATATCGACACCCACTACAATCATAGCAATGGTCAGCATCCACTGGCTCATAACTTAGTCACAAGTCACTATGTCAGTGGCGCTATCCGTTTTCCGGTCGATGCAAGTATCTACCGACGGTACGAAGAGTTTACCGACTGGGAAGCATTTGTGGAAAAACATTTCCCAGTGACCGAGATTCCCAAGAAAAAGAAAGAACGAACCGCTTTTCATAAACGAGTGGATAGCCACCTATTAACTGACCCCGCCTTTCGAGAGCGAGACGAAGCGTTTAAGACCAAGATAACCATTGCCAGTGAACTGGTTGAAAAGCTGTTGAACGAACCCTTATCTTTGGTTGGGCTCTCTTCGATGGTTGGTATCTCGCTCCAGATTTTCTAGCTGTACTCGATCGTCTGAATAAAGATTGGATCAGCATCTTGAAGTGCAATCGCAATCTGGAGACAAATAGCTTTCGTTTGCGGGATGAAGATGGTCAGCCGATAACTTTCGAGGGGCCACATATTAAAGTCAAAGAGTTGGTCCCCTACATCCCCCAGAATGCCTACAAGCCTGTCACCATTGATGGTCGTACTTACTACACCTTTACCATGACTGTGCGTATCCCTTCTATCGGCAAGGTACGCATCGTGATTAGTTTTGATAATCCTGAATTGCAAGACAATTATGCCGTTTTAGTGACCAATCGCACCGACTGTAATGCCAAACGCATTCTCTCGATTTACCTGCTTCGTTGGCCTATCGAGACGGTTTATCAGGATGGTAAACAACTGCTTGGTCTTGATGAATATTGCATGCGAACTGCCCACGCCTTTCAAAAACATTGGTCTCTGGTCTTCGTGGCTTATTCTCTCTTGCACCTTGATTGTTTGGGACCATCATTGGCTAAAACTCAATTCTCGCCCAGCAAATCCCTTGGTGAGGCTACCCGGCAGCAAACTCAGTCACTGATTCAAGATCTCATCTTGACGGCTCATGATGCCTTGAATGACGGACAGGAGATTGCGGAGGTCTTCGCTACCCTTTTCGCCAAACGGCAGGTCTGCTCTGCTTAATTTGACTTTGTCAAATCTGGCACCTGCTCAAAATACAACTATCGAGTAAACGATTTAAATGCAAAGTACGTTCAAGAAGTGTTGCCGATTTTTCATACTGACCCTGCTCTCGATAGATAAGTCCCAACCCGTAATGTATCTCAGCTTCTTCACGGCGAGGATTCTTTTTGTTCTCGATTTCCATCAACGATCGCGTAAATATCTTTTCTGCTCTCTCATAGTTCCCCTGACGCCAAGCAATCATCCCCAAGCGAAACTGTGCTCGCGCCTCTTCTTGCTTATTGTTTGATACATGACCAACTCTAGTGGCTCTTGTAAATGCGTTCTGTGCTTCCGTGTAATCACTTAATGATTCATAGTACTCGCCCCACAAAAAAGCGGCTTCGAAGTCCGGAACGTTCAAAGCGTTTTCCAAACGGACCAATGCCGTCCTTTCCTCTTCCCGCCGCCCCAACACATGCAACACTTCCACCTTCCCCTTCAACCACTCCCACCGCTCCTCAAGCGCCAGCGCTCGATCAAAGTAGCTGAGAGCCGTCTCGTTTGCGTAATCACGTTTGGCACGCTGCCCTGCCCGATCCAGATAGTGGAGCGTCTTAGCACGCACGTCAGGTTGATGCGTATCGCTGGCGTGAAAGTGATGGGCCAAGCGCTCAATCGCCTCAGGCTGTTGTTCTTCAAGCTTTGTTGCGACGGCTAGGTGCAATTCGTGACGTTGTGTCTCGAGCAGTGTTCCGTAGGCCACTTCTTGGGTAATATTGTGTTTGAAGATATAGACGCGATTTGGTTCCTCTGTTTCCAACTGAGCAAGGTCGCGGTGCTCCAGAATCGCAATCTGTTCTAGAAGAGTATCGGTTGCTGGTTGTTCCGGATGGGCTGCTGCCAATATGTCAAACTCAAAAACATGTCCGATGACGCTGGCCACTTTGACCGTCAGGTTGATTGGCCCTGGCAGACGGTCTAAGCGAGTCAGCACAATGCCGTGTACGGTGTCAGGCACCCCTAAATCTGCATTTGCCAAAGGTGCATCAGGTGCAATCGTCCATTCATCTCCTTGGCGCACTAAGCAGTTGGCCGCATGTAGCGCGCGGATCATAGTAGCCGAAAGAGACCAACCACCTGACCGTCGTGCATCATCATCCCAGATCAACCGACCGGCCTCAACCAATGCATCGACCAATTCTTCGGTGAAGAATGGATTGCCCTGCGCTTGGGCATAAATCAAGTCGAGCGCCAATGGCGTTGCTATACCACCTAACCGATTTTCAATCAATGCCGCCGTTCCCACTGACGATAACTCATCGAGGAGGATATGCATTTGCGACAGAAGATCAGCGGCTTCAGCCAAGAACTGATCATTTTGCAGTTCCGGTATGTCAAGCGAGGGACGATGGACGATAACAAGCAGAATCGGGGTATTGGCTACAACACGTCCCAAGGCGAGGGTCACAGCTTGGGATGCTTCGTCAATCCAGTGAGCATCTTCCAAGAGCAGCAAGAGCGGCTGGCACTGGGCACCAGCTTGCAAAATGTCTAGAGCTAACGTTGTCAATGCTTCTTGACGCAATTGTGAGTCAAAGGCAGCCGTCGTTGCATTGTCCGGGATTGGCAAGCCGAGCAGATCACCCAACAAGGGCAGGCGTAATAACCATTCGGAGTTCATCTCTTGAACCAACGCCTCAACGCGGGTAATCTGCTCCTGCTGTTCAGCTTTAGAAGTGGCAATCATTGCTGGTAATTGCAAGAGATGGCGCGCCATCTGCCGAATCGGAAAATAGGCCATGTCACGACTTGTGCTCTGACAGGCCCCAACCACCACCATCAGTTCACGTTCATGAGCAAGCTGCGCAATCGTTGCTGCAAAATGACTCTTCCCAACACCAGCACTGCCCTCAATGCGCAAAATATGCCCCAGCTGCTGAGCATTCTTCCCTTGCCCTTTTCCTTCTTCCTCCCCATTTGCTGCCTTAACTGAAATCTCATCTAGCAATCGAACGACTTGCTCCAATTCAACCTGTCGTCCCACGAGCGGATTAGTATAATGCGCTCGAACTTGACTACCCAATCTCGTTCGCCGCCCTTCTACACGATAGATCTGGTATGCGTCTTCTTTGCCCCGAAAGGTCATCGGTCCCAGATCATCAAGGACGAATGTGTGACTGATCTCATCGGCAATGTTCGCATTGATCCAAATCTCACCGGGTACCGCGCTGCTCATCAAACGGGCAGCGAGATTCGTTGCGTCGCCTAATACCCCATATGTTTGACGAGTTTGACTGCCATATGCACCGACGCGCATACGACCTTGGGTAATGCCAATCTGAATCCGTTCAATCGATTCATTGGTTTCCGATATAGCCCGGATATCGAGCGCAGCTGCAGCGGCCCGGGCAGGATCATCATCGTGTGCGAATGGCGCACCAAAGGCGGCGTAGAGATAGCTTCCTTTGTCACCGCTGGTGAGCTGAATTAGCACTCCTTCATACCGATCAAGTACTTCTTGCACCTGTCGGATATATCGATCTAGCTTTTTCCCAGCGTCTGGATCGAGATCGTAGTTGATCCCGCTAAACTTAACGAAGAGCGCTGTGGCGGGACGCAACTCGGCAAAAAAACGGTCTTGCCCACTTTGTAATCGTTCATAAACTGGCGGAAGAATCCATGGGCGTGTTTGTTCTCGTGTTAGTACGACAAAGGGTAGATTTGAGAATGATAGGGGGCTTAAGTAGAGTTCATCAACAATGGCAAACTGTTGCCCTTCATCATCTGTGCGCCACATGCGAATCTTGATGGCCTTCTTCATAAACTCGGCAGTAGTCGCATCTAGAATCAATTCACCCGCCATTGCATTTTGCTCTGCTGCGGATACGCGATCCATTAAAGAGCCAGCAAGCGCGTCGACCAACCGATGATTTGGATCACCAACGGCGAATCGATGAACTGTGCCAGCGGCCACGGCAGTTTTGATGGTGAACGATACAGTCACTTCGCTTGTAACAGCGTATTGTTCAAACTGCTTCATTGCACCTTGAACGGCTTGTGCAGCAGAAAGTGCATGTTCAGTTGCATGATAAATGGAAGACAAGATCAGATCGGACTCTGAACGGGTGCTATTCTGTTTAGAGATTCGGCCTGTCTCTTCGATGTTATTCAGCTTACAATATTCGGATATTCGAACTCGTTGATCATCCGGCACATTGGCATCGAACCAGCAAGTAATGGCGTCACCGCTAAACCCGATAACGACACCACCATGCTGATGGACTTGGGCAATAATTGAGTTATAGATGGTGTTGAGATGACGTGCAAGAACATCGGCTCCGCGGCGGGCACCAAACTTAACGGCAAGAGCTTCAGTCAATGGAGTAGAACCAGACATATCGGCGAATAGCACTGCACCACAGGTTTGGTTTGGTAGTAATTCACCTTCCGCTAGCGCTCGACGTCGATCGTTTGGAATAAAGGTATCAACAATAGCCATACAGATTATACCCTTGGGTTCTGTGGAGACCATGAATGTGTATAGCTTTTAGACCAGAGAATTGGAACACATTTGTGATCTCCACAACCACACTAGTATTATTATACCCGAGTTGGCAAGCAAAGACCATGAAGATCAACCAAAGATGTACTGAACACAGTTATGCACAATCTGACTAGTACAGTTTGGCGTAAATACTTACGGTGTAAATGGTTGCCACCTCTCGGGGAAGATGTGCAAAATAACTGTGTAACCATTAACCGAGATTTACTAGTGCTTTATCACACCTTGATTTTCGGATTGTTACAGAGCATAAAACCGAATTATTCGCATTGACGATGCACTAGTCAAGTTGTATACTAACAGTTTCTTAAGATTCTGCCATGCATAGATAGGCCAACAGTACTATTGAATTGAAGCATCAAATAGTAGATTATATAATTGGAGGAAGAATCATTGAGTTCAAATGTAGCAACATCGCTCATTGAGGAGATTCGCTCATCAGACGAATTTGTGCAAACGTAATCTTATATCTCAGGCCAAAATATTGGTTCGCACAATTTGTCTGGGTGAGCTAGGAGATTTTGTCTAATATGTCCACAATACAAGTCATGATGGCTGACGATCATAACCTTGTACGGGAGGGTGTGCGGGCCATTCTGGAAAAGGAAGAGGATATTGTTGTCATTGGAGAAGCCGACAACGGACGATGCCTCATTAATGAAATTCGCGATGGTGCACGTCCCAATGTGGTTTTGGTCGACATTCGGATGCCTGGCATGTCTGGAATCGAAACGACTAAGCGTGTACGTCAACTGTTGCCAGATACGCTTGTCATTGGCTTATCCGCAGTTGATGAAGATGCCTTGATTTCTGAGATACTTCATGCAGGTGCCTGTACTTATGTAAACAAAAACTCTGTTGCACGAGATCTGATTGGTCAAATTCGGAAGGCATTTTGGGCGAACAATCATGTCCATAGAGATCTAAAGGCTGTAGAAGGACTGGGGGATGATCATGAGGACACAGATAAAAGCAATGACAATATTGATATTCTCACGCGTCGTGAACGCGATGTGATGCAGATGTTAATGCGCGGCTTAAGCAATAAAGAGATCGCTCGCAACCTATTTATCTCAGAGAGAACAGTTCAAACTCATTTTAGTAATATCTTTAGCAAGTTGAATGTCAACAGCCGGACGGAAGCGATGATGCTAGCGTTGCGTCGGGGCTGGCTTTACTTACCGCGCTGAAATTAATTTCAACCGTGTGTCCCAAAGTGTATAAATGGAGACGACTCAGTCAGAGTACCTGCCCCATTTACGCACTTTGTGGTACACACTACCCACTACCTACGAAATATTCTCTACAACCATATCCGCTATCTCATCTGGAATGCTTGCCACTTTGGCACCGGCATCTCGCAAAGTTTCCATTTTCCCTTCGGCTGTCCCCTCACCACCGGAAACAATTGCCCCTGCATGACCCATGCGGCGTCCAGGTGGGGCGGTTTGGCCAGCAATAAAGGCAGTAACTGGTTTACTCATTTTCTTTCCGATAAATTCCGCCGCGCGCTGTTCATCTGTTCCTCCGATCTCTCCAATCATCACAATTTGTTCAGTCCCAGAGTCTTCCTCAAACATCTGCAATATATCCAGAAAAGTCGTCCCGATGATTGGATCTCCACCAATCCCAACTGCCGTGCTTTGACCGATCCCACGCTCCGTTAAAGCATAGACAATTTCATATGTGAGCGTTCCTGAACGGCTGACAATTCCCACATTCCCTTGTGTGTGAATATGTCCTGCCATAATGCCGACTTTGGCAGCACCTGGGGTAATAAGTCCTGGACAATTGGGTCCGATCAAGCGTGCACCAACAATGTCAAGATAGGTTTGCACTTTGACCATATCCAGAACAGGAATATGCTCGGTTAGACAGATAATGAGTGAAATGCCAGCATCGGCGGCTTCAATGATTGCATCTGGTGCAGCAAAGGCGGGGACGAAAATAATGCTCGTGTTGGCTTCGGTTGCCTCGACCGCTTCGCTCACCGTGTCAAAAACTGGCGTATTACCAACAGCCCATTCTCCACCACGACCTGGTGTGACACCACCCACGACCTGTGTGCCGTATTCGATCATTTGTTCAGTATGAAAGGAGCCTTGTCGTCCAGTAACCCCTTGAACGACTAAACGCGTCTCTTTGCCAACCAAAATACTCATGCACTTGCTCCTTTCTCTTGAGCCGCCTTGACTGCCAGTTGAGCCGCATCTGCCAAACTCTTGGCAGACATCAAATTTGGTACATCGGCTTCATCTAAAATCGCTCGACCTTCTTTCTCGTTTGTTCCCACTAGGCGAACGACAAATGGGGCATCTGTATCGAGGATTTTCAGCGCTTCCAATAACCCCTTGGCCACCTCATCACAGCGTGTGATACCACCAAATATATTGATGAGAACTGCTTTGACGCGTCCGTCCGATAAAATAATGCGTAGAGCGGTAGCTACTTTTTCTGCTGATGCCCCACCTCCAATATCGAGAAAGTTAGCTGGTTCACCGCCATAATGTTTCACAATATCCATTGTCGCCATGGCCAAGCCTGCACCATTTACCATACAACCGATTTCGCCATTTAGGTTTATGTAGCTCAAACCCGCTTCACGCGCGATCCGTTCTGATTCGTCTTCATCATCTGGATCTTGCATCTCAACTAAATCAGCATGACGATGTAGAGCGCTATCATCAATCGCCATTTTGCCATCGAGCGCTATTAGTTGATGATCGCCTGTAATGACAAGAGGGTTAATTTCCGCCAGATTCGCATCTTGGTCCACAAATGCTTGGTAGAGACCGCGTGCAATTTTGATAAATGCCTTGGTATACTCTTTCGGGAGACCAATTCCTTCAGCAAGTGCTCGTGCTTGATAATCGCGGAGTCCAAGGAAAGGGGGGATGACAACAGTAAAAATCTTGTCAGGTGTTTCGGCCGCAACCTGTTCAATATCGACACCGCCTTCGCTGCTAGCCATCATTACAACGCGTCGACTGGCACGATCTAGAACAGCTCCCAAGTAGATTTCAGTCTTAATATCTGATGCTTCATCAATTAGTACTTTTTTGACCGTTAGACCCTTAATATCCATTCCCAGAATCTCACCGGCCCGAGCAGCTGCATCATCTGATGATGGCGCTAGTTTGATCCCTCCAGCTTTGCCACGTCCCCCAACCAAGACCTGGCTTTTGACAACAACTGGTCCCCCAAGACGGGAAGCGATCGCACGCGCCTCGTCCGCTGTTGTGGCAACCTCTCCATTGGGAATCGGTATATCGTATCGCGAGAATATGCGTTTTGACTGATATTCGTGTAAATTCAAACTTTATCCTCCTTACAGATTTATAAACTCATTCGTTCATCAGACGAATGTAGACACAGGTTCAATGTTCGATGATATCCTGAATGATTATAGTCCCGTGTGGAAACAAAAGACAAATCTTTTTTGATTATCTCTACCGCAGCAGTACAATCGTACATTTTACTCATATAGAAATGAATTGTTGTGCCGTTCTGTACATATCCTGTATAAATGGGCAACTATATCAAACACGAGGTATAATAGAGTTGCGTAGAAAGAAATATTCTATCTAAATTTTGATCGTGGCTGTGGGTTAAGTGACGTGCATCGTTGACTATCCGATTGTAGCCTGAGTAGCGAGCGTTCGCTCCTGACGCATTACTTACCGGACAGCCATTATGTGAATTTTGACTACTTTATATTTGTAGGGGATTGATCGATTGAGCCCTTATAAAAGTATTATGTAAACATCTATTCATATGGCTAAATATGACTTTATTTTTTGTCCATTTTGCGCCACCAAGTTAGAACAACGACTGACATCTGGACAAATTCGACCAACCTGTCCCAAGTGTGCTTTTGTTCACTTTCGCGATCCAAAAGTGGCAGTAACTGCATTGGTGACATATCAAAAGAAGATTCTACTCATTCGACGAGCCGTCGATCCCGAAAAGGGCAAATGGGCACTACCTGGTGGATATATGGATGCAGGTGAGATGCCAGATGAAGCACTCCAAAGAGAATTAATGGAAGAGGTTCAGCTCGCTATCAGAGTTGGTTCTCTCATTGAAATTTTTCCAATTGCGCCCCAAAATGCAGGCACGACCCCGATAAAACAAGGCATTGTATTGACGTTCCGCGCCGAACCGGTTCGTGAGCCTGTTGGCCCACTCATTCCTGCAGACGACGTAAGTGAAGCGGCAAGGTTTCGGGGCGAAACCTTGCCAATCGATCTTGCATTTGAGTCCACTCACAAGCTTTTGGCCCTTTGGAAAAAAGAATTAGGAGTGAGTTAGAAAGATTATAATAAAAAATGGCTCTTTTGGATCTCATGTGGTTGACAATACGGCCACCGGTTGAAACCGGCGTCTGCCACGGGAAACCTGCTTAAGCAGGTTTGGTTTAACAGGCGTCGAATTCATTCGATGCTGTCAACCACATGAAATCCTGTTGAACCTAAAAAATATGAGTAAAGAGTTAATAACGAATAGCTATCTGATAACTGGCGGAGCTGGTTTCCTGGGGATAAATGCGACGCGTCACCTGCTTAAAAAGGGACATCGAGTTCATACATTTGATCTAGCAGAATTTGATTATCCAGAACGGGACCAAATCAGAGAAATTCGAGGTGACATTCGCGATCTGGATGCCCTCCGCAAAGCGATGACAGATATCGACATTGTCATTCACACAGCCGCGGCATTGCCGCTCTACTCGCCTGAAGACATTCGCACAACGGATATCGATGGGATTCGGAACGTGCTTCAGGCTGCTTATGAGAACAAAGTGGAGCGAATGATTCACATTTCCTCCACAGCAGTCTATGGAATACCCGATCATCATCCCCTGTATGAAGATGATAACTTGGTGGGTGTGGGGCCATATGGTGAGGCCAAGGTCATGGCTGAAGAAATCTGCCAGGAATATCGTGAGAAGGGGATGTGCATCCCGATCATTCGTCCGAAGTCGTTTGTCGGTCCGGAGCGACTGGGTGTGTTTGCCCTCTTTTATGACTGGGCCAAAGATGGCAAGAACTTTCCCGTGCTTGGGAGTGGCAACAACCGCTATCAGCTCCTCGATGTGGCCGATCTTTGCGATGCCATCTACTTGAGTGCCACGCTGGAGCCTGAGAGTGTGAACGATACATTCAACATCGGGGCCAAAGAGTTTATGACCTTGAAAGAGGATTATCAGGCCGTGCTTGACTATGCCAGTCATGGCAAACGGATTGTTCCGCTGCCGGCTGCGCCCATGATTTGGACGTTACGTTTCCTCGAACTGCTAAACCTGTCCCCCCTCTACAAGTGGGTATACGAAACTGTCACCGAGGACTCATTTGTTTCCATCGAAAAAGCCGAGCGTCAACTCGGCTTTGCCCCTCGCTATTCAAATAAAGACGCTCTTGTCCGCAACTATCAATGGTACATTGACAATCTCTCCCAATTCGAGGGCCAGACAGGCGTTTCTCATCGCGTTCCCTGGAAGCAGGGAGCACTCGGCTTCGCTAAGCTCTTCTTTTAACCCCTTCCCTATTCTTGTTTGCGGGAGGTTTGAACACTCTCTTCCAGGCTTGAAACCAGGCTGCGATGACCACAGCGGATGGCTATTGCAGCCATCCGCTGTGACATTTACGCTCTAGAGCACTAATCTCAGTCGATCCAAAACGTGTCTTGTGCTGGTCCGAAAAGCTCCGTAACACTGCATTTTCACTCGAGAGGTTGGACTCACAACTGCTTTAGTTGTTCGCTAATGCCTCAATGACTGCCTCATGAAAAGGACCAGCACTCACCACAACGCCCTGATTGTCATTCATTTTGTAATCTGAAACAAAATCTAGGGGTTTGCCATGCATATCGGTCACTCGACCACCTGCTTCCTCCACCACCAAACTACCCGCTGCATGGTCCCAAATTTTCTCTACGTAGTTCGGGTATTTGGGGGATGGCAAACGCAAATAGAGTGCCGCATCGCCTCGTGCTACTGCACCATATTTGGCTTGACTATCCATGCGCAAGGATGGCTGTGTAATTCCCGCAGCTCGGGCAATGGCCTCTTGTAATGCATGATTGCCGTGACCTGCCTCCACACTTTCAACGAAGCGTGCCCCATTTGCACTCGAACCTTGTGATACCTGAATCGGCTCAAATGTGTCACTTGATAATAATGTCATCTTTGTCCCTTCACCACGGACGGCCACAAAGAGCGATCCAGTTGGGGCATCGAGAACATCAAGGCTTGTTGACAATGCGGGGCAAGCCAGCGCTGCAACCTTCACTTCGCCATCCTCGATCAATGCCAGTGCAATTGCATACTGATCGTTACGCAGAAAGCCTTTTGTACCGTCAATCGGATCGAGTGTCCAAAAACGTTCTGCCACCAATGCATTTCCGGCATCAATCCAATCACAAATTTCGTCAGGCGTTGCCTGTGGATGATACTTCTGAACATATGCCGCTACGGACGCGAGTTGTTCAGCGTTGGCTTCTATTCGTAAATCACTTGCATCTTCCTCGCCCACAATTGCATCATTGGGAAACGCCGCCTTCAAATGCTGGCAAACCAACGCCTGTGCGCCAAAATCTGCGATCGTCACAGGACTCTTGTCACCCTTTTCCAGCGCGTTCAGATCAACCATGTCTGTTCGAACCTGTGTGCAGAGCCCCGCCGCTTTGGTGACAGCCTCCGTTGCTGCCTGTCTTTCCTGCTGATAACTCATTCGTTTTTAACCTCTTTTATTATCATAAGTTCAAATAATAACAAATTAACCCTCACATACTATAACGTGGCGCTTAGAATCTCAATATGTGAACCTGACGGAATTTATCTGATTATTATATGCAACTTCTACTATTAATGGTCGGTGCATTCTCAGTATGACGGCTGTAAGGAAAATATGTTCTTTGCTACACCCTCCAGATAGAGCAAAATCATGTTTTCATGCAGAGCTCAGTTTTGTTGACGTAGTACTTCAAATCGCTCGAACGCTGCCTCAATTGACATCTCTTGGATTGGAAATGGCCCCTTTTCCAAATCAATTCCTCGGTGATCAGTCTCCAATACGGTGACCATTCTCCGGGCGATCCGAGCCTGATCAGCCCTGCTATATCGCTCGAACCGTTCAGGAAGTTGGTTGTAATCGACCAGTTCAAGTCCATATAGCGTCTCATCAAAGGTCTTTTTGTAAGGTATGCCAAAATTGAATTAAATTCTTTCTCGCTTAACGGACTT
>JAHBNG010000155.1 GCA_019217005.1 Chloroflexi bacterium TSY
TTCAATACCCCTGTTGCCATACCAGGTGTTAGCGTTGCAAACTTTCTGCGTACAGCAGTTTCAAACGTACGTGGCTTTACGGATGAAAAATTAGAGAGTGGTCGAAGTGGTGTCATTGGGAGCAATCTGATGCCTATGCGCCAATTTCGGCGCGAGTTGACGGCCAAAATGAAGGAATACAATGTCGAATCGAGCTTTGCTCGCCGTTATTTAAATGATGGTTTTTCTGGTGGCGAAAAGAAGCGTACAGAAGTCTTGCAGATGGCAATGCTTGAACCAAAATTTGGTATTTTGGATGAATCTGACTCGGGTTTAGACATCGATGCTCTGCGCGTTGTTTCTGATGGGATCAATAAGTTGGCGACCGAGGAGCGCGGTTTTCTGTTGATCACCCACTACAAGCGCATTTTGAATTATGTCAAACCCGACTATGTAAGTATTTTCCATGAGGGCCGCATCGTCCAAACAGGCGGCATCGAAATCGCTGAGATGCTAGAAGAAAAAGGCTACGGCTGGGTCGAACAAGAGTTTGGCGAGGCAGTAACAGCGTAAGAAAGTCCAAGTGAATGGGCAATTCCAAAAAACGATCGATCCGAATTAACAATCAGATACCTGCAGTACAACCAATTTTCTCAACAAGTATCACGTAACACGCAATACGCACCACGCTGGGTAACCAGAGTTTTTTCGGAATTGCCTTACAGCATTAGACCGATAAGAATTGATTAGGAGATCAATATGGCTCTCGAACAAGATTTACAACAATTAGAAGGCGTAAAAGAAGAATATCAATATGGCTTTCACGATGACGTTGAAGCTGTCTTTAAGGCAGAAAAAGGGTTGAATCATGAAGTAGTCGATCAAATTTCAGATCATAAGAATGAACCAGACTGGATGCGTCAATTCCGGCATGAAGCGCTAGACATTTTTTTTGCTAAGACAATGCCAGAGTGGGGCGCAGATCTCAGCGGCATTGACTTTGAAGACATTTATTATTACCTGAAGCCTTCCGCTGGTGCCGAGCGTTCATGGGACGACGTGCCGGAAGATATCAAGAACACATTTGACCGCCTAGGGATTCCAGAAGCAGAGCGAAAGTTCTTGGCTGGAGTCGGTGCTCAATATGATTCAGAAGTAGTCTATCACAGCCTCCGAGAAGAATGGGAGAAATTGGGCGTCGTCTTTCTGGATATGGATACCGGTCTACGGGAACACGAAGACATTGTACGCGAATACTTTGCCACAGTCATCCCTGCCGCAGACAATAAATTCGCAGCTTTGAATAGCGCCGTCTGGAGTGGAGGTAGTTTTGTCTATGTCCCGGCAGGCGTCAAGCTCGATATCCCGCTTCAGGCATACTTCCGCATCAATCAAGAAAACATGGGGCAGTTTGAGCGAACCCTGATCATTGTAGAAGGGGGTGCCAACGTGCATTATGTTGAAGGTTGTACGGCACCTGTCTACTCCAGTAACAGTTTGCACAGTGCCGTGGTTGAAATCATTGTTAAGAAGAACGCTCGCTGTCGTTATACAACGATTCAGAATTGGAGCACAGACGTTTACAACCTGGTGACCAAGCGCTCGATTGCCGAAGAAGGAGCCACTATGGAGTGGATTGACGGCAACTTGGGCAGCAAAGTGACAATGAAATATCCCGCTGTCTACATGATGGGACCCAAGGCGCACGGCGAGATTCTTTCGATTGCGTTTGCTGGTAGTGGCCAACATCAGGATGCTGGTGGCAAGGTTGTGCACGGCGCGCCGGATACAAGCTCCAAAATCATCTCGAAGTCAATCAGTAAAAATGGTGGACGTTCCAGCTACCGTGGTCTGCTCAAAGTCGCAAAGGGCGCTTACAACAGTCGTAGCAGTGTGGTCTGTGATGCACTCTTGTTGGATCAAGAGAGTCGGTCCGATACCTATCCTTATATTGAAATTGAAGAAGACAATGTCAGCGTTGGTCACGAAGCATCTGTCAGTAAGATCGGGGAAGAACAGCTTTTCTATCTCATGAGCCGCGGCATCAGCGAAGAAGAAGCCTCGGCTATGATTGTGGGTGGTTTTATTGAACCACTCGTAAAAGAACTGCCGATGGAATATGCCGTGGAGATGAACCGATTGATTCAGCTGCAGATGGAAGGAAGCATTGGATAAAAACGTGAGCGTACTTGTTAAAGAACCAAATACAATTCTAGATGCGACTGTTGGTTTTAGTGAAGAAACCGTGCGGGCATCATCGGTAGCAAAAAATGAGCCGAATTGGATGCTGGAGCGTCGTCTGGCGGCTTGGGCGTTATTTGAAGAGATGGATTGGCCCAAACCGACTGACGAATCATGGAGACGAACGCGCCTGACCGGCTTTAAGTTAGAAAATTTTCAGCCCTTTGCAACACCCAGCGGTTCGGTTGAACGCGATAACTTGAGTGAACTCTTACAAGAAGAACTGGATGAGATGGAGAGCGCGGCCAGTCTCATTTTTCGAGATGGTGGGCTTCTCTATCGTGATGAAAGTGAAGATCTGGCTAGCAAAGGAGTTATCTTTACAGATCTTCAAACAGCCGTGCGGCAACATCCCGAGTTCGTGCAGCAATACTTTATGAGAGAGGTCGTCAAGCCTGGCGATAATAAATTTACAGCTCTCCACGCAGCTTTATGGGATACCGGAGCCTTTATCTATGTGCCAGCCAATACGAAGGTTGATCTACCGCTTCAGATCATCTTAGAACAAGGTGAAGGTGTAGGAGGCTATCATCATACATTGCTAGTTGTCGAAGAAGGTGCCGAAGTGACAGTTGTTGATGATCTCTTGGGCGGCGTTAAAAGCGTACAAAGCAGTGTGGTCGAGATTGTCCAACAGGACAATAGCATTGTGCGGTATATGAATCTGCAAGATTTTGACCACAGCACTTGGAACTTCATGACCGGACGGGCATCCATGGGGCGTGACACGGATCTGCGCTGGATCCAGGTGAGCTGGGGTAGCCGTCTCACCAAAGCGTTCTTAGATCTGGATATGCAGGGACAAGGTGGTCATGGTGAGCTTCTTGGCATCTATTTCCCAATTGGTCGCCAACACATTGACCATGAAACCTTGCAGATCCATCGTGTGCCAAACTGTTTTAGCGATTTGCTCTTCAACGGTGCACTGAAAGATCGGGCCCGTAGCGTCTACAAGGGCATCATACAGGTAGCCCCTAATGCACAAAAGACCGACTCTTTCCAGCGAAATGGTAACCTGATCTTGGATAAGACGGCGCGCGCCGACAGCATTCCTGGGCTGGAGATCGAGGCGGATGATGTACGTTGTACCCATGCTGCAACAGCAGCCCAAGTAGAAGACGAATATGTCTTTTATCTGATGGCGCGCGGGCTAACCCGAGCCCAAGCGGAACGTATGATCGTGCAAGGCTTTTTCCAAGCTGTAATCGACCGCGTACCAGTTGAAAGCGTGGCGCGTAAACTAGAGCGAGTGATCGAGCGGAAAATTGGTGGATAATAGGTAAATGAACCCAAAAAAGGAAACATAGAAAATGTCTATTGAATCAAAAGGTTATGCCAAGCCAGATGCCCTCGTCAGCACCGAGTGGGTGGCTGAGCATCTAAACGACTCCAATATTCGTATTGTCGAGAGTGATGAAGATATTCTACTTTACGATGTGGAGCATATCCCCAGTGCCGTGAAGATTGATTGGCACGCAGACTTAAACGATGCCCTGATACGCGACTATGTCGATAAGGCCGGATTCGAGGCATTAATGCAGAAGAATGGCATCAGCAACGATACAACCGTTGTTTTTTATGGTGATAAGAACAACTGGTGGGCCTGCTATGCATTCTGGGTGTTTCAACTCTTTGGTCACACCAATGCCAAGGTGATGGATGGTGGACGTGCCAAATGGATCGCAGAGGGTCGGGAGATGACTCGCGACATTCCTTCCTATCCAGCGTCGAACTATGCTGCTCAAGATCGCAATGATGCACCCATCCGGGCCTTCCAGCCTGACGTTCGTGATCATATTAATGCAAGCAAGCCACTTGTCGATGTGCGCAGCCCTGGCGAGTATAGCGGCGAGCTTCTCCATATGCCGGACTATCCACAAGAGGGAGCCGTGCGTGGTGGTCACATTCCTGGCGCAAAGAGCGTCCCATGGGCGCGAGCGGCCAATGAGGACGGTACATTTAAGAGTGCCGACGAACTGCGCGCGATTTACGAACAGGAGCAAGGTCTTCGCTCAAGTGACGATGTCATTGCATATTGTCGCATTGGTGAACGCAGCAGCCACACCTGGTTTGTGTTGACCTATTTGCTCGGTTACGACAATGTACGCAACTACGATGGCTCATGGACTGAGTGGGGAAACACAGTCGGTGTACCGATTGAGAAGTAAAAATGATTTTAGAAAAAACAATTGAACAGACCGAAAAGATCCGTCAGGACTTCCCAATTCTGCAACGAGAAGTCAACGGCAAACGTCTTGTCTATTTGGACAACGCAGCCAGTAGTCAGAAGCCAGAGTCTGTGATACAGGCGTTAGATGAATATTACCGCCGCACAAACTCCAATGTCCACCGGGGCGTCCACACGCTGAGCGAAGAAGCAACGGCACAATACGAGACAGCCCGCCTGCGCATTGCTCGTTTCATCAACGCACCGAGCGACAAGCAAGTGATCTTCACCCGCGGTACGACTGAAAGCATCAACTTGGTTGCGCAAACATGGGGTCGGACCAATCTCGGGCCGGATGATGAGGTACTCATTACCGAGATGGAACATCATGCAAATATTGTGCCGTGGCAAATTTTACGAGACCAGATAGGATTCACTCTACGATACATCCCTGTCAACACGAATGGTTTGTTGGAATTAGATAACTTAGACACGTTGATAAATGAGCAGACAAAGCTTGTTTGTTTTGTCCACGCGAGCAACGTGTTGGGGACGATTAATCCTGTGCAGACATTGGTTGCTGCTGCACGTGCAGTCGGAGCCAAAGTTTTGATCGATGCCGCTCAAAGCGTGCCTCACATGCCGGTTGATGTTCAAGCTCTGGATGTTGATTTTCTGGCTTTTAGTGGTCATAAGATGTGTGGTCCCACGGGAATTGGCGTTCTCTACGGAAAGCGTGACCTGTTGGATGCCATGCCACCCTATCAAGGTGGTGGTGACATGATTCGCACAGTCACGATGGGTGGTAGCACCTGGAACGATTTGCCCTACAAGTTCGAAGCTGGCACACCCGCGATCGCAGAAGCCATCGGATTGGGTGCGGCGGTTGATTATCTGAACCAAGTTGGCATGGGGTGGATCCATCAACATGAGCAAGCCTTGACGCACTATGCCTATGAAAAGCTCAGCCAGGTAGAAGGCGTGCGGATCCTAGGACCAGAAGCTGAGTCGCGAGGTGGTTTGATCTCATTCACTGTGGAGGGTGTCCACCCGCATGATTTGTCGGCTGTTTTAGACAATGATGGGATTGCCATTCGCGCCGGTCATCATTGTGCACAGCCGATTCACGATAAGTATGATATTGTCGCGAGTGCCCGTGCCAGCTTTTATCTATATAACACAGTGGAGGAGATTGACCAGTTGGCGACAAGCGTAGAGAAAGCGACAGAAATTTTTAGTTTTTAGGGAGTTGCTCATCTAAGAAGATTGTGCAACTCTCTGTATTCATCAGAGGCAAGCAGTGATTTGTACAATTCTGTCTGATGAGCTTTAAGACATATGGACGATTTATACCGCGAAGCCATTATCGATCACTATAAACACCCGCGCCGGAAAGGGCATTTGGAGACACCAGACGTTCAATATCATGATCACAATCCATTCTGTGGTGACGAGATTACAATCGAGCTAAAGGTCGAAGATGACAAAGTGATCGACGCTGCTTTTGATGGACGTGGCTGCGCCATCAGCCAAGCAACCGCGAGCATGATTATGGAAGACATCGTCGGACTTTCACTCGATGAGCTAAAAGAATGGGACAAAGAGTACATTCTGGACATGCTGGGGATCGAAATCGGTCCTGTCCGTTTGAAGTGTGCGCTGTTGCCCTTAAAAGCACTAAAGGCCGGCGTTTGGGGCTTGGAAGAATGGCCCGAATAACCAGAGAAAAATAAATGTCCGAATTCATTAAAGTTGCAACAAAAGACGAGATACCCCTTGGGGGAAGCAAACTAGTCGAAGTCGACTTCATCCGTGTGGCGCTCTTCAATCTAGAAGGAACAATCTATGCCATTGAAGACATGTGTACACACGATGGTGGTCCCCTTGTCGAGGGTGATGTCGTGAACGGTTGTGAAGTTATGTGTCCACGCCACGGTGCCCGCTTTGACATTCGTACAGGCGAGGCATTGAGTTTTCCAGCTTTCGAAGCAACAAATACGTATGAAGTGCAGATTGAGGGTGATGATGTGCTAATTGAATCGCCAATTTAGGATTTACGATTTGAGATTTACGATCCAGGAGAGAGCGTAATGAGCTTACCTACCCCGGACGAAGTCCGAAGTGTCATACAAGAACGAGTCCACGATCCCGAACTGATGTTGAACATCGTCGATATTGGGTTAGTTTATGATATTGATGTTACCGAGGAAAGAACCGCCGAAATTACCATGACGTTGACCAGCCCCGGCTGCCCCGCTGGACCGGAAATCATCAGCAATGTCCAACGCGAGGCACATACTGCCTTTCCTGATCTCGAAGAGATCAATGTCCACTTAGTTTGGACGCCATTCTGGAATCCAGATATGATGTCCGAAGATGCCAAGGATGAATTAGGGATCTTTTAACATAGTGGAGTTGGGTGGAAATAAGTAGGCAGATCTCTGCAAGAGAAAGCAAGTTGGTTGGTAACTTATCAAACAAATTTTTGCCCAGTGGGCAAGAAAATCTCACGCAAAGCCGCCAAGACGCGAAGAGCTTATTCGCTTTGGAATCGGCCCAATGGCTTGCAGCTCGCAGAAATTCCCAAGACCCGTGCCAACCCTTTGCGTCTTGGCGAGAGATTTTTTGGTTCTGGCTCGTCGAGGTTAGGCCTTAAGAGCGTGTTTTAAAAGTACCAAAGCGTGTCATTCTGAGTGGAGGAACGGAGCGAAGAATCTTCTTTTTGCACTTGGAACGTGGGATTCTTCGTCCCAAAACCTCCTCAGAATGACTTTTAAAACACGCACTAAGCTAGACTTTGTAAGTTTTAAGCACCATAAAAAGTTAATAACAGACAGCAGAAAGTAAGGTGTTCACCTGAGAGGGAGAGAATAAACGAAGATCAGGTGAAAAGTGAGATGTCTGGAAAAGGAAATGGCACCATAAGCGGCGGCGAACCAGAGAGAGGAGGTCATGGAAGGAGGCGTGAGTCTTGTGACACCAAGCAGCTTGAGGCAAAGGGATAGAGCCATCAGGAGAGAAGGCATGAGCCATCAAGATGACAAGGCTGAAAAGACCAAAGAGAGCAGGAGTAGTCCTCAATGGCCAAGTCACTCCACTGGCGCTGAGTTTCGACACCGAGGTGAGCTCTGGCTTCCTCGAAAGAGACTTCAATGGACCAACGTTTGACGAAATCAGCGATGATGTGGGGCAGCCTGATGAATATCGGTGGAGAAGTAAGCGACGGTCTCAGCTTGGCCTTTGGGATCGCGGACTAAAACCCAGCGCAGAAGGAGCGGAGTTGTGCCGGTAGAGTACCAAAAGGCAATACCAGTGGCCCAGTCGACGACTTCAGAGTCTCCCCCATACCAGTCAATGCGGCAGCGGTGCCAACAGGTGGTTTTGAAGAGGGCAACATCTTCCAGCTTGGGCAGTCGCTGCCCAACGACAGGAGGACGACCAGGTCGTTTTGTGCCGTCAGGTTTCAAACGGGAGGGTGGATAGTCAAAGAGACGCGCATCCAGGCGCAGAGGCGCAATCAAGGTGACTCCTTGGGATTGACAGCGCAAGCCCAACTCGATCACACTGTAAGCCCCATCGCCGATGAGCTTGATTTCTCGGCCTGGCAAAGCTCGACGCAGCCAGGCCACCACCTGCATGGTTCGTTTCGCCACTGTTCGGTGGCGCTGGTTGAGCGTTTCGCTGACTTTCGGTGTTGTGAGTAAGACGCTCAGAAAGGGCATTGACCAGTAGAGGTCACTCCACGGCAACTTGACCACCACACAGAAGACCAGCCACCGCAATCCGCTCGTGCTTACGCTCATCTTCCGGCCTGACGCCAGGCTATCTCGCCAGTGTCCTCGTTTGCTGATCTTGGGACCCCAGCGCCTTTCTAGCGTCTCGTCTACCGTTATCTCGACTGGCGCTCCCATGACCACAAACGTATCCACAATCAAGTGCAGTAAGATATAGCTCAACATCAATCCATCCCACTTCGCTCGATTCAGCACATGGTGATACTTGGACCAGTCTCCTCTTGCTCCAATCCCATCACTCTCAACGCCGCTGTCACCGTTCGTCTTCCCTTCGTTAACACCGTCCCTATCACCAAGACCAGTGCCTTTTGGTACGTCGGTTCTGTGAAGACTGGGCGAAAGCTCTCGAACAACGGGATTATTTCTGCTGGAAGGAACATTGGGCTCTCCTCTCTTTGATAGTTGTTTTCTCACTCCTATCTTACATCAGCTTCCCTTTTGTTCCTTCTTTATTAACTTTTTAATGTGCCCAAATTGTACAAAGTCGAGCTAAGGAATAAGGATTAAATAAACGCAGGAACTTCTCCAGAAAATTTCCCGTAAAGGTTGGGATGGTTCAAAATTAAATTTACGGTTACAGACAAACGACAACGAATTCAGAAAACAGCGAATGAGAGGCCTCGTACACAAAATCAGTGGTTTATCAGTGGAGACAGGTTAGGCGGCAAATCATTCGTTCCTGTCTGCATTGGTTGTTGTATTCAGAGGATTTCTAAACCTATCTTGTTGGCTCATTTGAACCAACTCAAGTTTGGACATCAATAAAATCCTCGTTCCTAAAGCACTAGTCAACACGCCCATTCAAGGATGTTAGTGCCCAAACTGCGGTTTCGCGCACCAACTCTTGATCACAAGCCACGACGCCTTCAATAACCTCGGTCAATTCATGCAATTCCAGTTTCCCGGCGACATAAATGGCACAAGTGCGCAGCCAATCATGAGACCATGTATCTGTGTCGGCGATGATTTCGGTTAAGCGTGCTTCACAGTCCAATGTAGGCAGCGAATAATATTTGTTCAACCCATCGATCCGTTGTGCCTGCGTCAGACTTTCGTCTATCAGAGGGAGAACGAGCTTTTTTTGCTCGCTTGTCAAGGTGACGTCCAAGGTCTCCAGCGCCAAGGCTCGTTCCCCACTGTCGGGGTGTGAGAGCCATTCCGCGGCGCGTAGGATGGCTCTTGCGTCATAGAGAAATGAAAGAAGCAAATAGACACGCTGTTGTATCCGACTAACTTCTTGTGCCAAAGACGACTGTAGTAGCTCCAGAGATTTATCGCAAGCACCTCCTTCATCCTTATATTTCGTTAAATATTCCTCGATTTCCTGTTGAACCAAAAGAAAACGCAATCCTTCCCGACTTGCGTGTTGAAGCGCTTGGGCAATTTGTTCCTGAGCTTCGTTCGTTGCGCGATAACCACAAAGGTGAAGCGCTTGCAACACTTGTTGTTGCAATTCATGGTTCGAGTGATCTAGATGACGTATCAACAAGCGAATTGCCTGGGCACCCTTCACCTGACCGATCACGCGCACGAGACGACGAATCGTGTCTACATCGTATATCGTCTCGTCTGCCAACGCCTTGCTAACAGTGGGCAAGACCAATTCGCGGCCGGCTGTTAGGGCCGCCATGGCCGCCGAACGAGCCTTCGGGTTGGCTAGATTGTCGATCAGCAAGGGGATTAACCGTAGATGTGTAACCCGACTGGCCGCAACTAGCGCTGATCGCCTTACGTGCAGATCGCTGTCGGTAAGCAGGGGGACGAGTGGTTGGTAGAAGCTATTCAGACCAACGTCACCGATAACGCGTGCCGCAAAGCTGCGCCGTTCTGGATCCCGATCCTCTACCAGAGCCTGCAGCTGTACGCCAGCGGTAATAATCCCGGATAGACCGCCGTAATGTAGCAAACCCACCATTGCACCCAACTGAACATCGACCTCCGGCATGTCCAGATAGGGTGTCACGCGCTCCAAAGCGTCTACTTCGCTGAGGGCGCAGAATGCTAGCACGGCAGCACCTTTGGCAACTGGATCTCCTTCAGTTTGTAAGCGCTTTTCAACGGCAGGCAATGCTTGGAAAATTTGGAGTCGGGCAATACGCTTCAATGCTTCCACGCGAACTGCCGAATTGTCGTGATCCAACAGGTTGACAAGGCTGGGACCAAGTGCCACATGTTCAGCCTGTTCCAGCAGATCCAATGCCAACTGTACATCACTCAATTTTGGACGATTCAGTAGTTCCTCGACCACTCTTAGGCTCGAATTGTCGTCTAGCGTGAGTTCGGCATCATGGAGAACTCGGCGGCTAATCGCCCGGCGTAAGGCACCTGCATACTCCTTATAGACCAAAGCAGCTACCACGATCCAAACACCAGCAACAACGAACGTGAAGAGTGCGATATGAGAAAAAGAGAATCCAGGAATCACCCGAAACGCAAGTAGCAATCCACCTGTGATGCCCAACGCAACAGGAACCCCCATCCCTTCGACTGCGATCTGGGCAGCAGCGCGATCCTCTGGCGGCAACGATTGATAGGTTGCTTTCATGGAGGTGGTGGTCATGCCATGCATCATCGAGATATCGACCTGGAAGGTGACCATGACCAGCGCCAGCAGAATCAATGCGCCCGGTGCGTACACTCCGCCGACGATACTCAGGATCAGAGCCATCAGTACGACCATCACCGGATTGACGATTAGCCCCAATTTTAGACCGAAACGATTGAGGAGTGCACCCGCGGCCAGGGTCACAAACAAGAAACTAATGATATTGCGTACGCCTTGGAATCCACCGATGAGATTCGTTAGCGCTTCTGGCGTTGTGTAGCGTGCGCCCGCTTGAATAAAAAAGAGATAGACAACGAGCTGCGAGACGATAGCGGACAACATTTGATATGTAAAGATCAGGGCGATATAACGATTCTGCAAGAGGTGGCCGATGGATTTTTGCGTACGCTCTGTTGTTGTGGTCGTTGGCTTTGAAAGTGCATCGCGAAATTGGACAACCGTGATGAGCATCAAGACAAGGGCCAGAAGAGCGCCCAGCGCTACGACCAGCAGTAACGTTTCCACACGCGCAATCACCCGCCGCAAAAGCGGTGCGCAAAACGCGGCGGTCGTGCTACCTGCGATTAAGCCACTGGTAATGCGAGGATAGAGACGTTTGATCTCGCGCACATTCAATAAACGTCCCGCTTGTCCGCCAACCAGAATATGAGTCAAGGGAATCATCATTGCGTAGACCGCAACGAGAAGCGGATAGAGCCATTGGGTATTGGGCAACAGGGTAACGATCCAGAGCATTCCAAAGAATAGCGCTAAGACGGCAACCGTTGTCATCACCAGACGGGCCAGGGGCCAGCGTCGTTGCAAATTCGCAAAGCCATAGGAGAAGGCAGATGCAAAAATAGCAGTGATGATAAAGACATAGGGCATCGCGTCAGCACCATAGGTTGCCAAAAAGAGGACGCTGCTTGCCACTTGCAGTGCTCCAACGATAGAAAAGCCCAGTAGGTAGGTCTGCCCCGTCAGTAGTGTGACAATCAGGCGGGTTCGGGTTGCTGATTCCATGCCTGTCTTCTCCTAACTTATTTTACGACGACCGTCGTCGACAATTGTTCTAACATGGCATCCGTATTGCGTAAACGCTGCAGCAGTACAAGCATCGTATTTTGCGCCACATCAGGGTTTTCATTCAGTAGCCGAAAAAAGATTTTCCGTTTGAGTCGAATCAGACGTGTAGGCTTAACTGTGGTTACAGTAGCCGAGGCCACAGAGTTCTCCTCTAACATACCCATCTCACCAAAGGTTTCGCTATTGCTCCGTTTGGCTATTTCTTGTTTTCCGCGATAAATACGAACTTCCCCGTCCACAATCATGTAGAGAGCGGGATTGGGTTTACCATGCTCAAGGATCGTTGTGCCTGCCTCAAGCTCTATTTCCTCCAGGACCGGTGCGATTTTTGCTAGAATCCCTTCCGGTGTCGATGCAAAAAAATCAGTCGTTTTCAGGAACATGGCTTTCTGAAAGATCGTCAGGGACTTGCCATCACCAACCGAAACTTTTCGGTGATCCAGTTGCTCTGCCTGCACAGCCAATGCAATATTGCGCACGCCATCGAGTACATAATCGGGTCGAAAGCCAAAGCGCTTCATGTCATCACGTGTCATTGCCCCGCTAAGAACTAGAACAGTTGTCAGTTGCGACTCAATGCCAGACAAAATGTCGGTATCCATGCGATCACCGATCATGACGGCATCGCTCGAATGGCAGCCGATTTTATCCAAAGCCAGGCGCATCATCAAAGGGTTGGGTTTCCCCACAAAGTAGGCTTTTTTTCCGGTTGCAATCTCGATGGGTGCCACCAACGCCCCAGTGCTTGGTGCAAAACCGTTCTCAGTGGGAAAGTATGCATCGGGATTGGCGCCAATCAAGTGGGCACCGTTGTTGACAAGCTGCACTGCCTTTTCGAGGATCTGATAGCAGTAGTGTTGGGTTCGTCCCACCACAACATAATCGGGATTGCTCTCGTTCATAGAGAAACCAGCATCATATAAGGCGTTAGTAAGTCCCGAATCCCCGATCACAAAAACAGTGCCGTTGGGTGTCTGGCGGGACAAGAATTCGGCGGTGGCCAGCGAGGCAGTGTAAATATGTTCTTCAGTTACATCGACACCCAGCCGTAACAGTTTCTCACATAGTTCTCTAGGCGTGTGTGTGCTATTATTAGTCAGAAAGAGAAATTTTTTGTTTTGCTTGAGCCACTCAACAAACTGCAGCACGCCGGGCAGCAACGTATTGCCCTCATAAATAACGCCATCCATATCACAGATAAATGCTTTTTTGGTGACTAATTTTGCTAAATTACACAAGATCGACCTCCTCCACAATCGCAGCCACCGAAGCAAGCACGTAGTCCGGCGTGTCGGCAAAGATGTCAACTGGCTTCAAAATGGCTACTTTTTCGATGGTGAGTAACATACCTTCTTCTCTTGACGTATCGTCTATACAGGTTCGATCAGCCGCTGTCTCTGGAATTGGCATTATTTCTGTTTCGCTACGACCAATGTTATGTCGTCAAAAACTTCCTGCTCACCAATGTGCCGCTGCACGTCAGCGATGATGACCTCCTTGATCGTTTCGGCGGACCCGGACCATTGTTCGCCAATCACCTGGCAGAGCCGGTCCATACCATACTGCTCATTCGCCAGATTCTCCGCTTCGGTGATGCCGTCGGTGAAAAGCACCACGCCGTCACCCGGCTCTAAATTGACGGTAGTTTGGTCGACAAAATCGGCAATGTCGTCATCCAGACCGATGGGGAAGCCCAGATCACTCGTATCGACCACCTCGATACGGCTATCTTGGCGCACCACGATCATCTCTTCATGCTGGCCACTGAGCCGTATCTGACCACCCACTGCACCATTGTTGGTATAGTCGAGCAGAGACAGCGTCAGATTGCGGTCGGTATTCATGCGCTGCACGTTGCCATAGACGGTGCGGTTGAGTGTATCCAAAAGCGCACGGGTCGGTCTCGCCGTTGTTGAGCAGGGTGCGCACTGCCGTCTGGGTCATGAGCATGACGACGCCGCTCTCCAGCCCGTGGTCGGTCACGTCGCCGATGCCGATCTTGACGGCTCCATGAGAATGGAGTACGTCGTAGTAGTCGCCACCCACCTCATCGGCCGGTTCCATGTAGCCCGCAATGTCCAGCCCAGCGATCGCAGCCAATTCCTCGGGATTGGGAAGGATCATCCGTTGCAGTTGGCGCGTGACTTCTAGCTCAGCACCCAGGCGCAGATTTTCTTCTTTGAGTTTCTCGTTCAGGGCCCTGATCTCTTTGTTGGCAGACGCCAATTCGGCCGTTCGCTCGGCCACTTTCTCTTCCAGGTTGTCGATCAATGCATGGAGTTGCTCTGCCAACGTGTTAAAGGTATTTCCGAGCTGACCGAGTTCGTCTGCACTATCAATTTGGACGCGTGCATCTAGGTCGCCAGCCTGCATTTCATGAGCGACCTTGGTCAACTTGACAATATTGCGCGTGACGCTATCGTTTTGTACCCAAGCGATGAAGCCCGCCAGTATCACTGCGGCCACTACCGCCACAACGAGCAAGAGCGTTGCGAGCTGGCTGGTTTGGTCAATACGATTGCGCGCCCGCTGAACTTCGTCATTCGCCAGGGCGATTAACTCCGCAGAAATGGGATCGACGGCCTGTGCCTGCAAGTCAAACTCGTTAAATTTGCTGCGGATCTCGACATCCAGCGTGAGTATTTCATCCGCCACGGCTAAATAATCGTCGAGGTGAGATAGAGCTTGCGCACGCTGATCCGAGTCAAAGCTTGGCGACTCGTTCATGGCCTTGCGCAACATCAGCGCCACATTGAAGGCCGACTGCATATTGGGACGCTGGCGAGTGACCAGATAATCTTTCTCAGAGGTTTGCATTTCGCGGTATAAAACGATCAGCGCCGGGTCATCAGCCAGCACCAATGCATCATGAAGCAACAGAGCATGTTGCACCAACCGAACTTGGGCACCCGTGTCTGGGGCAGCCAACCCGGCGACAAGCTCGACAGCTTCATCGAACGTGGCGGCATAGCGATCCGCTGCGGAAAGATAGAAATTCAGGTTAACGTCACTTTCGCGTAGCGCTTCACTTACATCCGAAGCTGAGATGATTTCTTTCAACCTGGCACTGAGCGCAACTACCTCAGCAATTTGCTGATCGTTTCCCTGAGCGTAAGTCGCTTGTGCTTCCACGAAGCCAACAGTCGGCCAGCGCAGGAAGAAGTCTCTTTCGAAGAGACGGGCACTCTGGAGACCGGCATCCATCTTTAACACCAGGCGTTGGACTTCCATACTCGTTACGATGGCAGCCTCCGTCTGGCGGCGCACCACGGTCGAGGCGATATAGCCAGTCAGCGCGACAAGCACGATCAGCGCCAATAGCGTGCCGGAAGACAAAGCAAATTTGGTTGTTATACTCAGTTCACGCCAGCGTCGAGGCAAAGGATTCAGTTTAGGCATGGTGTCTTTTCTTCCCACAAATCGAGTGTGTACCACAAAGTGCGTAAATGAAGGCTGCTCAGTCAGAGAACCGCTGCATTTACACACTTTGGGACACACTCCCCACAAGTCAGGCGGCACTGATTATTGTTCCGGCGCATAGGTATACACCACATTGTCTACCAACCCCTCGATACTGGCCGTCGGATCATCCAGGCGCACCACTTCGAACCGAAGCGGCCCGCAGTCACCAAATGCATCACAAGTCAAACGACCAGCGAGCCCGTCATATCCAGCCGTGGCAGACATGGCATCCCGCAGCGCCTGGCGACCAATATGCAAGGTTCCATCATCCTCCTGCACGGCGGCGGCCTCGATGGCGGCAAAGAGGACGTTCGCCGCGTCGTAGGAATGCGCATAAAAGTTGGGCGTACCCACTGCCCCATATTTTGTTTCATACTTGGCGATGAAGGTATCGAACACCTCTCCCGCCGGCAGATGGGGCACCACGAAATGTATTCCTACACCGGCAGCCCCCACATCTGCAATGACCTCGTCCTGGAACATGCTGTTCGCCGATATGAGCGTAATTCGTTCAAACGCCTCTAGGGCCTGTGCCTGCTCAATGATGGCATTGCCTTCAGGTGGAAAGATGGGCAAGAACACGAGGTCGGCACCCGATAGCGCCACGGCCGTTAAGATTGGTTCCATATCCTCATCCCCCTTATTAACGGCCGTGTCTAGTACGATCTCACCCCCCAATTCGGTGAACACCGTACTAAAGGCTTTTGCAAGCCCTTGGGTGTAGGTATCACCATCATCGATTGTCGCGGCCTTGGTCATACCAAGTTCTTGGAAGGCAAATGTCGCGGCCGCTCGCCCCAAAGCAGCATCGTTTTGTGCGGTTCGAAAATAGCCCGCCTGCCAGTCAGCACCCTTGTCGCCTTCAACGGCGGTCAGAGAGGGCGCGGTGTTCGAACTCGATATCATCACCAGCCCAGGCTCGGACAGAACCTTCATCGCAGTGGCGGCTGCCCCAGAGCAAGAGGTCCCAATGACGCCCACGATCTGTGGATCAGCAACGATCTTCAGTGCCGCCGTTGTCCCCCCTTCGCTGGAGCAGCCAGAGTCCTCGACCTGTAGCTCAACCCGATGCCCCAAGAGTTCGCTCTCTTGGTCATCAACGGCAATTTCGATAGACTGGAGAAGCTCTCGTCCATACGTTCCCACATCTCCGCTCAGCACCTGCAACACACCGATTTTGATCGGTTCGTCAGGTGCGATTGCCACACAGCCAATGGGGTCGGTGCATTCAAAGGTTCCGCGCCACAAGCAACGAACCAAGTGATTGCAAGTACACTTAAGGGCAATAGAAGAAGATTCAGTTTTTCATTTGTTTCCTCCATCTCACTTGGGGTGATATGCCACCCATTTGGACGTTCAGATAAGGCTTTTCCAGAAAATAAAATGTCCAATTCGATAAAAAAAGCCAAAGCCATTCCAGGCTATGACGTTTGTCTTCATAGGGAATCATTTTTCTGGAATGGCCTAATGCTAGAGAGATGGTATCATGAGGGTGTCAAGCCTTCGTCAAGAGAACGTCAATGCGTTCTTTTTACCTGGTTCTACTGGAAATCGAAGAGACAATTGGGAATGGTTCAAAAATAGGTGAACACTCAGCCAAAACGACAGCGAATTCAGAAAACATCGAATGAGAAGCTCCGTCAACGAAAGACCTTCTTAAACTGAGCACTGCCATAAACTTAAAATAATTTTGGCTATTCTATTCGACTGAAAACGGTCAAATTGATTTTGAGTTTCTGAGCTATTGCGGTATATCTGTGAAAAGTTCGTTTGGACAATAACGATCAAAAAAGAGCCTCCAGAAATTCTGAAGACTCATGTTCGTTCCTTTACACTATTCGTTCACTCCCCGACACATCAATTGGCTACAATCAACCCCCTCAGCCTGTTTTGGATTCTCCGCCACATATTGCGCGCAGAAGTCGGGGGTGGTTCATTTTAGCTGGATAGATAGGTTTACACTTTTAGAAACAGAAAGAACGTTTATATTCTCTGATTTCGCCGGTTCTCAGAGAGAAAACGGTCTCATATAGATTTTTGTCTATATATCAAAAGTGTAAACCTAATTTTGAACCACCCCAGAAGTCGCAGGTCATATTGGGCATGGGGTAACGGCCACCATCAAAGCCGAGCATTGACACCCCCGACTGGTCGTGAGGAACCCGGCCATCATCATGGATCTTTCCGTCACTATCGTGGAGGTGGAAGAAGCCGTTGTTGGACCACATGTATTCAACCGCGTAGCGCAATGGTCGCGGTGGTTCATCGGTCGAGGAGTTGCGCTCTTCATAGCTGAGGCTCATCATACCCATATTTTCATGTAGCCAAACACGCCCAATGTTCTCTTCTAAGACGCTATAGGTTTCCAGAGCGCGGGAGAAGGGCCAGTAGTAGAGCCGCCACATGTATTCATCATCATTGCTGATCAGGATACGGTTGGTCGGGTATTCACAGTGGCTCCATTGGCCATCAGTGTCAAGTGGGTAGTTAGAGACGAGTTTGGTCCCGTCCAGCGTCTCTAACCCAGCGGGAAAGTCCATGACTACTTCGCCAGGAACTGTTTTGTGAAGCGGTGTATGGAAAGGATAACGCCGTGAATTATCTTCCCAGATCCAGATGCCCACCTGATCGAAAAGCGCATCCAAATTGGCCCCCAAGCCCTCGGTCTCTTCAAACCACTGCCAGCCGGTGGCTGGATGGATGTGCATAAGCCCCATGCCAAACCAGTTGCTGTGCCCCATGTGAATACCAAAATGGGGATAGACGTTGTCGATGTGGTTGCCTTCCCAGACCCGCGGTCCCACATAATAGGGCTGCTCGTCGTCAGGAACGACGGCCACGGCTTGTTGATAGCCCGGAATGCCGGGGCTGCAGCGATCTTCGCTGTCCATCTCTTCTTCGGTCATGTTGTTGCCGACCGCCAGGAGGGGACGATCGTGAATCATGGTCATATCCAGGGCCTTACCCTTGTAGAAGATAGAGATGGCATAGTGGATGTGGTCACCGTGGAGTGGACGCAGCAGTATCTTCAAATCGTCATTGGCCGCAATTCCTTGATCAGCCAGCGTTCGCGAACCATTGGCTTTGGAATTCACGTGGTAGGCCGGATCGCGGTCCATATGGGTGAGCGCTGCTCCATCGCCGTTGACACTAACTAAGCTGGCGCTGCTACGATAGAGGGAGAGATATTCGTGTTTGACGCCAACCTTTTCGGCGACGACTTGGGCTAGTTCCCCACCGGTTTGGGATCCATCATAGGGGACAGTAAAGTCGGCAGGGAAACGACCAGAAAGATGGATAAAGAGGTTGCCATTTGGCTCGTTGTCCTGGGCATTGGTGACGCGTAGGGTAATAAAGATAGTAAGGGTTGCGACATTGATCAACAGAAGTGCCGCAAGCACAGGTCTGGTTAACTTGGATCGAAACATGAAAGTCTCCTTTTGTATTCCCCAACTGGCAGAGCGGTAACCTCATAGGCCACCTCTTCTACATCGAGGCAGATTGCTTTATTAATTGCCTATTTAAGCTGAGCAATGATCGTGAAGGTGGCGTCAACCGCATACGGATGTGAATAATCGTCAAATGTATTACGCAGCCCAGCACTGTAGTCCACATGTACCTTGCATTTATTCGCACTATCTATGCGAGGCAAAGCAAGCGTAACGCCTGCTTGTCCAAAGTTGTGGTCACCGCTTACATAGCGCAGATCCCAGGCGTTTAGCACGGCGGTGGCTTGTAGAACTTCGCGTTCAAATTCAATGGTCTCTGATCCGTGCAGACGCCCTTTATCATGTACTTTCTGGATGTCAACTCTTTTGAATTCAAGATGAGATGAACTATCCTGATCAGGGTGCAACGGACAATCAGGCGCGTCCACAAGCACAGCATGATAAACCGTCCCATGATTTTTGTTGCCAGAAAGGTCATGCGCCTTGCCGTCTACGACCTGGTCCAACGGCCAATAGCCCACCAGTCCCTGCTCTTCACCAGTTAGACGTTGGTGCATGGTGGCTTTGAGTGCCTGCACCGTGCGCGCTCTCTTCCAGATGCGAACTTCGGCAATTTGCCCTTTGAACCCGCGCATAGTGCCGCTCGTATTCCCGATAAAAAGCGGGTCATCCGTTGTTGTGCCCTGATCGGTTGTATCGATCTTTTGCGTATCCAGCTCACCATTGAGGTATATGGAAAGTGCCTCACTATCCTTGACGAAGGCGAAATGTTCGAATTTATCGGTCGCTACTGGCCGTGAAGAGCGCAGTTGACACTCAAATCCTTTACCAACGTAATCGCGTCGCCGTGCAAATAGGTGCAGATCTTGACAGTAGACCCGAATGCAATAAGGGGAATTTCCGTATTTCGTCTCGTGCCACATGTCGATAATCGAATTTTCGCGAATAGTAGGCAGATGCTTTTTAGGCTGCTCGGGCGCACTCTTAGCCCACACTTCAATTGTGAAATCCTCGTTGTAGTCAAAATCGAAGATATCTGCGTGGGGAATCTCGACGCGAGCCTGATCGCCATCAAACTGTAATACTTTGGTCATAATGCTCTCTCTTTGTGCTTATCCGAAAAGTTCTGTGACGATCTATTTTCGCTCGCGAAACTGGTCGAACTCGCAAGCACTTTTCGGATAGGCCCTTAACGGATCAACATCGACAATTTTGTGTCGATATGCAATGGATGGTTGAGGGCCGCCGCAAGGCCCTTGTTTGGGCCGACGGTCTGCACAATTGCAGGCCCAAACAAATAGATTCTTAGGTATTATCACGTTTGTTATCAATACGTCGTCGGTCCGTCATTGGTCATTCGTCCTATCTACCAGGGACTATAGACCAATGAGCAATAATTTGATTTGTCTATTGACCGTGCCCTTGGGTAACTTTGAACGTATTGGGCGCCTGGAGTTCCGCTGGAATCTCCGACTCGGATTTCAGACCCGTGATCAGCTCAATCACATGTTCGGCTGACATCATGGCTCCCTCTTGCCAACCAGGTAAAGTCGACGCCTGATCACCCACGATGTAAAAACGCCTATCTGGCTTCAGTAATTCGCGGTAATAGATGTGGTCGCTCGTTCCCCTTCCCCAACTGGGCCAGGCTCCCGCCATATATGGCACATTCTGCCAGGCAATGGATAATCCTAGCTCGGTCGGCACAATGGTATTGTTGTTGAATTCATCGTGTAATTTGGCCCCGCCTTCCTTGGCGATTTCCAGCCGTTCTGCAAGACCTTTCTTGCCAAAGTCAGTCGCATTTTGGTGACCACTGCCATCATGAATATAGGCCCCAGTAAGCGTACCCTTCTGCTTGAAATAGTCGTTCGAGGGATACCAGATTTGCTCAATGATGTCATCGGTCCAACTGATGCCACCGTAGATCTCGTATTTATCTGATTCCCAAAAACGCGTATTTGTCTGCCAACCAACCTTGCAAGAGGATGCGAATTTGGCGTTGTTGACCGCTTTAGCGAAATTATCACTAAAGTTGTTTTCAATTTTGGCGAGGATCGGACAAGGAATGTTGCTGATGCAGTAGTCGGCGCGTTTGGTCATCTGATCTTGTCCATCCCTGTACTGAACCACCACATGATCGTCTTCCACCTGAATCCGGTCGACCGGCGCATTGTAGGTAATTAGATGCCCCACCTTACGTAGGAAGCCCTTGACGATCATATCCATGCCGCCGGCCGGCTGAAAGAGAGTCGGTTGCCACTCAAACTCAAGAGGGTCATAGAAGCTTTCATTCCAAAACTTGGATTCCAGTAGCTCATTCAGGGGAAGACGTTGAGGGATCTGGCAGTTGGTGAAGACATTGGGTGTGGGTCTCCCTTCGCCGTCGACCGCACAGCCACTCCGTGTCGATCCATCGTACTTGTTTGTCTCCTTATTCAGGGGGCCAAAGGATTCCAACAGTTCGATCAGCATGATTCTTTCATCAATGTCCGTCACCAGCGTATCCAATGCACCCTGATCGACGGCTTTGGCCAACAGTTCGGCGATGTATCCACGGGTATCGTTTTTAATCTGGCGGTAGATCTGCGGCTTCCCATCAAATGATTGACTGGATTGAAATAGATTGCCGGTGGTGTTCATGATGTACGGTTCCAGCGCCACGTTCAGTTCCTGGCAGTATCAGTAGATCCAAATTTCAGGTTTTGAGAGAGAATTCTGGCTAAACAGTTGACATAAATACAAATTTGCCGGTCGATATCTAGTTTTTGCGTTAGATTTGGGCGATTTTCAGATATGAAATAGGTTGTTTTCTGTAACCGAAATCTGAATAAATGACTCCAAAATCCCTGCAATCTCGACTGAAAATCGCCAAAAACGCCAAATTTGGATCTACTGAGTATCCCAAGACGCGGCGATGGTGGTAAGGCAGCCGCCCCGGTCCCAAGTTTAGATACAGGCTGCTATCGAACCGACACTCCTGGTGGGTGGTACCGTGCTCGTCGCTGACTTCGGTCACCACATCGCCACGACGGGCGCTGAAGTTGCGCCCACCAGCCCGCGAGGTGGCTTCTAAGATTTCCCACCCGATAGCCGGATTGAGAGAGCAGATAGGCTGCGGTTAATCCACCGATACCGGCTCCCAGAATCAGCACGGACTCACCCACGCCCTGCGCCTGACTGACTCTGGGCGGGCCAGCCCAAGCGGTTGGTTTGTTGAGCATTCCCAGGGCCGTCATGGTTTCATAGAGTGCGACAGCCCCACCCGCCATGCCGATGCTGGTGAGAAATTGACGGCGAGTCCAGCCTTGGTTCGATTTTTGTGTGTTTTGAGGCATGTTCTTTTCCTTATTTATGATAAAGTATTTCTCAGAAAGTTTTCGGAAGTAGACCGGCGCTCTCTCTGACGAAAAAGGCGGAGATTCACCAGTCTATCTCCGAAAACTTCTTGTCGTTTATTTGGGAGGCGGCGGGGGAACCAGTTGATTTATAGGCGGAATTGGAATACCTTCCAATGTCAAGTTTGAACTATACATTGTCGTCACGCTTGGCTGGGCGTATGCGTCAGGGTTTGCCAAGGTCATCGCAGGAACATAGTTGGCTCGGTCCTGGATCAATGGCGGCACTACTTCTACCGCCTGCATCATGCCCCAATCTTCATGTTGCAAAAGGTGGCAGTGGTTGACAAAATCGCCCGCAAAATCGGGGAAACGTGAGCGGAAGATGACCCGCCCCCCATTGCGAGGAAGGCGCACCGAGTCTTGCCAACGTGGTTGTTTACCGGGTAAGAGTTCATTACCCTTCGAATCCTTAATGCTGATCACCCAGTACGGATTTTGATGGATATGGAAGACATGGTCGGCCGCCGTTACGGCTGCTACTAGGCCCGTTGGAGGCGTGGCAGGCAAGGGTTGCCCATATGTATAGTGCTTTGTATCCGTCAGAATCGTCATTGATGTATTCCATACTGTCCACTCTTCTGCCGTTCCTAAGACCATTGTGGGTCCGATATCATTCGGGTTAAACTTCTTCCCATTAATGGCCATACTGTTGTAGTCCGGTAGCGGCACTTTTCTGGCTGGAGGATAGGGATATCCGGTCGCAGCCCCTCCCCAACCAGAGTAGGTAATCACGCGAGTGCGGTACATGTCAGTTGTCACCGTATGACCTTGTGTACTGCGAATAGCAGCCTCGGCGCGCGTAAGTTTGATTTCATCAGCCCCGATTGGCCTCAGGCTATATGGTACTGTGATCGATGCCAGACTAGCCCGAATGTCGGTCAGTGTATGGGTTTGTGTAACAGGCGTTCCCGTAACAACCAGTGTTGCCATGATCACGGTTGCTGGAGGTGCGACATCTCTAGCATCGGGTATTCCCTCGGCGATAAGACTAAAGACCTTCGGCCCATTACCATTCAGCAGGGGGGCCTGGAACAAAAAGTCGGCTCGATTAGCCGGTGATAGATTCGTTGATGTGACGGACTTGGTGGTATAGATATTGGTGCCATTTTGTTCTTCGACTAGGGTGATGCCGTCAAATGCGAGCAGATCAATCTGTTGGGTTGCCGTCAGAATGGGTGATGCCGTATAAATATCTGAGCCAGCGACGGTGCGAGTGATATGGTTTTCTACAACGATGAACTTAATAAACCCTCTGCCATCGACACTGCCATTTAGCAACCGCCAGCGCTCAATTGCGCCGGGTTTCATAACGATAGTAGGCGCCGGACCCGGGTTTAGGCCTTGACCATTCACGGTCGGCTGTGGCGTCTTTGCTCCTCCACCTCTACCCACTTCTTTCTGTTACTGCTTTGAAAAGATTCTGGAACAGGATACGGCGTTCCTTGTACTCTCTGATATCCTGCTTGAGAAGGGTATCCACGTTGCCTTCTACAATCAGGAAACCAGCCATGCCACCTGCCACCTGATCATAGGTAGCCCCATGCGCATGAGGGTGATACCAAAACGTGCCGGGGTAGTGGGTTTCGGCACCCGCTGATTTTCCCAGCCGAAACTCAAAGTTCGCAAAGTAATTGGCTTCATTGCTGCATAAAGGCCAGTTGATGCCCGATGCACGCCGCCGCTGATAATCCTCTTTTGGAATAATTCACAGCAAGACATTATCGGAATGAGTGCCATTGCCATTGACGCCGGGTGCGACGTGGAGTCCGTGGGTGTGGAGGTTCGTGGTATGCTGCTGATGGGGACCGTTGACGTGGAGCGGTAGTTCCCAATCCTTAATTGTTGTTGTTACTGCACCGCCAGCATTGACGCCGCATAGAACGGGCGTTCGCATATTAGGGGGTCGCATATCGGGATAGGTAATGAGCCCAGTCACCGAAATAGCTTGCCCTGATGGTAATGGATAGACCGGTATGGGCGTAAGACCCGTAATCTTGTCTCTTGGAACCATCGTACAAAATGTACGTGATGATGGGTGGTTGAGCGCCCAATACGTGCCGTCATTGCCAGAGAGTTCGTTAAAGAGGGTCACTTTTAAGACGGCGTCGCCCGTTATAATGACAGTAGGACCGGGAACGGGATTCGTATAGCCCGCAACATTGCTATGCCAGCCGAAGAAGCCTGTCGCACCTGATGGCGTTTCAGTTGCGGTCAAAATCAGGGTCTGTTGTGTGTCAGTGAATACACCCGGCTCTGTCCACGTTTCGCTGGCATCTACGTTGATTGTGTATGGTTTGTTCGGTGCTACTTGAACGGCAAGCTGTGACGATGATTCAGCATCGAAGACCCTATGTACGGCTTTGATATCAACGCGTACATTGGTGGCTGCTTGTACAGTTTGCGTACTGCTTTGGGTAATGCTTGTGATCAGCATAGCCATCGCTCCCCAGGCAAAAACTGCGATCATTAGCGTGGCTTTCAAAAACCTACGATAGCGGACGTTGTGCTTTCTCTTTGGGACCTGGGACTGTACTACCTGGTCAAATTCGTTTTTGTGAGACATATGGGTTCCTTTTTTGGGTACATTGGTGTTCTTATCATATACCGCAGACAGAAGTAGACTGATGACAAGGATCTTTTCATCAGAACCGCAGAAACCTTATTCTGGATCCATGTGAAACCTCCTTTTTTGAGTTTTTTGTGGCGATAGATTCATGCTACACGCAAACCGTCAAGAGTTCGTCAAGCAAATCGTCAATTCATTCGTTGATTCTCGTCAACGCAATCGTCAATTAGGCACCCTGATGATCTCGCCAGACGCATCGATCTCAATGACTTGTCCATCCGCTAATTCCTTGGTCGCCGACTCCGTATCCACAACGCAAGGAATCCCCAATTCTCGACAAACGATGGCGGCGTGGGATAAGAGTCCCCCTTCGTTCGTGATCACCGCAGCACTTTTGGAAATCAAGTCGATCATGCTGGGTTGGGCCATCTCGGTCACCAGAATGTCGTCTTCTTGGAAGGATGAGCGCCCTTTCTGCACACTGTCAATGTCATTGCAGTGAATGATGCGGGCTGTACCACGAACCGTCCCCGGACTGGCTACAATGCCCGAGAGTGTATCTGCGTTTTGCGCACCAATTTTTTGGTTGTACAGATCAAGCGCTGGCTGCCCCTCAACGAGTTGGATTTGGTCACCCTGGATGTGCCACAAGCACCCGATTGTGCGGCTGCTTCTTGTCGTCGCGGACACTTGTCGGCCTTCAAGGAGCAGGGTCTTGATGTCATTCACGCAGTAACAGGTCATCAGATCCGCGACCGACTCGCCACTTCTTCTGGCAATCTCTTCGAAGAATGGAATCAGGAAAAAGCCAATCCCGGCCCATCCGCGCTTGATGCGCATCCTGGACAAAGAGAGTCTGTGCATGAGTCCAACAAGGTCGCGTAAGGCGGGATAGCGCTCCAAGATCTGTTCCTGCATTTGCTGCAACGCGGTTTTGTCCCGGCCAGCGCGTGCTGACCAATTGTCCTCGAACCCAGCCCGGGCTTGATGATAGAGATCGTGCATGACTGAAAGAACTTGCTCTGTTGTGTGGAGATTCAACGCTAGGTACGGGTACTTTCGAACGTGTTTCAGGATTGCTTCCGACGAATATTCCTGCTGCAGTACCTTTCTCCAGTCAGCTTGCTCCTCTTCCATGACATCAGGCTCCACTGTCTGCAATGAGGTGAAAAGCTCGTCCAACGGCAAGACTTGGCGTAGTTTTTCTTCCAGGTGATTGGTGACCAATGCACTGCTGCAAGAATAGAGACCAATCGCCTGACAATAGAAACGCATGGCGTCTTCAAAGAAGGTCGCGAGTTGTCCCGAATTCATCTGACGGAAGTTGGCGCGTGCGAGTGACGAGAAGTACTGCTCTTGTTCGTAGTAAAACTGATCGGCTTTATCGACCAGAGATTCAATCTCGGCTAGCGTAGGCTGAAATTGTTCAACATCTTGCTTGCTGATATGGTATTCATAGACTGATCCAATTTTGGCGTAGAAAAGATCTTGGAACGCCCATAGCGTGTGAGCGGCATATGCATCTGGCAACAATCTTGCTCTTGTCTCCAAGCCCAACTCCATGGTCCACATTGGTTCAACCGTGGACCAGATATACTTGTAATGACTCACGGTCTTGTTCTGCCGGTGATGACCGACAGCTGTGATAGGCCGACACTGTAAAAGGTATAGCCAGCCATTGTAAATCGCCCACTCAATATCAACGGCACAGCCAAAAATTTCTTCCAACCTTATGGCTGTTTGCGATAGCTGTTTGATCTGGATATTGGACAAGGAATATTTGACTTTACTTTCTGGTAAAGGCTTGAGTGACAAAGGGCAAACCGAAAGGGGCGGAAAAAAGAATCCACCCTGAAAAAACGGGATAAAATGTAAAAATAGTGCTCGGCTAGTTTAAGCAGCGGCATTGAGGCGGCGATGAGCGAGAACGCCTTTAGGGAAATGGTGTGAAACCGAGGCCTTTTTCCGAAAGTCAGGGTCGAGTTGGTCAGGAGTTGGAAAAGAGCACTCGAGAGAACACGGCGCAGCCTGCCGGGAGTGGATTGAGGCTCTCGATCCCAGTAGCCAGTCGGTATGGGAGGAAGAGAAGCGGCTAAATGGGAAAGAAGATTGCCAGCCAGCAGCCCCAGTTCAGGTAAGCGGAAACAAGCCTCATCGGCATGAACAAATTGACGATGTAAGCCAATCATCTGCTTGGAAGCCAAGGGGGGATGTTCAACAGGCCAGCGTTCCAGGAGACAAGATAAATGGTTTCAGGCTGCAAAGTCATAACGGTCGCCAAAACCAAAGGTGTGTTGTAGGCCGGATCCTGAATGATGTAAATCGAGTAGGTACGGTTGGCTGTATCCACCTTGGTTGTTCTGGGGACGAGATTGTGCCATGCTTGATAGCAAATCAGGCGACCACTATAGAAAGCGACCAGACGAGTCCGGAGTTGTAGCCTCGAGTCGCTTTCCCTTATAGCTGCGAGAGAGCGGACGCACAATATCACCATATTCAGGTGGTCTGCCTTTTTCTTTGCGTTTGGGGAACTCATTGCGGCGCACTGTGCAGTTAATGGCTTCCCGCAGGACAAATCGGTCTATGCCGCTTTCTAGCATTTCTCTGATTGTAAACCCGGCATCGACCACCGCCACTTCGTCTGACTCCAGTGATTTCTTCGTCTCTGTCAGCAGCTTTTTCCGAAACTCACTTTCCTTTGTTCCAACCGTGCATCTCATGATTGCCTTGAGCAGTGGCACTCGTTTCCCGCCTATCTCCCCCGAGCTTATCATCACTCCAAAGATGATCGCGGGCAATGCCCGACGAGCCGTTGAGTTATAGAGTCGGTTCACTTTCCCTTGCAGCTTCGGTCGCCAGAACCCTGTGATATCTATGCTTTTCACTCGGTACCCTTCTAACTTTTGCCTCCCATTCCCTTTCCACTCCACTTCTTGCCACGACCCCAACAGACTTGTGATATCCCATGATCCATATCGAAAGCTCCACCAGCTTCGCCGGGCTCCTCATCTTCAAACCCGCTTTCTTTCAATGCGCTATGGATTGCTCCTCGACTTTTCAGAAACGACCCATTCAGCATTGCCCACATCAGACGCATTACATTTACGTTTGTTCCCATCGGCGTTACTTGCAATACATTCATCAGTACTGCTATAGTTATTTCTGGCGCGGTTAGCATTCCTTCCTCCTTTTTGGGTTCTCTACCTTTAGGATGAACTGCTAACCGCTTTTTGTCACATTTCTCACCTCATCTCTTTTCTTTTACCAGAAAGTAAAGTTTGACATAATTTGCACTGTGACCCAGTTGCTTTTTGATAATCTCAAACGTATCCCTCTTGATGTGATAGCGATCGGGTGTTACAAGACCCGATACCAATTCATCGCCCAGACCATTCACAGCCTCAATGAGCAGCTCATCACCCCCCGTGATTGGATTCACGGAAAAGCAGACACCAGAGATCTCGCTCATGATCATCGGTTGGACAACGACGGCAATTTGATGGGCGACAATTTGGTGAGAGGTTTCGGTAGCATCAGTAAATTGACAGTTCTTTACTTCGTAAATCTTACTCAACAGCGTTTCGCGGTCTACACACAGAAAGGTATCAAAAAATCCAGCAAAGGAACTCTCTTTACCATCCTCCTGCAAAGCACTCGAACGCACGGCGACTTGCTCGGCGCGTAATTCGTCGAAAAAGTGCAATATGCCGGCTTCAACTTCCGGGTCGTGTGAAGGAGCATGGCTCATGACAACAAAGCCATCTGGTACGGGCAGTCCCGCTTGAATCATCCGTGCGAGATTCGTCGCTTTGCCTCCTGCAAATTGCCCGTTCTCGAGAGAGAGTGTACTCAAGCGTTGAATACAATTAGTATATCTGTCGTCTACCGTTATAAATTTGCGATACATTCAGTACGTCTCCAAGTGAATATCCACGATTGAACAAGCTATGTGTAGAACAACCCAAATGAACCTTCATTCGGGTTCATTGTTTTAGATGGCTCCGCGTGTGAAATTGGGAGAACAGGTTAAAACAATATTCTACGGTTGGTTCAAACGATGATGAGGGTCTAATTCGCAACGCAACACCACCAGCAACTCTTCATAGCTAGTGAAGCTACGGCGTTCTTCTGTAGCCGGAGTCAAGAGCATAAAACGTCGAGTCTTTTGCTCATTCTCTGCGGTTTGCTCTTCCCAGACCCGGATGATGTAAAAACGATGAGAGGTTGCTGTTGGATCATTAGACATGATGTTTGAGTGTGATTTGTACCATTCCAGAAAAATGATATAATAGGCGGGTCAAGACTTCGTCAAGAGTTCGTCAAGGCTGTCGTCAAGACAATCGTCAATGCCGGTCAGACGAACGCACGCAAATCGTTCTTGCCCCCTTTACCCATGAACCCGATGCTGCACATGACGTTGTTTGGCGTGCCCCAGGTAAAGCTAAATGAGCAGCCACTTGCTGGCTTTATCTCTGGCAAAGCCAAGGCCCTCCTTTTCTATATTGCGACCAACGAAGGCTCTGCATCACGAGATATCTTGGCCAACTTGCTTTGGGCCGACATGCCAGAGCAGAAGGCTAGGCATAGTTTGCGTTCGGCCTTGCACAATCTGCGCTCCTTGGTCGGATCCCACCTCATCATTACGCGTGAGACCGTGGCCTTTAACCGCGAGACGCCATATTGGCTCGATGTAGAGATTGTACGAGCTGGACTCACAACGCATCGACAGCAGCACACTCATCAACAAATACAGGAAACGATTGCACTCTATAGAGGGGAATTTTTAGCGGGATTTCACATCAACGATGCGCCCAATTTTGAAGAGTGGATGATCCGGGAGCGCGAACATCTGCGCATCCAGATGATCGATGAGCTGAGCGATCTTGCCGAGGGCTATATCCATAAAGGCAAGAGTGAAACGGGATTGTTGGTCACGCGACGGTTGCTCGATCTGGAGCCGTGGCATGAACGCGCCCATCGGCAGCAGATGATTCTGCTGGCCCAAAGCGGTCGCCGTTCGGCAGCGCTGCTGCAATATGAATTGTGCTGCCAAGTTCTGGAAGACGAGTTCGATGTTGAACCGGCTCAGGAGACGCGATCGCTCTACGCTCGACTCAAAGCCGAAGAAGGAGAGCTTGTTCATCCAACAACGTATCAAACATATATACCCAATAGCCACGCGGATCACCGGACATCGCCCGCTGGATCATTGAACGGCACCAATGCTGCCTCTGGGCCGCTGGATCCTTCTCCGCCGCGGCAATCGGATCGCTACACTACGCTCAGTCGGTTGGAGCCACCCACCACGCAGAAACTCTTTGGCGTGACCGAACTCCGCGCAGAGCTCAAGACCGCTGTCTTGGCGTCAGATCGTCCTTGGCTTGTTGCCCTCGAAGGCATTGGCGGCATTGGCAAGACAACCCTCGCCAATGAACTTGCCCACCAGTTGGTGGACGACGACCGCTTTGTTGACATTGCCTGGATCAGTGCCAAGCAGGAGAGCTTCCTCCCCGAACTTGGGTTGCAGAGCATAGACCAACCCGCTCTAGACGTGGCAACATTGACCGATACGCTCCTGGAGCAGCTTGACGAGCGACCCTCCTCGACGCTCTCCAGCGAGGAAAAGCAGGCGGCGCTAATGCGTCTCTTAAAGCAACATCCCCATCTGGTGGTGGTAGACAATTTGGAAACGGCGGTCGATTATCAAGCTCTGTTGCCTACATTGCGTCGTTATGCCAACCCCGCGAAGTTTCTGTTGACAAGCCGCTTTAGCTTACAAGCCCATGCTGATGTCACTTGCCTGAGTTTGCAGGAGCTCAGCGAGTCCGATACGCTTCCATTTATGCGGTTGTCGGCGGCAATCCGTTGGCTCTACACCTACATTTACTGGCAAGCCTGGCAGATGCTGGACGACGCGGCACGCACGCTCATTTTGGCGCTACCGGTTGTCTCCCATGCCGATTTTGCCGCGTTGGGCATGATTAGCGATCTGCAAGTTGACCAGCTTCACCATGCGCTGCAACAGTTGATTGCCCTCTCGCTCGTCCAGGTCCGCGGCGACTTGGAGAATCGGCTCTACTCGCTGCATCGCCTGACAGAAACCTTTCTCATGAATGAGGTACTGCAATGGCGGGTCTCAACATAGGTCAGTGATCAACACATCGATTACCGACTTACCGACCACCAATTTACCAATTACCGAATACCAATTACCAACCCACCGCTCACTCCCTATTATGCTCACAGATACGACCACCCAACAATATGCGGATCTCTTTCGCCAGCATGTCCTGCGCTATGTGCGTTTCTGGGGCGACCATGATGCCGTCACGACTGTCGATGTCCCAACGCTGGAACCGCAGCGGGACAACATCCTCAAGGTGATGTCGCTGGCTCTGGACATGCCCGAAACGTGGTCGCTGTTGCGCCCGCTGCTGATTGCCTTTGCCCCTTTCATGGAGCGCCGCGGCTATTGGGATCTCTGGAATCGGATCCTGCAGCGTGCCATCGCCGCGGCCCAGAAAGTAGCGGATCTGGATGGGGAGATCACGTTGACCGCTCTACTGGCCCGCCTCTATCAGCGGCGGAGTCGCCCCACGGAGACGATCTATCACTATCGACGCGTCATTCAGCTGGCGCGCAAGACGGACAATCGGTTTGAGGAGGCGCGGGCTTGTTCGAATTTGGGGTATCTATTTATCGATGAGGGACATTGGTGGCGGTCGGAGGTGCTGAGTCGCCATGCATTGGCGGTTTTTGAGGAGTTGAGGAGTGAGCATGG
>JAHBNG010000157.1 GCA_019217005.1 Chloroflexi bacterium TSY
GAAAAGCAAGATGGGGAATAAGGACAAGCTCCCGCAATTTAAGTGCCAAGATAGCGGCCTGTCGTCCAAAGACAGAAAGATAGTAACGATGGCGTTTGGGGACTTTGCGAATGAGACCATGAATACGCAGGCGTTTGAGTAAGCGAGAAATCTGTCCAGAGTTTTTGTCAGGCAGCAGTTGGCGGAGAGCCTTGTTGGAAAGGCCTTGAATGAGAAATTGACCATTGAGCAAGTGTCGAAGTAAAGAAGAATCCTCCTCAGAAAGGAGATTAAAGTCCTTGTAACGATGGTCTTTGAATTCGACGGTTTCGGTCAGCCGATGGAGCTTTTCGACGCCCGCTTCAGGTGTGTCGATGGCCGAGATGAATGTCAGATACCGATGGTTGACCGTCTCCAGAGTTTCGGCTAAAGGAGCCAAGGAATAGATAGATTTCTTCATCTTGGCGTACTTCTTGGAGGTGGTGCCATCTCGATGAGCAACCGTTCGATAGTGCTGGAAGAAGGAAACATTATTGACGGTTGTCTCGATGCGCAGGACGGCATTGAACTTATCGTACATCTTGATAGAGACAGGACCCATCGTATGTTTGATACGCCGTCCTAACCAGCGATGATTGAAACGGTTGCCTACTTCATCTTGATACCGACTATCGAGCTTGCGTCCCAAAAAGGTGGCAATGTCAGCTGGTTTCACAGCTTGAATAAGGGTTTCCATCAAAGGTGGTAGCATTGCTTCTAGTGAATTCTGGGTACGAAAGACAACATCGGTCGCAAATTCAGCTTGAGTGATACTCCAGCGAATCTCTAATCCAAATCGGTCGATGACTGGACAATATTGACGGGCATAGATGTCGAGTTGTTCATGCAGCCTCTCAATATTCAACTTGGCCAAATCATTCGCCTGCTCAAAATCTCCGATGTGGAGAAAGGCATTATCGGCGAGTTCGTACTCAATCTCTGCCTTGTCTAACTGAGCGGCTAACGCATTATGACCATTGAAGTAGAACTGGATTTGAAAGGGACACCATGTCGGAACACGCATATAACAAAGACCGAGTTCTTCATCGATAAAGTAGAAGTAGTAATGTAAACATTTACCTTGAGTGTCTTTGAGATAGGTGTGACCACTTTCTGGACTATGCCACGGCTTGTATGCTCGACATTGCTCCATTGCACTTAAGATGCACACAAGCCCAGGCTGCTTCCCTCTTTCTTGGAGAATGGCTTGGACTCGGTCTTCTTTTCGCTCCTTGGACTTGCTCATGAATTCGATTTGCAGACCTTGAGCTGCTGCAATTGCCTTGGCATTATCCCGAATCTCATCTCGCAGTGGTTCGGCAAAGCCTTTGGGATAATCAAATATTCGTATCTGATTTTGATACAAATATCTTGTCATCCCTTTGGCATAGCCAAACGGTTGCAAATAACCTCCGATTATTACTCGGTCATAGCTGTTGAGTACACCTGCTATTTCTTTCGCATATCGGTCGATGATGAGTTCGGTTGACATTTTGTTTGCTCCCTTTTGGTTTCCGATGGGAGTACTTTATAACACTTTTACTTTACGCGCACCCCACAACCTTTTTGGTTCTGGCTTCGCCAGGCTCAGTAGATCCAAATTTCAGGTTTTGAGAGAGAATTCTGGCTAAACAGTTGACATAAATACAAATTTGCCGGTCGATATCTAGTTTTTGCGTTAGATTTGGGCGATTTTCAGATATGAAATAGGTTGTTTTCTGTAACCGAAATCTGAATAAATGACTCCAAAATCCCTGCAATCTCGACTGAAAATAGCCAAAAACGCCAAATTTGGATCTACTGTGTCTATGGAGTGCACTGCTACCAACCGCCCTGGTCATTAGTTTTGTGGGCTATATGGAGAGTTTCTCGGTTGCCAAGTCGTTGGCCAGCCAACGACGCCAAAAGGTGGATGCTGACCAGGAGTTAATTGGGTTGGGGACAGCGAATCTGGCGGCTACATTTACAGGAGGATATCCGGTTACGGGAGGTTTTAGTCGTTCGGTTGTCAACTTTGCAGCTGGAGCCAATACAGGGTTGGCTTCGATGATTACGGCAGGGTTGGTTGCATTGACCGTAGTCTTTCTGACACCGCTCTTTTTCTCTCTCCCCAAGGCAGTTCTGGCTTCTATCATTTTGGTAGCCGTTGTTAATCTAATCGATATCAAAACGGCCAAACATATTTGGGCGTACAACAAAGCTGACGCGACAGCATTGATCATCACCTTTTTTCTGTGCTGATTATCGGTGTCGAAAAGGGAATCCTCGTTGGGGCAGGGGCATCACTATTGCTCTTCATCTGGCGTACGAGCCGCCCACATACGGCTGTCGTAGGTCGGATTGGAAAAAGCGATCACTATCGGAATGAATTGCGCTATCACGTGCAGACTTGGCCAGAGGTGCTGGCGATTCGGGTCGATCAGAGTTTGTACTTCGCCAATACAAAGTATTTGGAAGATACTGTTTTGGATATGATTGCGGATCGCCCAGCGGTAAAGTATGTGATTTTAATCGGCACCGCCGTCAATTTTATTGATGCGAGTGCTTTGGAGACGTTGGAATCGCTTCTGGCAGAGTTGCAGAGTGCTGATGTGGAACTCCATCTGGCCGCCATCAAGGGGCCAGTGTTGGATGAATTAACGAAAATAGGTTTTGTTGAAGAGATTGGTGTGGGCAGAATCCATTTTAGCACGCACGATGCAATGATTGCGCTAGGATTCGTCGATGCAGCTGATCGTGAAACCACCTGTTTAAGTCCTGGGGAAGCAGCAAAGGCAGCACAGAAATAGATCAAGTTGGGAGAAGAATCACACGATACAGGGGGACGATTTCCCATGCTCATGAATCCAATGGAGAATTATTCAATGGCAGAATTTAGTTGGCTTACGGCAGTTGTCGGCGGAATTTTGATTGGGGTTAGCTCGACGATACTGCTAGCTTGGAATGGCCGCATTGCGGGTATTAGTGGTATGGTTCATATGCTCGTCACTCCCAAAAAGGGTGATGTAAACTGGCGCTGGGCTTTTCTAATCGGTCTGTTGGGAGGTGGTGCGCTCTATGAGTATGTGTTCACACCTGTTCCAACACCAACATCTTCATTTGCACCAGTTGCCATGATTTTGGGTGGTTTGATTGTGGGTTTTGGGGGGTGGTTCATTTTAGGCGGACAATTAGGTTTACATTTTTGCAAAGAGAAAAGATGTTTATATTTTCTACTTTGAGCCATGCTCAGGCAGAAAATGACCTCATATAGATTTTTATCTATGTATCAAAAGTGTAAACCTAATTCTGAACCACCCCGGTTTTGGCACGCGTATGGGTGGTGGCTGCACCAGTGGGCATGGCGTGTGTGGACTTGGGCGATTCTCCTCTCGTTCATTGGTGGCTGTTATCACATTTTTGACGACGGGTCTGGTGACAGTCTACCTGGTTCGGCACGTACTAGAGATATTTTAGGCTCATCTAAGAAAATTGTGCAAATCGGTGTTTTCGTCAGAGATAAAATATTGTGTTTGCACAATTTCGTCTGATGAGCGAATATTGTAATGAGAGAGGATAGAGAAGGCTCAAATAATGAAACAGAATATGATTGCTTTGATTGCGGGGTTACTCTTTGGATTTGGATTGGCGCTTTCGCAGATGATTGATCCAAGACGGGTTCTCGGTCTCCTGGATGTGGCTGGCACATGGGATCCAACGCTATTGTTTGTGCTTGGAGGGGCTGCGGGGGTGACCATTGTGGCTTTTCGGTTTGTGTTACGCCAATCGGCTCCTTTCTCGGCACCGGTTTTTCAGTTACCAACCAAGAATGATATTGATCGTCCTCTGCTCGTTGGGTCTGCTCTATTCGGCGTCGGTTGGGGGATTGCGGGCTACTGTCCGGGGCCAGGGATCACTTCGTTGGTCTTGGGTTCGTGGAATCCGGTTCTCTTTGTGTTTGCAATGGTCGTGGGATCTTTTTTCTATAGCCGTATTGCCAATTGGACATCGAAGCCGCAGCTAGCTCATGCAAGGACAAGCGATTCATCTGCAACGACCTAGTGCGTCATCCATGCCAAAAACACGGATTATTAGACCATTGTCAGCGAGCACGCCTCGTGCCGGTCACCGCACGAGGCGTGCCTACTTAACCCGAACAATAAGGTTAGATGATGCACTAGTTGTTTGGGCCCGCAATTGTGCAGGCGGATGGCGCAAACGGGGTCTTCGGTAGCACACGCCCACAACATGGGGTCAACATCGAAAAAAAATGTCAGTTCACGGAGTGGGTCATCGGCCATCTGAGTCTGCTGAGGCCCCTAGCCAAGTGGCCAGGATAAAGACTGCCAATTTGACCGATATACCTGCTCTACATGCACGCTATAATAAAAATGTCCGGTTCGCCAAACTTAAATTCTTGATGTGATGAAAAAATGGACAGAAAAAGCATTGGCTGACATCTACACTACGCAGGATTTTCACTGAAGGTGATAAAGAAGGTGACAAATATGCTTAGACAATCAATCCAATGTCCCAAGTGCGGTTCCACTCATCTCATGGTTGATACACGGAAAGCAACTTCATTTAAAGAGGGTGCCGATTTTGTTTACCGGGGGTTCGTTGTGTTCACCTGTCGGCAGTGTTATAGTCGATGGTCAGCCAAGAATGCCGATGTTATGGAGGATTCTGAATTAAGAGATGCTGGTTTCCCACCACGCTTGCTTGGAACATGGCGTTTTTTAGCCCTTTGAAATATTGCGCTTTCCCATAAGTGATCCATTGGATGAGCGTCAAGACAAATCTATGTATGATCGCGCTTCAAAAACAGCCAATTCTATTCACCAATCTGATTGCATTCGCTTCATTTTAATGCTAACGCGCCCCCCTGCAGAATTTTTGCAAGGGAAGAAGCGTGGCGAACAATGTCAACAGCTTGCGGAATACAATCAAGAGCGTCGTACAGTGCTCCTAAAGTGGATTGAAGAGAAACATCTATGTGACCAACTTGTCCAACTCGGTTCTCCGACGGCTTTCAATGTAATCTTTGCAGAGGGAACACTTGCCTTGGCGGAAGCACTCCAGCAAGCACCTGGTGTTCTAGAAGTGGCCCAAATAGGTGATCTACAAATAGAATTGCTGGACAATCAATAAGGAGAAAATTCCATGTTTAGACGAATCATTGTGCCGTTAGATACATCAGAATTGGCAGAAGCGATTTTGCCCTATATTCAGCAATTAGACCCAAATCAGCGTGCGGAGATTATGTTGGTTAGCGTGCTTGAGTCGAATCACTACGGGTATGCCCTTGCATCGAACGATCCAGTTGTCGCAACCAGACTCTTTTCGACATTGAACGAAACGTACGAGCACTACCTGAGCGTTATCAAAGAATCGCTCAATGCGCAGGGGTATAGCGCACAAGCTGAAATTGTCCGTGGAGATGCAGCGCAATCCATTGTGGATGCAGCAGAGCAATTCAATGCCGATCTGATTGCGATGACGACCCACGGCCGAACGGGGATTGCACGTTGGGCATTGGGGAGTGTGGCGGATCGAATCATTCGGACGGCAGACCAACCTGTCTTCCTCGTGAGAAATGAAATAGAGATCCCAGAAAAGCCTTCGCTCAAGCGAATTTTGGTTCCGTTAGATGGTTCAGAGCTGGCCGAAACAGCATTTACGCAAGCGCAAACATTAGCCAAAGAACTATCCGGTTCAATTGTCACCTTGCGCGTGCTTGAACCCTTCAGCCGTCTGGAACGAGAGTTGATTTGGCAGCAGCATCTAGTCGTCGATGATGTAGAGTTTGAAAGACGGACGGATGCTGAAGAATATCTACACAAAATTGAAAGTCGCATGGATGCCGCGGATATCCCTTGTGAGAGCAAACTCTACAGTGGGAATCCAGTCAGTGCAATTCAGCAAGTGACCAAAGAAGAAGAGATCGATCTGATCGTCATGAGTACACATGGTCGTAGCGGCTATAGTCGCTGGGTTTACGGCAGCGTTGCCAGCCGGGTATTGCATAGTGCAAACTGCCCGTTGTTACTCATACGCGGTATAGAGGTCGCAAAAGTTCTACAGACAGCAGATAAAGAAGGTGTGCTTACAACAGCGTGAGCACAACAATCTTGCGTACTGATTCACTATTCTGAATCGCAAGATACTCACCCAGAAAAGTTTTGGACCACGTTTCTCAGAGAAGAGACGGGACCAAACTTTTCTGGGGATCTATAAGGAGATCCTGGCATGATCGTCAAATCAAAGTCTCCAACACCAGGACATGTTCGTATCACGTTTGAATTACCGGTCTGTATTTGGGCTGACAAAATCTATCTGACAGGTGACTTCAACCAGTGGAGTCAGAAAAGTACGCCGATGATCCAGGAGCGGGATGGCGTCTGGCGAGTAACGATCGATCTGCCAGTGGGCACAGAACACGAGTTTCGCTATATTGTCGACGGGGAGTGGACCACAGATTACCACGCTGATGAGCTATCTACAAATGTCTATGGCTCACAGAATAGTCTTGTCAGAGCGAACTATCCCATGCCCAAAAGTCATTGCAAGCATATAAACGATGGTACCAAGCAGACCATAAGCCCAGAAGTGCCCACAAGCAGTGACAAAGTGAACGCGACTCGCCCTAAGTGGTATCAGCTGGCCCACCCAGTTCGCCGCCGGACGACTGCAAGAATTCCTGTGGAGAAAGTCATATCTCTCTTTAAGGATCAACCCAATCAGACCCCTGTATGATAGATGGGAATCTGACCAACAAATAGAGTTGCTCCGATATGAGGAGCAACTCTAACAGGACTTACGCACAATGTGGTGCCCGGCGGTGGTCACCGTTCCGTCCAATCGTAGAACAAACTGCCAGTTTGTTCAGTATTACAGGCGAGAAGACAGTGCCATTTGGGCGAAACAATGACTAAGGCCGTAGTGCCCCTTCTCTGGACTTACTTTTACCTATATCTTCAGCGAGAGAAAATGCCCGCCAATTTGTGGGAAAGATATGCCTACAAGTCCTGAAAATTCACGAGGCATTCGATATGACCATGCAAATCACTTGGGCGGTCTGGTTTACTGGATTACCCGCCTCAGGTAAGACGACAATTGCGCAGACAGTGCGAGATGAATTGGCTGCAAAACATGTTCAAGCTGTCTTGTTAGATTCTGACGAATTGCGCGCAATTTTGACTGCTACACCCACTTATAAACCAGAAGAACGCGATCTGTTCTATGGCCAAATCGTTGGATTTGCCCACCTACTTGCCCAACAAGGATTTAACGTATTGATTGCCGCCACGGCCAATCGACGAGTCTATCGCGAAGCAGCACGCAAGCGTCTGCCTCGATTCTATGAAGTGTGGGTTCATTGCCCGGTCAATGTCTGCAGAGAGCGTGATCCAAAAGGTCACTATGCAGAGGCTGACGGGAATCCAAACACTACCTTGCCTGGCGTCGGCACAAAATACGAACCTCCATGCAATGCCGACGTCCTTGTCGATACAACAAAACAACTGCCGCTGGTTGCAGCAAATCAGGTGATCTCAATTTGTTCATTGGCACCAACCCCAAAAAGTAAAGGGGTTGCCCAGTCAGGTGGCCAGGATCCCAACTCTCCACTTAACTAGCCACAACGCCCACCATAAGCCCGACGCACATCAGAAATTTTTGTTCTAGACTATTTGTATCAAACCCTGAATGGTTCTGCTGCTAGACTGAGCAAGGCCATAGATGAGAAAAATTAGCCCAGTTTTACCCGAGTAGATCATTCTCATCTATGAGCGCTTGCGGTATATTCGGGGGCCGTTGCTCTTGGAGGCAACGAAAGGCACATCGAACAATGAACCGACAAAACAATTTGCTCAGTGGATTCCGTAACGAAGTGGCCCAATTTAATCAGAGCTGTCATGCCTTGCCTGCCTATGTCGCATACAATGGCACCGAGGGTCTTTCACCCGAACATCTGGCGATGTACGAAGGGATTCCTGAAGGTGGTTTTGCACCGGACAAAATGCGCAATGCCCTCTTTGAACTAGAAGGACCAGAGATTACAGAGTTTGCGTGCAAGGGCTGCCATGACATCGGCAAGCCGGCGGCAGATGGCTCAGTTGGTGAGTGTAAGAGTTGTCATCTGCGCCATGCGTTCAGCTTGGAACAGGTGCGCAAACCAGAAACCTGCAATGCTTGCCACATCGGCCCCGATCATCCCCAATGGGAAATCTACCAAGAATCGCCCCACGGCATCGCCTATGCAACGGGTGGTGACAATTGGCATTGGGAGGCCAAACCAGGAACCCTCACCACTGCTGATTTCCCTGCACCGACTTGCGCGACTTGCCACATTAGCGGCTTTGGCACCAGTGCCACAACCCACGACGTGGGTGACCGACTTACCTGGTATCTCTTTGCCCCCATCAGTGAGCGTCGACCGGCTTGGCAAGACAATATGACCCGTATGCAGGGTGTCTGCCGTGATTGTCACAACCAGGAATTTGTGGAAGAATTTTACGTCAAAGCTGATGCGGCAACGGAACGGGTCAATGAATGGGTGGTGGAGAGCAACGAGGTCATAGCGCCGCTCAAAGAGGCTGGGCTTTTGACGAGTGAGCCCTTTGATCAACCCATCGATTTCACCCATTTCAACCTCTGGCACCATTGGGGACGCACAGCCAAGTTTGGCGTCTGGATGCAGGGGGCCGATTATGTGCAGTGGCATGGGGCCTATGAAATCCTCCATGATATGGCTGAACTGCGTGAGATGGTTGGAGGAGATTCAGGCACGTGCAAATGGTGGGTCAAGCGAGACTGAAACCACCTCTTCGGAGTAGTCTCAGTAGATCCAAATTTGGCGTTTTTGGCGATTTTCAGTCGAGATTGCAGGGATTTTGGAGTCATTTATTCAGATTTCGGTTACAGAAAACAACCTATTTCATATCTGAAAATCGCCCAAATCTAACGCAAAAACTAGATATCGACCGGCAAATTTGTATTTATGTCAACTGTTTCGCCAGAATTCTCTCTCAAAACCTGAAATTTGGATCTACTGAGTCTATTTTAACTCCCTTTCCTGTCTCACTTTTATTGACATTTACCGGTATCCCGAATCCTTCGTACATAGAGTGGTGGATCGTTGCGCTTCAGGGAATGAATTTCCGCCAAATAGATGGCTAGTTGATAGGCACGCCGCAGATCCAAACCAGTAATTTCGCCCGTGTTGCGCAATCGCTCTAAATCATGCGCATAGGGTTTGCCCCTCACATGTTCGGTCAGGAGAAAGAATTCCCCGCCTCCAGCTAGAGATTGGAGATTGTTGCCCCTAGCAAGAATGCCGATATCCAGCGCGCGAACATGTTGTGGCAATGTATTGTAGATTTCGTAGCTGCGTATGATCTCGGCAACTCGGTCCGCCCGATCTTCATGACCAAAATGGTTGGCTGCCACCGTACTAAAGACTGCTCGATTCAATGTATCTTGGCGTTTATAGGTCACCAGAATTGGCTCTCCATATCCAAACGTTTTGAGCGAGCCATTGCTACGTTTATCTGTTTTACCTACGCCGTCATCGTTGCTTGCATTGGGAACCGTTGAGATCTCATCGTCGTCCAATGCCGTCAGCGTCAACACATGAACCGCCTCACCGAAGTGGCGAGACAGATATTCTTCTACTTGGGCCATACTCAATTTCATTGTTTTGTCTCCAAATCACTTGATTGACGCTGGAAATGATTCATTTCGACAACTAGCTACAATCTCTACTGTAAGCCATTGTGACAATGAAAGCGCCATGCAGACGGAGAGGTAGATAACTGCTCCAGTGGATGGTCAACAAACTAGCCATGTAGCTATGGATAAAATCCACACAACTTCGTTGCTTTCACAATACGTCCAATGGCTGTCAATTGAAGATACCACCTTCAACATCACTATAAGTATCCATAATCCAGGCCATAACTTGTGCATTTGTTCTCACGTCAGGAGCAGGGATATCTCGTTCAGGACCGATGAAGGAGCTAATCTCAGTTGTATAGCAATGAGCCAATAAGTTAGGTTGACAAATTGCAGCGGTCAGAAAACGACAACCAATGCCGACTGGAACGAATTCTTACGGGCTCAACCATTCTTCTCTCTAATCAAACGACTATTTCGTTGACGAGGCTTCTCATTCGCTGTTCTCTGAATTCGTTGTCGTCTGTACCGATTTGTATACTCAATTTTGAACATCCCAAATTTTGGGTCAATTTAGGTAGACCGGTGTATCGTACCCCCAAACGACGGAGCGGTCACCCTCTGCGTCGACTCTCGGACGAAGGTCTCTGATCTTGAAGGGTTTTCGCCTGTTTTTGGCAAATGATAGAAGGTACCAGTTGTAAGCCAGATGCTTGAAACACATGAAGAGCCCCTTCTATTCTCACCCCCAAACCCATCGGCGTCCCCTCGCTGCAGGCTGCTGTCATTTACGCGCGTATGCGGTATAATTGTGAGTAAGTAGATGAGCAAAGTCGCACACAATCATTCGCTCAAAATCATCTTTTTCACGATAGGTGGTGTTTCGCCAAGAAGATTATGTCAAAACAATCATTTGAAGTGATTCTTACCCACGAGCATACCGACTTTGATGCATTAGCCTCGCTCTTCGGTGCATTTTTGCTCTTTCCGGATGCCTTGCCCGTTTTGCCCTACGCCATCAACCGCAACGTCGCCAACTTTCTCGTTCTCTACAAGAATCATTTTCCATTTCTTCAACCAAGGGAATTGCCAAAAGGAATTGTTCGCCATGCTGTTTTAGTTGACACAGCTAAGGCAAACCACCCCAAGGGGATGCAGAAAGAGACAAAATTTACTGTCATCGATCACCATAGTTTTGAGCAGCCATTGCCAGAAAATTGGCAATTGTGGAGCGAGCCCGTGGGTGCAAATACAACGCTCATTGTTGAGAAGCTGATCGAGCAACATCAGCCTCTCTCCCCGGTACAGGCCACGCTGCTGGCATTGGGCATTCACGAAGACACAGGCAGTTTGACCTATGTTGGCACGACACATCGAGATGCGGCTTGTTTGGCTTGGCTGCTGCGCCCAGAACATGCTGTCAATTTAGAGGTGATCAAACAATTTCTAAACCATCCATTGAGTGAGGAGCAGCGCACCTTGCTCAATACATTAATTGCCCGAAGTGAATTTATTGAGGTTGTGGGCAATACAGCTGTGATTGCACAGGCCGACGCGAAGGATTTTACGGGTGAACTGAGCACGCTGGCCCACCGTCTCGTCGCATTCCATGAGCAGGACGCCATATTTTTAGTAATCGGTACGGGGGATGTAGTTCAGGTCGTAGCCCGCAGCTCCACAGATTCTATTGACGTCGGCGCGATTGCGCGTGCATTGGGTGGTGGTGGACACGTCCGCGCTGCGGCCGCACCTGTTCATCAATTGGATAGCACAGACGTACGCAACCAGATCGTGACGCTGCTCCAGCAGCATAGCCGGGCTGCCATCACTGTGCGCCACATCATGAGCGTTGGGACACCCAAGACCGTCTCTCCTGATATGACCGCTCAAGAGGCTGCGGAGTTGATGCGTCGTTATGGTCACGAGGGCTTTCCAGTTGTCAAGAAAAATGGCGGTGGCATTCAGGAATTGGTGGGTACCTTAACCCGCCGCGAGGTCGACCGCACGCTAAACCACAATATGGGGTCGTTGCCCGTATCGCGTATCATGCAGTCTGGACGCGTCTCTGTCCTGCCCAACGACTCGATTTCGACCCTGCGCAATCGAATGATCAACAGCAACTGGGGCCAGATCCCGGTCGTGGATGAGGCAGGCCAGATCATCGGCATTGTGACGCGCACCGATTTAATCAAACTCTGGGATGCGTCTGGATTTTCAACAGAACGCAAGGCTGAAGTGGACCAGAAGCTGCGTGGTGGGTTAACGCCAACCCAGTATGCACTGCTACGTGGGATCGGCAGAGAGGCCGACACGATGAACTATATGGCCTATATTGTGGGCGGATATGTACGTGACCTGCTGCTCGACGCTCTGCTGCCGAAGAGTCATGAACTTGAAGTGGATTCGCTGGATATCGACTGCGTTGTAGAGGGAGACGCCATCGCGTTCGCCCGGCGGTTGCAATCGATCTATGGTGGTCGGGTGATTCTGCACAAGCGTTTTGGGATGGCCAAGTGGTTGCTGACTGATGAAAATTACCCTGTTCAACTGCAGACCCTACGTGAAAGAATTGGGGCAGAATGTGTAGCAGGGGAACTACCTGGTCATCTCGATTTTGTCTCCGCTCGTACTGAATTTTACACGGCTCCTACCGTTCTCCCAACGGTGGAGCGCAGCAGTATCAAGTTGGATCTATTGCGGCGCGACTTCTCGATTAACACGCTGGCCATTTGTTTATCTCAAAACCGTTGGGGCGATCTACTTGACCTGTTTGGCGGCGTCCATGATCTCAATCGGGGCATTATTCAAGTGTTGCACAGCCTAAGCTTTGTCGACGATCCAACCCGTATCTTACGTGCTGTGCGTTACGAGCAGCGCTTTGGTTTTCAGATTGATCCCCGCACGTTGGAACTGCTGCAAGATGCAATCGACCTGCTTGAACGGGTTTCTCCTACCAGGATCCGACATGAATTGGAGCGGATCTTCCAGGAGGAAAAACCCGAGAATATTCTACAGCGTCTTGATCATCTTGGCATCCTGAGTTCCATTCATCCTGCTCTCGAAGCAGATGGGATCTTAGAACAGCGTTTTGATCGGTTGCGTAGAGCACTGGCTGAAAACATAGATGATAAGCTGGCCCAAGAACCGATTGACCTACTCTACTGGGGTGCTTGGGTACAGGATCTATCAGGAAATGTACACGCAGAATTGACGCAACGCTTGGCTCTCCAGTCCAAAACGGTTCAATTGGTGAAGGGCCTCAGCGAACTGAATCAACACCGAGCGCAACTAAGCGAAAAAAGCATTGCACCGAGCCATGCTGTAGCCATTCTGGATAGGATCAATCCGCTGGCCCTTACGCTCTATACCACAGTAAACGAGCAGCTTGATGACGGGCCAAATGGCGCATTTCGCACAACTCTACAACATTATTTCGATGAGTGGCAGTTCATTCGGCCATTGCTCAATGGAAATGACCTGAAACAAATGGGGATTCCACGTGGCCCGCTATATGCCAAAATCTTGACCAGATTACGAGCTGCCTGGCTTGATGGCGAGATTGACAACCGAGCAGCAGAAGAAGAACTTGCGTTGCAAATTGCGTCGGAGTAGGGATTCGCTATTTTCGATCCCAGATCGATTCGCCTTTGCCATCTTCTTGCTATATACCCTCAATCTGCCTATGCCTAGCGCAAATGGCAAGTTGGGTAGGACACCGACCTACTGAATACTGACAGGCAGAACACTCCTCAATCGTTGGCAGAAAGCTTTGGATGCGCTTGAATGAACCGCATCATCGTGAACAATCCCACAAATGTTACGCCGATACCACTGGCAATTGAATAGATCGGAAACGGTAAGGCGAACCAGAAGCTGGCAACATAAGCAGGCAGCATAGAGATAGAGGCGCTGTATATCCGTGTAATAGGCCCACAAGACCAATAGCAATCACCAATACCGCGGTAGGCAGCAGATACTGATCAAGCCAAGGACGTGCCCACCCAACGTCGGCCGCGATCAATAAAAAGGTCAAGAGGCCTGCAAACAAGGCAATCCCCAATACAACAAACATCGACAACTGACGTCGTTTGGCCCTTTCTGGTGGCAGCTCGGTCGGGTCAAAGCGGGGCTTGGTGATGAAAGTTTTGGCAGCCAGCAAGAAGGGATAGTCGTCACTTGTGGCCACGCCCCCGATGATTTTCAGGCCCAAACGCCTGAAAGTCTGCTCGTCGTTACCTTTACGGACAAAGCTGCACAAGAGCTGACCACTCGCATCTCCAACCGGCTTCACGACTTGGGCGTGGGCTTCAATCTAAACGAGATGTATCTGGGCACCTTCCACTCCATCTGCGCTGGCTGGAAGAGTACCGAGAATACACCCGTCTCAAACGTAGCTTCATCCTCATGGCCCCGTTCGACCAGCAGTTCTTTCTCTACCGTCCCGCATCGACTGACCCAACCCGGATATCACTCTTGCAGAGTGACATGCTCCCACCAACCCAACCATATCTCGTTGACCAACCAAGTCACACAAGATGTGGTGACCGCGTCCGCTACACCATTAGCCCGTCCGCGCGACGAGAGGTCCTACGTCGGTTGCTGGTGTTGAATCATAAACGGGCGGCGGAGGGAGTGGTTGCTGCTGCGTCAGAAGCCAAGAATGGTAAGTCGAAGGAAGACAGCAAGATTAACAGACCATGAGAGGTTGTTGAAGTAAGAAACTTTGGAATCATGTTATCCGTAATGATATGCAGCGGGACGGAGATAATCTTAAAGATTGCTTCGTTTCCCTTCGGGAAATCTCGAGCTGGTCATTGATTTTTTTTCTGTGTGCAACAGAGTACTTCCAGCTTGAGATGCCGCAGCATGGGTTTCTCCTTAAAGTGTGTGAATGATTGGGAAAGCTCTTGGTTCAATGGTGAGCCAGGAGCTTTTACGTTTGCCAGCGTTTCGGAAGTTCTCACTCATCTAATATCTCACCACCCTCTCCAAATCCTTCTGACTCAGTGTCGTGTAGATACGCACCGTATCGATACTCTCATGCAGTCACCGTCACGAGACCGGACCGTTCATCCATTGTCTGTATCGGAATTACGTTGGACTGTTGGAAAGGTCAAACCTCGATCGACGAGATACGCCCCTGGTCAGATAGCTAGGGGCGTATCTCGTCAAATGGTCAGTCCACAAACGCTCCAGTTCACTGGTATCTTTTCATAATAACAGAGATAGACTGAATGTGGGTGCAACAAATCATCCATCGACATTGAAATAGGAGAGCTGGAGGCACTATGTATAAAAATATATTGGTCCCACTAGACGGTTCAAAACGGGCTGAGGCCATTATGCCCCACGTTGAAGAGATGGCGCATCGATATGAGGCCAAGGTTATCCTGATGCAGGTGGTGGAACCGGTCTATGACTTTGCAGATGCATATGGGGATATAAACACCTTCAAACGCATACAGGAGGAGACCCGTCAGCGTGCAGAAGATGCGAAAGTGTATTTGGCAGGATGGCGCGGAATCCTTGTGGAAAAAGGTATCTCGGCTAGCGTCTATACGACGTTTGGCCCGATTGTCTATGAAATTCTCAACATGGCTGATCGTGAAAAGGTTGATATGATCGCCATGGCCAGTCATGGACGAACAGGTCTAGCTCGTGCATTTTATGGAAGCGTAGCCGCAGGGATCTTACACCGAACGGGTTTACCGCTTTTGATTGTCCGCGCCGAAAATGACCAGTAACGAGCAGCATAGTCTGCCTAGAGAGGATGAGGCATATGTTCAAGACAGAACCGAAAGAGGCAGAGAGAGCTGAGACAAAGCCTGTTCAAATTGCTCAACTCATCGATCACACCTTGTTGAAACCCGATGCAACTCCGCAGCAAATTCGCCCACTTTGTCGGGAGGCTCTTGACTACACCTTTGCATCAGTCTGTGTCAATCCTGTCAACGTCTATCTGGCGGCCAGTCTGTTGAAGAATTCCAGTGTCAAGGTCTGTACTGTCATCGGTTTCCCCCTTGGGGCAACCACCACAGACGTGAAGATATTTGAGACTGAACAGGCGATTGCAAAGGGTGCATCTGTCTGGCCCTTCCATCATGGCCATGTCCAGCCAGCTTTGGAGATAGTTTTCTTGCAGCTTTGCCATGTCTAGGAAGCTGCTAACATCAACTACTTTTCCGGTGCGGACAAAGTTTGCCAACAAACCTGGTTGAAAAATCATTCTGAGGAGGCTTTGCAACGAGGAATCCCGCGTTTCAAGTGGAAAAAGAAGATTCTTCGCTCCGTTTCTTCACTCAGAATGACGCGCTCGGAGCCTTTTCGGACAGCTTCTAACGCTTTATGCCCAGGTTGTAAATGGATTGCGGTTACTCGCCATGCGGCCCCATTTAGGCCAGTCTCAGTAGATCCAAATTTCAGGTTTTGAGAGAGAATTCTGGCTAAACAGTTGACATAAATACAAATTTGCCGGTCGATATCTAGTTTTTGCGTTAGATTTGGGCGATTTTCAGATATGAAATAGGTTGTTTTCTGTAACCGAAATCTGAATAAATGACTCCAAAATCCCTGCAATCTCGACTGAAAATAGCCAAAAACGCCAAATTTGGATCTACTGAGTCTACAAAATAAATTACCGCGAAAATCGCGGAGTCGCCATGCATGGCGCGCCATGTATAGCGCCGCATTCTCTATTACACGAAGTAAGGCGTGGCGCATTCCGGGAATGCTTTCGACCACGCTCCCTGGTCGTTCTACTGCGTGTAAGAGAGAATGCCTCCTCCACTAACTTAATGACATTGAGTATTCCGTAATCGAAAGAGCTTTGCTGAACAAGTCACGAAAGATCGAAGCATTCATCCGTGTCCTATATAACAAATAATGATGTACTGATAACTTTACTTTCTGGTAAAGGCTTGAGTGACAAAGGGCAAACCGAAAGGGGCGGAAAAAAGAATCCACCCTGAAAAAACGGGATAAAATGTAAAAATAGTGCTCGGCTAGTTTAAGCAGCGGCATTGAGGCGGCGATGAGCGAGAACGCCTTTAGGGAAATGGTGTGAAACCGAGGCCTTTTTCCGAAAGTCAGGGTCGAGTTGGTCGGGAGTTGGAAAAAGAGCACTCGAGAGAACGCGGCGCAAACGGCCGGGAGTGGCTTGAGGCTCTCGATCCCAGTAGCCAGTCGGTATGGGAGGAAGAGAAGCGGCTAAATGGGAAAGAAGATTGCCAGCCAGCAGCCCCAGTTCAGGTAAGCGGAAGCAAGCCTCATCGGCATGAACAAATTGACGATGTAAGCCAATCATCTGCTTGGAAGCCAAGGGGGGATGTTCAACAGGCCAGCGCTCCAGAGAGAAAAGATAAATGGTTTCAGCTTGTAAAGCCATGACGGTCGCCAGAACCAAAGGTGTGTGATAAGCAGGATCCTGAAAGACGTAAATCGAATAGGTGCGGTTGGCTGTATCCACCTTGGTTGTCCTGGGGACGAGATTGTGCCATGCTTGATAGCGAATCAGGCGACCACTATAGACAAATTGACCAAACGAGTCTGGAGTTGTGGCCTCGAGTCGCTTTCCCCTATAGCATCGAGAGAGCGGACGCACAATATCACCATATTCGGGTGGTCTGCCTTTTTCCTTACGTTCGGGTAACTCATTGCGGCGCGCTGTGCAGTTAATCGCTTCCCGAAGGACAAATCGGTCGACGTCGCTTTCTAGCATTTCTCTGAGCCCGACGAGCCGTTGAGTTATAGAGTCGGTTCACTTTCCCTTGCAGCTTCGGTCGCCAGAACCCTGTGATATCTATGCTTTTCACTCGGTATCCTTCTAACTTTTTTGCCTCCCATTCCCCTTTCCACTCCACTTCTTCTTGCCACGATGAGAGCAGGCTTGCAATATCCCATGATCCATATCGAAAGCTCCACCAGCTTCGCCGGAGCTCCTCATCTTCAAACCCGCTTTCACTCAATCCACTATGGATTGCTCCTCGACTTTTCAGAAACGACCCATTCATCATCGCCCACATCAGACGCATTACATTTACGTTTGTTCCCACCGGCGTTACTTGCAATACATTCATCAGTACTGCTATAGTTATTTCTGGCGCGGTTAGCATTCCTTCCTCCTTTTTGGGTTCTCTACCTTTAGGATGAAACGCTAACCGCTTTTTGTCACATTTCTCACCTCATCTCTTTTCTTTTACCAGAAAGTAAAGGATAACCCAACACAAAAAAGGAACCCCTTCCCATGTCCAACCTCCACGCCCTCCTCATGGGCGTCGACCACTACTTTGCTTACCCCCTAGCCGGGAATCTTGCCTATAATAGCCTGGGTGGCTGTGTGCGCGATATCAACAAAGTCTATGGCTTTCTCACATCCCGAATCAAAATGGACTCGACCAATATCATGAAGCTCACGGCTTCAGCGGGCAAGAGTCAGCCTCCTGAACCACCATCCCAGTGGCCAACCTACCTGAACATGGTGAACGCCTTCAAGCAACTGACTGACAAAGTCAAAGCTGGCGATCAGGTCTACATCCATTATTCGGGCCACGGTGGGCGCACAAACACGATGTTCCCAACCCTAAAAGGTGAAGGTGCCTTTGACGAAGGACTGGTGCCACTCGATATTGGTAAGCCAGGTGATCCTAATGCCCGCTATCTGCGCGATGTGGAGATACACAATCTTATTGAAGCTCTGGTGGATAGAAAAGTGCAGCTCACTGTCGTCTTTGACTGCTGTCACTCGGGTGGTGCGAGCCGAGCCATTGGCGGTGCCACCAAACGGGGCATCGACGAGCCAGATCTGTCTGCGCCACCGACAGATAGCGCTGTGGGTAATATCCCCGACCTGATTGCTCGCTGGCAAGATGGTGAAGCAGCAACGACTCGAAGCGTGAGCAACGTCAGCAATTGGCTCTTTGAGCCTAAGGACTACACCCTCTTTGTCGCTTGTCGTGCCAATGAATCGGCCTTTGAGTTTCCCTTTCATGACCAGAAAAACAGCGGTGCATTGACCTACTGGATGCTGGACACGCTGGCCCAATCTGGCCCCAATACAACTTGGCAGATGGTGGCCAATCGTGTCGTGACCAAGGTCCATAGTCAGTTCGTACACCAAACACCCATGCTACAAGGCATTGGGAATATTCAGCTCTTTGGCTCGGAGAGGTTAGAGAGCCGCTATGGTGTCCCCGTATTGGCTGTCGAGAGCGGTGGGCGCATTCGCTTGGCCGCCGGGGAGGCCCACGGTCTGGCTGTTGGGACGCAGTTTGCCATCTACCCCACCGTAGGTGATGCCGATGAGCTCGAAAAACGCCAAGCGCTTGTTGAGTTGACCAGGATTGGCGCGACCGATTCGTGGGCGACCATCAAAGAAGTGGAGGAGGGAGTCACGCTCGAGAGTGGATCCCAAGCTGTCATGATCAACACCACGTCAGTGCGGATGCAACGGAACGTGCGTGTGATCATGGAAGACACCACGCTGCGGGAGGCGGTAGAAGCGACTATCGAATCGGAAGGGAAGGGCTTTCTAGCGCTGTCCCAAGAGGCCAACACGGCAGATTTTCTTGTCGACCTGCACGAGGAACGCCCTGATGAATTTGTGCTGCTCGACACCACCAGTGCAGAGATTCCCAGATTGCGTCCTCCCCTCGGGGTCAAAGATGAAGGAGCTATTTTGAAGCTTGTCAGGCGTTTGGTCCATCTCACCCAGTATCGCAATGTGCAAACGCTGGATATGCCGGATCCAACCATGTTGGCCAAGCTCAAAGTGGAGTTAGAGAGCAAGAAGGTCAATCAGCCAGGGGACCTCGTGTCTCTCAAGATTACCAACAACCAAGATCCAGCTCGATGGAAAGCCAATGACCCAAGAGGTGTCCTCAACGTTACCGTGTTGGCCCTCTCGTCGGATTGGTCCATTACCCAGGTTTACCCCAGCGGTGCTGCCAACTTTGAACCCATCGATCCAGGCCAGACCATTCCCGTGGAGTTCGATGTCTACCTGCCCGAAGGCCAGACCGAAAGCATGGACACCTTCAAGGTTTTTGCTACTCGATCCGCCACCAACTTCCGCTGGCTGGAGCTCCCACCGCTGGACCAACCTATTCAGCGCAACATTAGCCGCTCTGTTGATGCAGACCCGCTTGAACAGATGCTGGCTGCTATCGGTCAAGAAGCCATCCAGACCAAGGCTGTCCGCCTACATTCCAGTCCCAATCAAGACCGTGCCTGGACCGTGGCCCAAGTCGAGATGCGGGTGAATAAAACCGGGGAGGAAGCTCCATGAATACCATCCCTGAGACGGCTCTCCAAACCGACATCATGCACATTACACTGAGTCGCACATTTGTTCGAGAGATTTCCCCCAAATTTGGCACACAAATGGCGCGTATGACAGCTTCAATTAATTGATTACACTGAGTCGCTTTGACCGTACCAGAGAGAATACCGACTCGGTGTAATGCGCAAAAGTACAGTATCAGAGCGACAATGAAAGAAATCTTATCGCAACCATGTCCCTAATTTAGGGACACCAAACTAAAGGAAGCCAATATGATCAGCGAAAAGAATCAGCCGATAATCTTTCTGGCTTTTGCCAATGATCGTCAGAGTGGCCTGCATTATTTGCGCAACTTGCCTGAAGAGGCGCGTAACTTGCGCGAAACATTGGAACAGGCGGAACGCGATGAGCTTTGCCAGGTCATCTTACGCCAGAATGTTACGATCGATGAGATTCTAGATGTCTTTCAGTCTGCAGAAAACCGCAACCGGATTACTATCTTCCACTATGGTGGTCATGCGAACAGCTATCATCTGTTGCTGCAAACTGCATCCGGTGATCCAGCGTTGGCCTATGCGGGAGGATTTGCGGCGTTTTTGGACCAGCAAATTGGACTGGAATTAGTTTTTCTCAACGGCTGCTCGACTGAACTACAGACACAAGGATTGCTTGATGCCGGTGTATCCGTCGTCATAGGCACTAGTCAAGCTATCGATGATCAGGTTGCGACCGATTTTGCAACGCGTTTCTACCGAGGGCTGGCCTCTGGTATCACTATTCAGAGAGCATTTAATGAGGCCGCAGCTGCAATCAAAATGGCAAAAGGAGAACAAACTCGTCATCTCTATCTTACCCCTTCCGATAGCAGAGTCTCATTTGCCAATGATCGCTGGCCGTGGAATCTCCGCCTGCGCGATGGAGCAGGGATTACTTTAGAGTGGAATCTGCCTTATGCTGCCAACAACCCGCTCTTTGGCCTACCGTCTTTACCTCAGATGGATCTGCCCAAACGCCCCTTCCGCTACTTGGATTGGTTCCACCGCGAAGATGCGCCTGTCTTCTTTGGGCGGGGTCAGCAGATTCGCGACCTCTATTTACGCGTAACGAACCCATCTGGTGCGCCTATACTCCTATTGTATGGAAAATCAGGTGTAGGTAAGTCGTCGCTATTAGCGGCAGGGCTGCTGCCGCGACTTGAAGAGAGCTATGAGATTACCTATTGTCGCCGAGATCTGCAAACAGGGATGTTGGGTACGTTGCGAGCAGCGCTTGAGACAAGTATCACCTCTGAAAGCGAAACACACTTAGGTAATGCATGGCTCGCTCGTGAAACCGAGCTGAATAAACCGCTCATTGTCATTATTGATCAGGTCGAAGAACTCTACACACGCCCCAACCATAATAACCCAGACGAATTTACTGAATTCCTGGCCGCCCTACATACCATATTTATCGACCCGGCTAAACGACTACAGGGCAAACTGATTCTGAGCTTTCGCAAGGAGTGGCTGGCTGAAATAAAAGGGCAGATTAGTGAGCATAAGTTGCCAGTTGTTGAGTTCTTCCTCGAAAGATTGGACCAAATGAGCATAACTGAGGCTGTTTCTGGGATTGCTAGCACAAAACGCCTCATCCAGCAGTACAATTTGAACATTGATGATGATTTGCCAGAACTTATCGCAAACGATTTGTTAAAAGATCCCGAATCCGCCATTGCGCCGACGTTACAGATTCTGCTGACTAAATTATGGGAAAAAGCGACTCATTTCAGTTACGATGAACGTCGCTTTGACCGCCTACGCTACTACGAACTCAAACGGGAGGGGCTGGATCTTAAAGATTTTCTCGACCAACAGTTGAATTCACTAGAATGGTGGAATGCTGATTTCGTGCAATCCGGTTTGGCTCTGGATCTCCTTTATTATCACACCACATCTTTAGGCACTGCTGAAATACGAACGCAAGACGAACTGAGCAAACAGTATCATCATTCTCAAGAGCTGATTTCCATCCTTATTCAGCAATTAACAGATCACTTCCTGCTAGTAGAGATGGATGTTCAAAGAAGAGGGACTTCAAGTGACACCCGGCTGGCTCATGATGCCTTAGCTCCACTTGTCCGCAAATATTATGATACGTCGGAGCTACCGGGGCAGCGAGCACGACGAATATTGGAAAATCGTGTAGTTGACTGGCGGAATGGGCAAGAGGGTGCAGTACTTGATGATGCAGATCTAGATCTGGTTCGGGTCGGATTAGACGGCATGCGAGCATTGGACGATGATGAAGAGCGCCTGCTCCAGGCAAGCGTTGCCGCAAGCGAAAATCGAAGTTCACATGCAATATCTCGACAGAGAACTGACGATGCTCGCTCCATACTAGATACCTATCCAGAAACCGCACTCCTGCTGGCCTGTGAAGCAGTTCGGCGAAATCAGAATCTCTATAGTGAGCAGATCATTCGGGATGCCTTAGACAATTACCCGTTTCGTGTTACATCATTTGTTGGGCATTCTGATGCAGTCAACAGTGCCGTCTTTAGTGCGGATGGGCAACAGTTTCTAACTGCATCAGATGATGGAACTGCTCGGTTATGGAACTTGGAGGGTGACTGTTTGTGTTCTTTTTTACATCACCAAGATAGAGTCATTCAGGCCATCTTCAGTCCAGACACACAGCACATATTAACCATGGCAAGCAACGGTGTAGGCCGTCTTTGGCAGTTGAATAATCCTCTTTCCGTGGTGTTCGAATTTTCAACATCAGACGAAATACATGAAGAAGCTACAGCTATGTTTAGCCCCGATGGTGGAAAAATCCTTGCGTGCAACAAAAATACAGTCTGGCTCTGGAACATAAGGAGCAAGAAGTTGGAGTTTGTGCTCAATCCCTATAACGGTAACGCTTGGGACGCACCGCCGTATATGCACGCACAAAGGATTTGGTGTACACAATTTAGTCCTGATGGTCAATGTATTCTTACTGCCTCGCAAGATACAACCATGCGACTTTGGTCACTTCAAGGAGAGCCGTTGACTGTTTTTAGTGGTCACGATGAGGATGTCATTCAAACTTGCTTTGGACCGCACGACAGCAATCTGGTTCTAAGTGGTTCCATGGATAAGATGGCAAAGTTATGGACAACAGGTGGTGAATTACTCCTAACACTTGAAGGGTATGAGATGGACGTAGGTCACTTAGCAATTAATTCGAATGCTACTTTGCTCTTGACAGCCAGTGATACAGGAACTGATACGATCCCTCGGTTATGGAATCGTTCAGGCGAATTGCTCGCAACACTAGAGGCTCATGCAGGGCCAATCCGAAGTCTTGAATTTAGCCCAAATAGTCGGTATATTCTTACAGCTTCGCGCGATAAGACGGCCCGATTATGGAATCTTGAAGGACAAACCATTTCGCTGATGCAAGGTCATCTGGATGCAATTACTCATGCCACCTTTAGTCCGGATGGAGAGTCTATTCTAACAGCTTCGGCTGACGGAACCGCTCGTTTATGGCATTACATAGATCCACCTCTGTCCACAAGTTCTTTAATCCGATATGCGATGTATCTTGATGATAACGAGCATATTCTGACAGCCCTCACAGACGCTCAAGATCTCCAGAAGCAACAGATTATGCTTTGGAACCGAAGGGAAGAATTCATAACCGCCTATTCGGGTCGAGCTGACCTGGAAAAAGGGCAGATGCTCAGCGATAATCATCAATTTCTCTTAACCGCACAATCTGTCACAAAGGAAAAAATTGAGTCTGATGAATTTCCCAAAAACACAGACTACTTCACATCGGTCCGATTGTGGCAATTACCAGCAGTAAAAGAACAACTCCTAACCCTTCCGAATAGCTCATTGAATACAGGTGAAATTTTTTTTGAGTCCAGACGCGCAACGCATTCTTACATGGATTGATGGGGTCATGCAACTTTGGGATATTCATGGTAGGCTGGTTGCTACTCTTGAGGCAGAGGGCCCATTTATGGATATCATTTTCAGTCCCGATAGCCAGCACATTCTTGCTGCTTCTAGTACTGGGAATGTAGACATCTGGAGTGTGGATGGTCAGCACATTGCGTCGTTTTTTGCTAGTACTTCGTCCTCATCTGCTTACTCAGATTTTCTGATGAGCATCAGATTTTCTCCGGATGGAATGCGCATCCTTACCACGATTCGTGAATATGCCGATCTATGGAATCTCACTGGAGAGCACATATGTCGAATGGCGTGTACCGGTGCCCTCAAAATTCGCTACGGCATTTTTAGTCCAGATGGAACGCGCATTATCACCTTCGGTGAAAGGGGCGTCTATCTTTGGGATGGAGATGGACAATCGATACAGCCAATTATTAACTCGATAGTTGTGAAATGAATATTTTCCAAATTTGACAAAAGAGACAAAAGTCATCTCAATAGATTGCATCAAGAAAAAAGTGCGAAAAAGGAGCCATCAAGATGCAATTGCCGATAGTGAATGTAGCGCCACTGGTCAGGGAGCATAGCGAAACCTTTCGTTCAGTATTTGCCAATCGTAAACAGTTTCGCCACTTTGAAAACTATCTGACGGGTCTGATGGTCTTGGACAACAAAAGCATGGCAAATATTGCCCGCTGCATTCTAGATAGTGCAGATAAGACGAATATATCACGGTATTTGAGTGAAGCTCCTTGGCGAGCCGAAAAAACTCAATGATGAGCGTATAGGTTACATGAAGTCAGAGACAGCACAATACCAACGTTCAGAGTCAGAATCGGTATTAGCGATTGACGATACACTATGTGAACACGTGGGAAGTCTGTTCGAGTATATCGATACACACTACAATCATAGCAATGGTCAGCATCCACTGGCTCATAACTTAGTCACAAGTCACTATGTCAGTGGCGCTGTTCGTTTTCCGGTCGATGCAAGTATCTACCGACGGTACGAAGAGTTTACCGACTGGGAAGCATTTGTGGAAAACCATTTCCCAGTGACTGAGATTCCCAAGAAAAAAGAAAGAACGAACCGCTTTTCATAAACGAGTGGATAGCCACCTATTAACTGACCCCGCCTTTCGAGGGCTAGACGAAGCGTTTAAGACCAAGATAACCATTGCCAGTGAACTGGTTGAAAAAGCTGTTGAACGAACCCTTATCTTTGGTTGGGCTCTCTTCGATGGTTGGTATCTCGCTCCAGATCTTCTAGCTGTACTCGATCGTCTGAATAAAGATTGGATCAGCATCTTGAAGTGCAATCGCAATCTGGAGACAAATAGCTTTCGTTTGCGAGATGAAGACGGTCAGCCGATAACTTTCGAGGGGCCACATATTAAAGTCAAAGAGTTGGTCCCCTACATCCCCCCCAGAATGCCTACAAACCTGTCACCATTGATGGTCGTACTTACTATACCTTTACCATGACTGTGCGTATCCCTTCTATCGGCAAGGTACGCATCGTGATTAGTTTTGATAATCCTGAATTGCAAGGCAATTAGGCCGTTTTAGTGACCAATCGCACTGATTGTAATGCCAAACGCATTCTCTCGATTTACCTGCTTCGTTGGCCTATCGAGACGGTTTATCAGGATGGTAAACAACTGCTTGGCCTTGATGAATATTGCATGCGAACTGCCCACGCCTTTCAAAAAAACATTGGTCTCTGGTCTTCGTGGCTTATTCTCTCTTGCACCTTGATTGTTTGGGACCATCATTGGCTAAAACTCAATTCTCGCCCAGCAAATCCCTTGGTGAGGCTACTCGGCAGCAAGCTCAGTCACTAATTCAAGATCTCATCTTGACTGCACATCATGCCTTGAATGACGGACAGGAGATTGCAGAGGTCTTCGCTACCCTTTTCGCCAAACAGCAGGCCTGCTCTGCTTAATTTTGACTTTGTCAAATCCGGCACCTGCTCAAAATACAACTATCGAGTTATTAACAGATGTTTTACGGCGCTGTTTGATTCCCATAGTCAGTATTTCTATGGCTCCCAAGAAAACAGTGTTGGGGTCTGGAATCGCGATGGTGAATATCTCAAAACCCTTACCATGCCGTCTGATACATATGTCAATCATATTAAGCTGAGTCCTGATGGCGAGCGTCTCGCAATTGCGTTGACCGATCATACAGCCCAGCTATGGTCAGTTGGCGAGCACGCTCAGTTACAGACAACTCTTAAGAGACACAACAGCAGCGTAGTGTTTTGTCAGATAAGTTATGATACAGGTTGGTCATCAGAATCGGTATCCAAAACAGGATAGAAACGCTGGAACTTCTGGCGAGCGAGAGCGGGGGTAAATTGCCATTGAATGGTAGCGGATTGTTCATTGCGCTCGTTGACAAGAGCAAGGACAACAGTCTCAAGAAGCTCTTTGGAATCAATGCGGCGATCAAGAACTTGGCGAGTGATAACCGAGAGTTCAATTTCAACCATATTAAGCCAACTCCCGTTGACGGGGGTATAAACCATCTGAAAGTGCTGAGCCAGAGCGAAAGCTTCCTCAGGCGAAAAGATGGTGTAGAAGGAACTGGGTGAATGAATGTTGAGATTATCCTGAACAATCTGTAATGAATCGGCATCAGGATTGTGTTTCGTTTTGAGATCATGCATGAAGCGAGCATACTCTTGGCCTCTGCGCCGTTCGGTAATCTGAACAACCCGCTGTCCAGTGTGTGGCTGGTAAGCAATCAAGATGTAACAGATGCCCTTGCGTTCATAGTGATGATCATAGCGCCATTTCTTGCCTGGTTTCATCTCAATCGGCACGATTGTATCGCCCAAGAGCTGACAAGGTTTTTCATCGTAACACCCACCAGAGAGGATTCTTGGGGTCATAGGGCTGTGCATAGAGGTCCAAGATTTGTTCCATGTGCCACAAGTATGTAGGTGTTAACTTTCCGATACACCACTGCACCTTCAAATGGGTTTCAGTTCGTTTTTTCAGAATTTCACTCACGGTTTCTGCGAAAACTTCCATTTGCTAGCAGCCTTAAAGTCCATCGGCTTCGCCCATCTGGTCCTTTCGTACACGCTAGTGCCGTGATTTTGGCTCTGGCTTCGTTACTAATCTCGACTGGTCGTCCGCTTCTTGGCCTCTCTCTAGGGCTTTGGTTAGCCCTTCCGTCACATATCTTTTGCGGATTCGCACCACCGTTGCTCGCGTCACTCCCACTCGTTCCATGATTTCTCTGTCTGTTTTCCTCCATCTGACAAGAGCAGAATATGTGCCCTTCTTATCTTTCTTATTCTCTTTCCTTTTGCCGTTATTCGCCTTAATTCATTTCTCTCTGCCTCCTCGTTTTTTTAGTCACTTTCTGGCAGAGTTTACCGTATTATAACTTATCTGACAAAACAGTAGTACAAGCGGAATTTAGTCCTGATAGCTCACATGTTTTGACCCGTTCGGATGATGGTATGGTACGGCAACATTACGTAGATGTCAAAGCCTTGCTCGAAATCGCTCAAAGCCGCGTGGGTCGTAATCTGAATGATGATGAACTTGCTCGCTTTAATATACAAGGAAAGTGAGCAGAGTTCCTCTGAAATCTATGCTCTCGTAACCTGAATGAATCAAGAGAACCTGATCGCCACCAGCTAACACTGCTGTTTCAAGACAACCTCAACATAGTAGTTAAAGACAGGAATGACTCTGATATAGATTTTTCGTTATATAAAAAGGATACAACAATGCAAGAGAACGCTACACGACACCAAAAACAATCATCTGAAATCAATCTGCGCGAACAAATAGAACGGCAGCAAAGACAACGTCGGCTTATGGGTGCAACCTTGATTGTTCTTCTTCTGCTTCTCGGCCTTGCCGGACTGGCCGCATGGCAGCAACGGCAAGCCGCAATCATGGAACGATATATTGCAGAAGCAGAGCGAGCAGCGGCGTACGAAGTAGCACAGGCAGCACAGGCCACAGTGGAGGCCCAGGCAGCGCAAGCACGGAGCGAGACCACAGTGGGAGCATCTGCGATGAGTGCGAACATGCCTTCCTCCCGCCCGTTAAATGCCAAATGGAGCTACGATGATACGAAGATCCTCACCATGGGCAGCGACAATGCTATATACATTTGGGATACTCAAAGCGGCGACCAATTGAGTCGAATCAACGGTCACCAAGGAGAGATCCTGCAGGCAACATGGAGTCACGATGATACGAAGATCCTCACCATGGGCAGCGATCATGTTGTGCGTGTGTGGGAGGCCGAAAGCGGCGACGAATTGCTCGCTATCGAAGCCCATCAAGGAACTCTTCTGCAGGCGACATGGCGTGGAGATGACGCGCAGATCTTGACCGTTGGCAGCGACAACACGGTACGCATCTGGGACACCAACACTGGCGAAGAACTGCTCATCGTCCAAGGTCATGCGGAAGCCATCGCACAGGCGGAATGGAGCAGTGACGGCAGCAGAGTTCTGACCGTTAGCCAAAACAACAGCGTACACATTTGGGATGTGGGGAGTGGTGATGAACTCATTCGACTGGGTGGGCCGTAGTCTAATGCCAGCGTTCTCGCAACTTGATCGTGGTCACAATGTCGTCCCAATTGATGAAACCATGCGTACACGACATTTGCAATTGATAACGTGCAGAAGAGCGAAAAACGTCAGACTATGACCATCTCGGCTTTTGGGCGCCGTTTATCTTGATTGGTTAGACCAAGCAAAATGAGAATCGATTCAGCAACCGGAAACCTGAACGCGAATCACATCCACTTAGAATCAAAGAAAACGGCGATTGATCAACCAACCGGATTCGACCGTAGCTTGGCTATAGTCATTGGCATCAATGACTACATGAACGGGATTCCAACGCTGAAGACGCCAATCAATGATGCCACAGAATTTGCCCGGCTACTGAACGATGAGCATGGCTATGAGGTCCATCTGTTCACCCAAGAGGTGACTCATGCAGTGCTGACGACCTACTTTACGCAGACCTTACCAAGCCTCAATCTGCATCGGCAAGACCGATTGTTGCTTTACTTTGCGGGTCACGGCATTGCGCTGGATGGTGAGGATGGGCCATCTGGCTATCTCATCCCCCAAGATGCCAAGCCCGAGGATCCGTCTACTTTTCTCGCCATGCGCGATCTGCATGAATGGCTCAATGACCTCAACTGCCGTCAAATGCTTGCCATACTCGACTGCTGCTTTGCCGGTGCCTTTCGCTGGGCCAGCACCCGTCATGTACGCCCACTCCCAGAGACCATCTACCAAGAGCGCTATGACCGCTTTATCCGTGACCCAGCCTGGCAGATCACCTCGGCGGCATACGACCAGAAGGCACTTGACTTTCTGACCGGGAATTCACTGGGGGAGCGGGGTACGATCGGAAACCACTCCCCCTTTGCGCAATCACTCTTCCAAGCGCTGGACGGTGCAGGTGATCTGGTGCCCAGCGGTGAAGGGGATGGCGTGATCACGGCCACGGAACTTTCTCTCTTTTTGCGTGACAACGTGGAAGCACAGGTGAAGGAACTAGGAAGGCAACATCAGACACCCCAACTCTGGCCGCTCACAAAACATGATAAAGGTGAATACATTTTCCTTGTGCCCGGCCAT
>JAHBNG010000156.1 GCA_019217005.1 Chloroflexi bacterium TSY
AACTGTTTAGCCAGAATTCTCTCTCAAAACCTGAAATTTGGATCTACTGAGGCTTGAGAATCATGTATACTTGCCTTTATTAACGATTTGTTAACAAAGTAAAGCCATCAATGTTAATTCTCCCCGCGTATACTGAATAGACTTATGAGCCAATCAACCCTCTCCGCCAGTCGTTCACAACCGACGACACTATCACCATCTTTCAAACGATGGAAGAAAACAGTCTGGCCGACAATTGAAGGCTTACTCTACTTGGCTCCTACATTGTTGGGGTTGATGATATTTGTCTTTATTCCAATCTTTACATCATTCCGACTCAGCCTGAACCGCGTCGCACCGTTTGGAAATCAGATGCGCTTTGTGGGTTTGGAGAATTATGCTAGGTTGTTAACAGATTCGGATTATTGGGAAAGTATACGCGTCACGTTGCTCTTTGTGCTGGGAACCGTTCCCGTTGGATTAGTTTTAGCAGTTGTCCTCGCTGTTGCTTTGGCCTATCCATTACGAAATTTGAGCTGGCTCCATCGCACTTTAATTTTTGTCCCCATTGTAATCAGCAGTGCCGTCACAGGGGTTTTATTTCGGTGGCTCTATCACCCAGTGGTTGGATATATCAATTACTGGATGGTTCGCGCGGGGGCCTTCGAGAATATGCAATCCGCACCCAACTGGCTCTCCTCCAAAGATTGGGCATTATTCGCTGTGATCGTTGCTGTTGTCTGGCGACAGCTTGGCTTCAACGTCATCATTGCGTTGGCTGGCGTCCAGAATATTGACAATAGCTACTATGAAGCAGCTAAGGTGGATGGTGCGGGTGCTCTACGCCGCATCTGGCATATTACGATTCCTCTCTTGTCTCCAACTCTTTTCTTTTTGCTATTGATTAACGTCATTTTTAGTTTCCAAGCGTTTGGCGAAATTGAGGTGCTGACACAAGGTGGGCCAGGGCGTGCCACCACAACAATGGTCTACGATATCTATTTTGATGCATTCATTGGCACTCCCATGCGCGGTTTGGCTTCGACCAAGGCGTATTTATTGGCGCTCATGGTGGTCATCATGTCGTACATCCAATTTGTGACAGCGAATCGGCGAGTGCATTATCAATAAGGCTCATCTACCACAAATGTATCCTGTTAGCGATACCCTTCCTCGCGAGAGGCGTTTTGCGCACATTTGGGAGATGAACGATCAATAAACATGGCAATCCAAAGCAGCGTTCAACCATCAATTCAGACAATAACCAAAGAGAAATTAACCGTTGGCGATATAGGTGTTCACATTCTTCTAATCGGGATCGGTCTGCTGGTTTCCATGCCCATCTTGATTGCGTTTTTCACCAGTTTCAAACCACCAACGCGGATTATTACTTTCCCCCCCACGCTTATTCCATCCATTTGGACCTTTGAGAATTACATTCTTGCCTGGGAAAGCACACCTTTTGGACGCTTTCTCTTAAACAGCATCGTGCAGTCAAGTCTGATTACGATTGGTCAGGTCTTATTTAGCCTGCTTGCAGCTTACGCGTTTGCTATCTTGGTTTTTCCGGGTCGCAATTTGATTTTCTATGTGGTTCTGGGAAGTCTAATGGTTCCCTTTGAATTGACCTTTATTCCTAATTTCGTCTTTGTCTCTGAATACGGCGGTGCAAATACCTATTGGGGATTGACCATTCCATTTTTAGCGAACGCATTTGGTGTCTTTATGCTGCGTCAGTTCTTCTTGACATTGCCAAAAGAGTTACACGATGCCGCCCAGATCGATGGTGCCGGGAATTGGCGTTATCTTTGGCAGATTGTCGTGCCGCTGAGTAAAGGATCCATCGGCGCCTTTGCGATCTTTGCCTTTTTGAGTGCGTGGAACCAGTATCTTTGGCCCCTGATTATGACCAGCATGGAAGAGATGCGCACACTCCAGATTGGTATTCGCTTTTTCATGTCCAATTTGGAACGTGGTGCGGACTGGGGTCCGGTCATGGCTGGCTCGATGATTGCACTAGGGCCAGCGTTGCTTGCCTTTTTGGTGGCTCAAAAGCAATTGGTTCAAGGCATTGCTATGACGGGATTGAAGGGATAGCTTTTCTCAGATGATTCGGACACTTTTCGATCCATTGAAACTTCAGTTGGTGTTCTGAATGGAAGTGATGCTATCTATCTAGACAGTTTAAACTACGAGTTACGCAGACAACAGAATCTTTCTATCCAAACCATTACTTATGAGGAGAAAATATGAAGAAGAGCCTAAACTTGATTGGATTTCTTGTCGTACTGGCAATGATCCTGGCGGCTTGTCCCGCTCCTGGTGCCCCATCTGCTGGGCCAGAAGCGACAGAACCTGCACAGGAAGCAGCCGATTCTGGCGATAGTTCGGGAGAGGCAAAGATTGCCCTGGAATTTTGGCACGCAATGGGCGGCAATTTGGGCGAATTGGTGGATGAGCTCACCGCACGCTTTAACGCAAGTCAAACCAAGATTGAAGTTGTGGCTACCTATCAGGGAAGTTATGACGATACTTATAATGCGTTCCTCGCCTCGATGGAAAGCGGCAGCACGCCCAATATTATCCAGAATTTTGACATTGCGTCGCAGACCATGTTTGATACCGGTGTTCTCTTGCCCGCACACCAGTTGATGGCCGCTGATGGCTTCGATGCGGCCATCTTCGTGCCAGCCGTCCGCGATTACTATTCGGACGAACAGGGCATGGTGGCGATGGCTTTTAATAGCAGCACACCTTTGCTCTATTACAATAAGGCTGTCTTTGAAGAAGCTGGTATCGAAGGGATCGACGGCAGTCTGAGTTTCAGCGAATTCCGGGCTCTTTGTGATGAAATTTTGGCGGCGGTTGATATTCCATTCTGTTTCACCTTCGGTCAGGTCGGTTGGTATTTCGAGCAAACACTCGCCAATAGCGGTGGTCTTTATTTCGACAACGATAATGGGCGAACGGGTCGTGCAACCGAAGCTGTCTTCAATCAGGGTGCCGGTGTCGAAGTATTCGAATTCTATACAGGTTTGATCCAGGATGAATATGCCCCCAATCTCGGCAGCACTTGGACTGAAACGGACAGCACCTTCACGACTGGACAAGCCGCCATTATGATCGATTCCACTTCTGATGTTTCTATCATTCAGAACAGTGAATTTGAGGTAGGCACCGCCTTTATTCCTCATGCAGATAGCAGTGAACGAAATGGTGTGATCATTGGTGGTGCAGCTCTCTGGCTCATCGATTCTGGCGATGCTGATACAAATGCTGCCTCTTGGGAGTTCATGAAATTTATGGCGCAAGGTCCGCAACAAATCACTTGGCACACTGGTTCTGGTTATTTCCCTGTGCGGACAGATATTTCAGATGATGCAGAGCTTCAGGAGTTCTGGGCGGAAAATCCAAACTTTGTGACCGCCATCGAACAGCTTTCCACGACGAACACAATGATCGACGGCAATCTCAACTATGCCGTACTTGGTGGTCGTGCAGGTCCATTCCCGGCCATCCGACGCCTGGACGAAATTAATCAGGCTGTTGATCTTGTGTTTTCCAATGGTGAAGACAAGGTCTTCATTAAGGACACAATTAATAGTGTAGCGAGTGTGTCTGTCGAGATAAATGGTCAGCAATATCTAATGTCTGTACCAATTACCATTGATATCGATTCAAGATTACCTCTTTCTAGTAGTCTTGCCTCTGTCAGCAGCGCTACCATCGTGGGTCCTTGGGCAATAGAAATCGAAGGAGCAAGTGAGTTCACAGAGAAAGTCGAGATGAGTGTTCCTGGTCTGTTTGGTAACACCCAAAAAGAGTATGAGCCAGCGATTGGGAACAAGATAGTGTTGGTTGAATTTTATGTAACAAATGTTGGAAAAATAAACAGAAATCTTTACGGGAGCGATGCAGAAGGTATTGATGCCACTGGTCGTTTCTTTCAAGAGACAGATCTGCATTGTCCAGATTTGAATCCTGGTGAGAACGGGAAGTGTTTGATGGTCTTTGAAGTGGAACAGAAAGTGGATATAGTTGGTTTGGCTCTAGAGCTAATCGAGCGGAAAGAATTAGCGATTCCCTAGCGTGTGGCGGAAAAAAATAAGAAAATCGATAGGGACGGTCTCGCGTCAATCGCGAGACGCGAGAGACGCGACCCCCCAGCCAGGTGGAGATCCTCTGTGCAATGTTTTCTGATTACAAGACAGAAAAATCTGCAAACAGACGCAGAATCCCCATAGGGGACTGAACCCTCTCGGTGTCCGGCTGTGCCAGCCGGTGGGGAGGGGGGGGGCTGGGCATCCCTATCCCATTTTGAGCTAGACCGGCGGGTAGTGAACTTTCCCTGAAGCAAAAAATGAAAATCAACACTTAAAATCAAAAAAAGAAGTAGACTGAGCTACAACCAGAAACATCGAGGGACCGAACAAAGCGGCAACAGGCGACTGTTGGTTTATGTGTGCTGTCTCTCTGTTCGGGGCTGGGGGTGCTGGATTGCTGGAGTCGTCGCCTTCACTTCCCCTAAATATGAGGCAGGGGTCCCCAGCGGGCGCAAAATAGTGCGATTGTTTACCACGTGCTAATGTCCCACAAAGGTAAGATACAGAGTCGTGGGGACCCCTGTTCAACTCGCCGGACAAGCCCTTGTCCCGCCCCGCCGGTCCTCCCTTAAGATGCCGCGGCGGTATGTCGAGAATGCACGAGTAGCTAATGAGGGAGTCTTTTAGAATCGGCTCTATAAAAAGTCAACCCCAAACGTGACTAACTGAAAAGCAATCTTGCGAGATGTGCGGTAAGGAGATCCAGACCAGGCCGCGCGCGGGTAAGACCCGGCTATATTGCTCTCCCGCATGTAAGCAAGCCGCCTACATGAAAAAGCGTAGAGCGAAGGTAGAGCCAAGGGATCAAGGCCGCTCAGTTGGTAACGGTCAGGGGTCGCGCGGAGCGGTCCCGATATGCGCGGTAGCGGACTGTGACAACGAAGTACAGCCGGGCAAACGTGGATTGTGGCGTATGTACTGCTCCGATAGAGGCAAAGAGAGGGCCAAACGCATAGCCCGCGCGGAGCGTAAGAGACGTATCCCCTCATTTAATCCTAAGCCGGAACAACCCGAAACGTGACTAACCGATGAGCTATTTTACTGGCGCAAGGGCCGGGGGGTTGTCCATATGGGGGTAAATCGTAACGTTACGTTTTGTGGTAGAGACACTCAAGGAATGGACACAGTTAGTAACGTTGAGGGGTTGAAAGTTTGTCAGAGATGCGAGCATACCAGAGATAATCAAACTATGTATTTGAGCCTCGGATAAATGGACTTTTGCTTAAAGAGTGGATATACTAAGTGAATGGAAACGATCTGGACTGCCCCAAAGAGCAGCAAACGAGGCGTGCGGGGTCGCTGATGCAGCTACTAGGAAATATCTTACTCAAGGACACCTCTGGTATTTCCCAATCCCGCAATGGACGACTACGCTACAGGTAGTTGGTCAATTTGACAGCGAGGCCCCCATCAGTCCCGTGCGCGTGAGGCGCTACAAAACAGAAGGAACCCATGAACCACAGAATCAAGTACAGCCTGCTTCTCTCCGCAGTGGCGCTGTTGGCCTTCCTACCTTTTTCGCTGCAATCCCAAAGCGAACTCACGCTTGAAAGCCTCGCCAAACAGTTAACAGCGCTTACCGGTCGGGTTGATGCCATTGAGCAACGCATTACATCATTGGTAGATAATCCATCACCACCGACACAGAATCCTCTCGGCCAGCCAGCACAAGTGAGCCACATTGTGGATGGAGACACGATAGAGGTGGCGATCAACGGGATACCCTATCGCATCCGTTATCTCCTGATCGATACCCCCGAACGAGGCGACAACTACTTTGAGGAAGCGAACGAGGCCAATCGCCAACTCGTGGGCGGCAAGACCGTGTATTTGCAGAAAGACGTGAGCGAGACCGATCGTTATGGTCGGCTGCTTCGCTACATTTACCTTGAGGACGGCACGTTTGTCAACGCTGAACTGGTCCGCCGCGGGCTGGCTCGGCTCTCCACATATCCGCCAGATGTGAGCAAGGAAGCCGAGATTCGCGCCGCGCAGCAACAGGCGGTCGCGGCACAAGCAGGGATCTGGTCAAGACCCGCTGGCCCTGTGGCCAGCCAAAACGCCAATCTCCGCAGTGGTCCTGGAACGAACTATGCGATTGTTGATCGTCTACAAAGGAGTCAAGCCCTGCGTGTCGTCGCGCGGAATGCAGTGGGGGATTGGTATCAATTGGAGAACGGCGCCTGGATTGCGGCCTTCCTGGTTGACAATGCACCCGATTCTCTGCCTATTAGAGAGCCAACCAAGCCCCAGCCGACACCAACAGAGCCAACCAAGCCCCAGCCGACACCAACAGAGCTACGAGGGAATTGCCATCCCTCCTATCCCACCGTCTGCATCCCGCCACCTCCGCCCGATTTGGATTGCAGCGAAATTCCCTATCGGCGGTTCCAAGTGAGCGGCTCGGATCCACATCGCTTTGATGGTAATAAGGATGGAATTGGGTGTGAGCGGTGACAACCGTAAAACACACAGCCCCACCCAGGTCAGTCGGCTTTTCGACTTTCTAATTGACGTTGGGATCTTCACTTCCCGCTGTCAATTCATCACTATTGTACTGCCTTTCGGCTTCCTTCCCAACTGCTGAAATTTTTCTATCGTTACACCTCCCATTCGGCTTACTGTGCCTCGGGCTTTGGCTTGATTACAACACCCCTGATCTCTTGCCGAGCTTGCCAACGTTCATACAAAATGGTGTGGTTGGCCGCCTCAAACACAGCACTTTTGTGAACCTTTTGGCGGATCGGCGGCGGTACTCATTAACAGAGAGCCGTCACCTGTTGAAACCTACAACGACCTGGACGGCGGTGTCGTCAATTTCTTTCGGGTCCTGCGCGAGCAGAAAGAGGCACTCATTGAGGCAATTGGTTTAACGCCCTTCTCGAAGAAAGAATACGAACAAGCTCTCAATTACTCCGATCCGACAGTAAGCGACTTGGAACGCGCGCGACGGTTCTATGTCTGCGCGCGACAAACCCGCACCGGTCTGGCACAGAAAGGGAGTTCAGGGCGTTGGGCCCATTGTCTTCTGACCAGCCGGGCCGGGATGGCTGGTGCAGTTTCCCGCTGGCTGGGGAGTGTAGAAGCCCTGCCAGAGATTGCACAGCGGCTCTTGCGGGTCCAATTTGAACACGCACCGGCGCTTGAAGTGATTAACCGTTATAATAGCCCTGAAACGCTCTTCTACTGCGATCCACCCTATCCCCACGGCGCGCGGGGGGACAGCAATGCCTATGCTCATGAACTGACGGACGAGCAGCATCGTGAACTGGCCGAAGTGCTACATCACGTTGAAGGCAAAGTCGCACTCTCCAGTTATCACTAGTGAACCGTGCGGGGCTGGGCGTGATCGCCGCCTTGCGGCGAACTGGTGAGATTGAGCATTTCATATCGAGCCGATACCTAGCGGACCTGGCCGGAATTTCGCGGGATAGTGCCCAACGTGCCCTCCGGTTTCTATGCCCCCAATTGATGACCGCATACCAGCGGGGCCGCGAGCGCGACCTACTTAAGGCGCGTGAACTGTTGGCCCAAGTGGAGCAATTCACAGACGGGGCCGCGGCGCTAAAATTACTGACGGGGAAACAGCGGGCGACCGTAGCCGATAGAATGCGCCGGCATGAAAGCAAGAATCTGTTGGCCGAGGTTGTGATGTACTGTGCCGATCGAGTCGCCAACATCGAGCGCGAATTGACCAGGGTGAACAGCATGATCGCCCGCGGGGAGTGTGTGCCGCTCTTGGAATCCATCGCCCGCGGCGGCGGGCCATATGCCAACACCTACCGGCTCAATCTGGCCTATCTGGTGGACATTGAACCAAAGTGCGCGCAGCATCTGCCACAAAGTCTTAACGACGACGGCCCAGTCGAAACAGTTTTGTGGCAGATGCTGCGCGCACTTTACACCCTCTCTGAGAATCTGCACGATGACGCTTTCCAACGCAACCGCCCAGACCCAGATAATGAACACGCGCGCCGACTGTTGGACTTGGCCCAAACCATAGGGGATGAGGGAGAGCGGCGGCGGCGCATTGTCGAACTGGCTGGCCGCGTCGATGTCCGGCTATTAGACAGCATCGGGCCAGCGGGCCCGTACATCATAGATGCGCTTGACCAACAGGATCACATATGAGAGCCTCGCGGCGGCTGTTGGGATGCATGTGGGTTCGATTCGGCGTACCATCGCGCGCATGGGGCCAAAGCTGGAAGCGATCGGCATTGACCCCCTCGTTGCGATTTACACAGAAACAGGGTTTGACCAGGACCGGAAAGCACCCTACCGCAAAACAACCCTTTCTCTCTCTGAGGAATGGCGCGCGAATCTAACCACTACACGCCAACATATGACCACTGACGGAACTGTCGAAGCGCACAATTAGACATGCGCGGGAACGGTTGTTACGTCTCTCTTCTGAGAGGGCAGATCACAGCGGCTGAGGTTCTGGCCGACATTGACCGCATCGAGGCCGACTGTCAGAAGCTGCTAGACACCATCGACCCAAGGCAGGCGCTGGACCTGTCCGCAGACCTGGCCGAGGTCGAGAACAAACTCCCCGACATTCAGCCGATTCGTGATGAGGCGGTATGGGAGTACCTGTTACGACTTGCAATCCAGGGAGACGCGCAGGGCGAGACTGCTGAGCGTCTGCTGGACCTGGCCCAACGTGACGCCCTGAATCACTCTGAGTCCGCAGAGCTTAGGGCGCTGGCTAATCGGCTTGGGATTCCGCATTGTTTCTCTGACATCAAGAATCCGGTAGACGTTGATCGGTTGGAGGATGCGTAGCTATGGCGTGAGATTCAGCCATTTTTGGACCGGTGTAACGCACCCAGATATGGGACCCATCCGCGCGGCGGGTGCGTACGACCAGACTATTGTGGCTGGTCAGGTTCAGCAGCGTCTTGATCGCTGTGACGGCACTTCATCCCCCCTCATCGACGTCGATGACCAGACAGTCGATGCTTCTGGGGATCACCCCTAGTAGTGGTCGCTGATCGGGGGCGGCTGGGGGACTATTTAGATGCCGGCGGGAGGCCGTTTACAGGAGTTGATCTTGCCTATCCCCAAGGATAACGAACACCGCAATAAAATAATCGCTGAAACAGAAAAAGTAATCCGAATGAGGTCAGAGGCTAGAGAAATGGCACGTCAAGTTACATTAGATGTAACTCCGATTAGACCGGAGTTTCCAGAGGAGGAGCTTTAATCATTGGGAATTACCCTAAAAATCGGCGATAACCTGTTTCGTGTAGTCGCATTGACTCTCTGGAAATGGGGGCGACGACGACCTCTATGGCGGCCCGGGCGACGACGAGCTATGGGGCGGCCCGGGCCATGACCACTGCATTAGCGGCGAGTCGATTTTTTCGCACGAAAAAATCGAAAATTAGTATCATGGTGCCGTCGCGTACGCGCGACGGCACACACGAGGACGGCTCGCCAAGCAGAGGGTGTGATATGGATTCTTGTACACTCTCCTTGAATGCATTCACAGCGGCAAAGCACGCCTGATTCACGGGTTGCGGACAATCGATCATGAAAAAGAGCGCGATGTCATCGGATGCTGTAAAAATTACCCATTTGGTTAACTGATTGCTGCAAAAGTGATCCAACCCGACTAGTGAAATTTCAGGAGCGACACGAAAATGACAAATCCAGCGCCGACCGCATACACAAAGTTGTACAGTACGCTTACCGACTAACCTGCTGAATGCTGTTCTCCTTTCAACGGCTCGTCGGGCATTGCCAGCGATCATCTTTGGAGTGATGATAAGCTCGGGGGAGATAGGCGGGAAGCGAGTGCCACTGCGATGTACAGCCGCGCCAATATGATTGTGTTGGCCGTGGCCTATGCGGGGCTGTTGCTGTTGGCAGACGCAGCCGGTTCTTCGCAATTAACTGGCTTTCTCCAATATTCGTCGTCTTGGCAGACATCGTAGCCCTCCATGCCATCGAGGTAGTCATCATCCGGCCCGCCATCGAGGAAGTCATCGCCCTCAAAGCCCCAGAGGGAGTCATCGCCACGGCCGCCTTTTAGGCTGTCGTTGCCCGCCTCGCCCCAGAGGTGGTCGTGGTCCGGGCCGCCATTGATGGTGTCGTGGCCCTCCCCACCCCAGATTTGGTCGTGGCCCGGACCGCCATCGATGGTGTCGTGGTCCGGGCCGCCATTGATGTAGTCGTGGCCCGGACCGCCACAGATGGTGTCGGCACCCGCCTCGCCCCAGAGGTTGTCCTTCCCCCCCAGCCCCACAATCAGGTCGTTGTCAGCGGTGCCATATAAGTAGTCGTTGCCAGAGGTGCCGACGATGAGTGTCCCCGCGAAGGCCGGCTTTGCATAATACTCGCCTTTCCCTTCCCTCTGAAAAATCTCGTAGTTTCCGCACGTCGTGATAAATCCGTCCCCCTTCGCCGAAGCGCCCCCTGGGGGGAAGAGCGCCAGCAGCAAAAAGGCAGACAGCACTAGGAAGAAGAAGCGCCCCGGCCCGCCCGCCAACCGATGGGTTTTCCAGGCAGCTGGACCAGATGGCTGGACTTGAGCGCATGGAGTTGCGTTTGCGTTTTTCATGAGTTGTTTCTTTTCTCTAATTGACCCTCTAAATGATCGATGTCGCTGGAGGGGACCACGTCTTTCTGGCGAAAGAACCCGTGATGGCCGGTCAAACCCTGCGTCTGAGGCGTAACACAGACGGTCCCCCTGTCCTAAGTATAGCCCAGATGCCCCCGCTGGTTCAAATTTGGCGCGGCGGGAAAATCGAAAGCAAGAAAATGGCGGTCTGGACCGCGACTAAAATCCAAGCCTGTGTTGCTTTGGGGATTCAGCGTGCGAAACGGGGCTTATACACTGGTATATGTGGGTACCCGATCTTCGGGTTGGGTGAGGATTGAAACTTGATGCTAAAGAGTCCCCGCCGCAGGTTTACTCGTTATGCCCCCAGCGATTTGTGATCCTAATGGATGGAGCCTCCTCGCTCTTCTCGATCGGCCATCAACTTACGATCCTTTCTCGAATTGACTTTCTAAATACGCTAAGAGCAATAGACCAGCATGGAGCAGCGGGCGTGAGTGAACGAACCCGTACGGTTCTCAGAGTCAAACCAGGGTCCAACCCGTCTGCTTGCGTTCCAAAGCCTCCCCTCAATCCCTCAGAGGGGCTTCTTGAGCCAAGGAAAGATGAGTGGCCACGAGAAGACAAGGCGTTCCCCGGGGCGCTTCGGCTTCGGCCGGCAAACGCCCGATTGCCTGGCGGCTCAGAAAAGGGCGAAGTGCCGGCCGAAATCCACCAGAAAACCCCTCCCGAAATCAAACTCAGGAAAACTCCAGGGGGTCTCTCTTTTCGGCCAGTGGTTTGGATCGATGAGGTCTCGGGCATTTGGCGACGAACCCGTACGGTTTGGGCGCGATTTTGCCTCGCTTGCTCTCTGAGAACCGGACGGGTTCGTTCACTCACGCCCGCGGGTCCCAGTCTTTTTAATGAACCGTTAGCCGTACATAACGATCACATTTGAGACCATTTGTTGGATTTGTTGTGACTAAACTCCCAGTGTAAGAAACCTGATGTAGCGGTAGGGGGGTCAAATCTCTACAGGCTGACCGCAAAAGACCGTGCGGGCAGCCACACGCACGTCATCTGGAGTTTTGATTAATTTGAGGGATTTCGGAGGTTGACAGATTGGTATAACGGGTATACAATTGTCAAGTAAACATCGACTAGACGATGAAAGGAGATGTTGATATGCTTGATATGCCCACAGTTTTACCCGTATCCGATTTGCGCTACAAGCACCGCGAAGTATTCGACAAACTAGACCAAGGGCCGGTCATACTGGCTCAACGAAGCCGCGAAGCCGCCGTCTTAGTCTCTGTCGAAGAGTGGCGCAAGATTGCGAAGCGGATCGGAATGCTTGAACAGCGCGAACGCACTCGGGTCGCTGACGAGCAGTTCGCCGCAATCAAGGCGGGGGATTGTCCGCCATCAATGCCTCTCGAAGACCTGGAGAAATTAGACCGTGAGATTACAGCCGAGTCATGAGCTACTTCGCGCGATGTATCTTCCGGCTAATGTTGAACTTCGCCGAATGCTTCAGTCGCTTGTTAAAGACCCGCGCCCAGGTTGGGCAACACGCGTTGAGGGGAAGAAAGAGCGATACGAGTTTGAAGCCTTCGGCGTATGGGTTCAGTATGAAATAGACGAGACAGGAATGGAAACGGTTATAACAGCGACCATGATCGAGCAACCTTCGTTATAGAGACGCTGTAGTAATCCAAGCCGTGCATCGATCTCGGATCGTATATGAGACGGGGCGGAAAGTGGTTATCATGTTCTCGCGTCCTGTTCCTAGTTTGCAGCCAACAGAAGTCATCAAAGAACGTCAAGACAAACCGCCAATGCAAAGTAAGCAGGCGGCATTAGAAAAGCTTATCAAAGCCGCACAGGAGCTTATCGAGAAAGAGCCAGGCTTTGCTCTGGCTACTTTAGCGGAACAGTCAGGAGTCTCATTGCCGACCGTGAGAAAGCACTGGGAAACCCTGACAACGCAAATGGGGCTAAATTGGATCGACTTACCCTGTTTACAAACAATGACCCAAGAGGGCAAACGTTCACGAACAGTACGAATTGCAATGACACCCAAATTGGTTGAATCAATAAGATTGCATGTAAGAAACGGTCGTTTCTTGCATGCAAAGTTTCCTACCTACGTCTTGGGAAATCGATCTTGATGCCCGGGGTGGTTCAGAATTAGGTTTACACTTTTGATACATAGATAAAAATCTATATTGAGGTCATTTTCTGCCTGAGCATGGCTCAAAGTAGAAAATATAAACATCTTTTCTCTTTGCAAAAATGTAAACCTAATTGTCCGCCTAAAATGAACCACCCCACCTTTTGCGGTCCTTTCGACTTGATTTCATACTGACCCCCGTTGCCTGGTTTGAAATCTCTGGCATGGTAGGTTCAGGCGCCTGGAAACATAATCCGCTTTGCTGCTGGCGCTCTTCCCCCCAAGTGGCGCTTCGGCGCAGGAGGACAGTCCCGTTGTCACGACGTGCGGCGGCCACACGATTTATCAGAGAGGGGGGCACGGCGAGTATTATACAGAGCCGGCCAACGACTTTCTCTGCCAGAACGGCTCTCCTGGAAGAAGTGGTTGCTAATTCAGCAATGTAGTTGTTGATCCTTCGGAAGGACCTTAAGAAGGATGAGTTGGGACTGGCACGGCGGCGCATCAATCAACTGGAGTCGTCAGCCCGCCAACATAAGGGCTACGAGCGGATTGTGAACATTTTTTTAGGGGTGGTTCAAAATTAGGTTTACACTTTTGATATATAGACAAAAATCTATATGAGACCGTTTTCTCTCTGAGAACCGGCGAAATCAGAGAATATAAACGTTCTTGCTGGTCAAAATGGTAGAGCGTCTGCCGTGGCCAGAAGCACCACTCAAGCGAGGGCGTGGACGGCCAAAAGTGTATTCAGATTGTCTGATGGTGAAAGCGTTAATCATAATGATTGTTCGGCGCTTGTATACAGCCTATAGTTTACTGGCTTTTCTAGAGCAGGAGACAGAGTTAACCTGTCAACTGCGTTTACTGCTCTGTGAGAACGGAAAGTTTCCGACGCGTCGGACCTGGGAAAGACGGTTAACGGTATTACCGGATAGTTTGCCAGGTTTGATTGGTGTTCTAGGACGCCATCTAGTCCAACAGCTTCAACCCTGGGCTAAGCAAGGGAGAGCGGTCTCAATTGATAGCACCCCCTTACGAGCCAAAGGCGGCGTTTGGCACAAGAAAGATCGGGAGAAAGGCGTCGTGCCTCATTCGACCATTGATACTGAGGCGCACTGGTCCAAATCAGGCTATCATGGCTGGTGGTCTGGCTGGAAGTTACATCTGGCCTCAACCGCTACGGCACTCTGGATTCCGCTGGCTGCTGAACTGACCCCGGCTAACCATGCTGATATTAAGGTGGCTCCCTCTCTCTTGCCTGAACTTCCCTTTGAGACTCGCTATCTCCTTGGAGACACCCATTACAATGAACCCGAGTTCCGTGCTCTTTGTCACCGCCAAAACATCGAGTTAGTTGCTACTCGCTATGGTCCCTACCCCCATTCTGATCCGGGCGTCAAGGTCCGACAACTCTTTCACCGCTTGCGATCGAAATCCATCGAACCTTTCAACAATCTCTTCAAGAATATTTTCGATTGGCAGGGGCAGGTTCCCGTCAAGGGCCTCACTTCTACTCGCCTTTTTGTTCTTGGCGCTCTTTTACTTTATCAAATCGTTTTGCTTTATCAGTTTGAACGTAATCTGCCCTTAGGCAAGAATATTAAGCCCCTTCTCAGGGCTGCTTGATTTATGACCACGTCTCAACTAACCAACAATGAACCAGCACTGGTCCAATAAAAAAATCTGCGCTCCCCAGGTGATAGAACCAAAAGCGCAGATTTCTCTTTATTCGACACCAGGCACTATAAGACTAGGTGACTAGGTGACTATGAGCATACTATCACAAAGCGACACCCTTTGTCAAGGGGTTAAGCATACAGATTTGACCAACCAGAGCGCAGTAGCGCAAGACAGCACCACCCACACCCCCACACAGCGCGCAAGCGATTCCGGCCCCAAAGTCACGGTCCACCACGCCCAGCCAGCGAAAACGGAACGAATCACGCTAAAAGAGTTGTGGCAGCGCCAAGAAGAAGAGCGCCGTCAGGCTGACGTAATCTCCGGTGATGCAGCCCTCCACTGGCTACACGAACAGAACGCAGGCAAGTTCGTACTGATTCCCCAAGGCGGCAAAGTTCCGGCGCGCGAAGGCTGGAACCAAGCCGAGAATGCAGCCACCCGACAGGATGCGCTAGATCATCCTGAAATGAGCGTCGGTCTGTTGGCGTTCGATGGGATTATCATCGTCGAATCTGACTTTGACTTTCCCGGCAAGGTGGCCCAGATCGGCGGCTATGCCGATACCGTCAAAGTGATCCGGACCAACAAGCCCCAGGGCGGCGCTCTCGTTTACCGTCTGTCTGATAGGATTGCGCAAACGCAGAATTGGACGCCAGAAGGAGAGAAACACCCACACCTTGAACTGAAGGGGATCAACTCCACCGGCACGGCAGCTTACAAATTAGTGGCGGGTGCCCACAATGGCGGGATCTACCGGCTACATGACACCCAACATGGGATCAAGGCCATCAGCCTGGCAGACTTGGGCGCAATCTGGCAAACCATCACCGGCGAGCCGCTAAAACACGCGGAGAGCACCCAGGACACCCCCGGACCTACAAACACCTCACGCGTAACGGAACACGCCCAGGAACCCCCGGTTTTTTCGGCCAGTGCTGATATGACACGCGCGGCCCTGGCCACTATCACCTACCGCCCGCATTATGAGGCCTGGCGTAACCTCGCATGGGCCGCCCATGCTGCTTTGGACTATAACAGCGACCTGACAGAGCAGATTCTGATTGACTGGCGACCGGAAGAGCAACCAGGAGAGTATAAAAAACTCCTGGCCAGCGACATGCGCGGCGGCGTGGGGGCCGGTACGCTCTTCTACATGGCCAAGCTGAACGGCTGGGAACCGCCAGAGCGCACCGAGCCGACGCGATTCACAGATGAGGCCACCGGCGTATCGAAGACCCTGGCGGAATGGTTGGACCTGGCAACCGTGGCCATTGCCGCGCGAGACGGGAACAGCGATCTAGTGAACCGTGCGGGGCTGGGCGTGATCGCCGCCTTGCGGCGAACTGGTGAGATTGAGCATTTCATATCGAGCCGATACCTAGCGGACCTGGCCGGAATTTCGCGGGATAGTGCCCAACGTGCCCTCCGGTTTCTATGCCCCCAATTGATGACCGCATACCAGCGGGGCCGCGAGCGCGACCTACTTAAGGCGCGTGAACTGTTGGCCCAAGTGGAGCAATTCACAGACGGGGCCGCGGCGCTAAAATTACTGACGGGGAAACAGCGGGCGACCGTAGCCGATAGAATGCGCCGGCATGAAAGCAAGAATCTGTTGGCCGAGGTTGTGATGTACTGTGCCGATCGAGTCGCCAACATCGAGCGCGAATTGACCAGGGTGAACAGCATGATCGCCCGCGGGGAGTGTGTGCCGCTCTTGGAATCCATCGCCCGCGGCGGCGGGCCATATGCCAACACCTACCGGCTCAATCTGGCCTATCTGGTGGACATTGAACCAAAGTGCGCGCAGCATCTGCCACAAAGTCTTAACGACGACGGCCCAGTCGAAACAGTTTTGTGGCAGATGCTGCGCGCACTTTACACCCTCTCTGAGAATCTGCACGATGACGCTTTCCAACGCAACCGCCCAGACCCAGATAATGAACACGCGCGCCGACTGTTGGACTTGGCCCAAACCATAGGGGATGAGGGAGAGCGGCGGCGGCGCATTGTCGAACTGGCTGGCCGCGTCGATGCCCGGCTATTAGACAGCATCGGGCCAGCGGGCCCGTACATCATAGATGCGCTTGACCAACAGGATCACACATATGAGAGCCTCGCGGCGGCTGTTGGGATGCATGTGGGTTCGATTCGGCGTACCATCGCGCGCATGGGGCCAAAGCTGGAAGCGATCGGCATTGACCCCCTCGTTGCGATTTACACAGAAACAGGGTTTGACCAGGACCGGAAAGCACCCTACCGCAAAACAACCCTTTCTCTCTCTGAGGAATGGCGCGCGAATCTAACCACTGCACGCCAACATATGACCACTGACGGAACTGTCATGAAGCGCACAATTAGACATGCGCGGGAACGGTTGTTACGTCTCTCTCTTCTGAGAGGGCAGATCACAGCGGCTGAGGTTCTGGCCGACATTGACCGCATCGAGGCCGACTGTCAGAAGCTGCTAGACACCATCGACCCAAGGCAGGCGCTGGACCTGTCCGCAGACCTGGCCGAGGTCGAGAACAAACTCCCCGACATTCAGCCGATTCGTGATGAGGCGGTATGGGAGTACCTGTTACGACTTGCAATCCAGGGAGACGCGCAGGGCGAGACTGCTGAGCGTCTGCTGGACCTGGCCCAACGTGACGCCCTGAATCACTCTGAGTCCGCAGAGCTTAGGGCGCTGGCTAATCGGCTTGGGATTCCGCATTGTTTCTCTGACATCAAGAATCCGGTAGACGTTGATCGGTTGGAGGATGCGTAGCTATGGCGTGAGATTCAGCCATTTTTGGACCGGTGTAACGCACCCAGATATGGGACCCATCCGCGCGGCGGGTGCGTACGACCAGACTATTGTGGCTGGTCAGGTTCAGCAGCGTCTTGATCGCTGTGACGGCACTTCATCCCCCCTCATCGACGTCGATGACCAGACAGTCGATGCTTCTGGGGATCACCCCTAGTAGTGGTCGCTGATCGGGGGCGGCTGGGGGACTATTTAGATGCCGGCGGATCGCGTCATCATCCGGGGCTGTCTCGGAGCGTTGCCAACCGGGAACCAATGGCTGTTTGTTGGGCACACACAGGACGAAATGCGCACCCCGCGCGCGCAGATTGCAGAGCGCGTCCAGATCCGGGGTGCGCATTTCGTCCGTGATTTTCTGAACAGACTCACTTTGCGATATAATCGAAGTCATTGCAGTCTCCTTCGCCCCCCGACGCAATCCGGTTCACCTCATCACCATGCGTTGGGGCTTTTTTTTGTGAGAACTCCATTGCTCTACAGAAGCAATGGAGTTCTGGTTTTTATAGACAGTTATCTCAAAGGAACGATGAGGGACTCGTTCTTTCGTCTATTTTACTTGCACGTTATACGCAGTGCAAAATGATACGCTGGAGGAAGTGAACACGGTGTGGCGAAACATATCGTATGGTCGAGCGTGCTATCCCGCTGGGGGTCAAAATCGCTATAGATAAGATCAGTTTATCTAACTACGGAAGGGCACAGGTATCTTTTTATGACTCATAATTTTTTTGCTAGTCAAACCCAACCATCTCTTATCAAAACTCAAATAGTGCACAAGTATTTTAACCCCTGGGCAACTATTATGTGAAATTTGTCTCAACAAATTGCTTCGGCTCAATATGGATTCCAAGGATCGAAAAGAGGAGAGAATTTGAAAGAAAAAGGTTTCGTGCATACGCTAAAGGTAGGAAAAACCGAAAAAAGGGAGGGGTGGTTCAAAATTAGGTTTACACTTTTGATATATAGACAAAAATCTATATGAGACCGTTTTCTCTCTGAGAACCGGACGGGTTCGTTCACGCCCGCCCGCTGGTCCAAGTACTACAGCGCGCTCAAAGTCACGCCAACCGGGGAGAGTTTGAGCATTTTGATCAATCACCCATTGGCGCATGGTTTTTGGAACAAGCATACCCATTCCATCTTGAAAGGTGCTTAGGATTAGCCGGAGTCTTTCAAATTCTAAATCGGTTGGGTATCGTTCTGCAAACACTACAGACATTATTCTAAATTATCGGAGTCTGGTGCATTTAGTACAGGCCCCTAACCCACACCTTACTCCTGCTCTGTCTGAAAGTTATTATTCAGACGAACAGCCTTAAAACATGCTGTGACTTCTAATGGGGGAAGTTCACCGATCCCTGTGAGTATAAAATGCTGCATTCGTTCTAAAATCGGTTCACATTCACCGATTTCAGCCCCGACCCATTTCCTGTCGTTTCTTTCTGCTACTTGATATGTGATCCCACCTCCCCCAAATGGGTCTAAAACAATGTCTCCTGGATTCGTAGACATCAAAACTGCTCGTTCAGGAATCATCGGTTTTAATTCATTTGCGACTCGTGTCTTGAATTTCCTATGCCTCACTGGTGATGTGTCTTCCCAGAAATCTGTTAGATTCAACCCATCTTTGTGTAGTTTTCCTCTATGACCCCCATAGTCCTTAATTTCTTTCCCGCAATGTCTGCAAGTAGGTATCGGAACTCGCAACTTATTAACTATGTAAGGCTCCCCTTTTGTGTAATAGAGCAGTCCATAATGGGCCGGATACAGAGTTTTCCCCCGTGGGTATGTATTCTTCATAGTCAAAGCTATCCAGTTTCTAAAGACAAGTTTTGCCATTAAAAAGTAACCTGTGTGGATAAGCCATCGAGGGAGGTTATATACAAATAAACTCCCCCCTGGAACTAAAACTCTTATGCATTCATCTAACCAGGAATAAGTCCAGTCTAGGTACTCATTTTCTTTTAGGTCGTCTGATATCCCTTTGCCATATTCCTTATTTAAGTTGAAGGGAGGGTCAGCGAACACACAATGGATCGACTCATCTTTGATTGTTTTGAGGACATCGAGACAATCCGCATTAAAAAGTATTCCCTGAGAAGTTGTTAAATATGGTGGTATCGATAAAGAGGAAAGGAAGTCTCCATTCGCTACTATTTTATCAACAGCGACGGAAAACAAATTTTCTTGCATCCAAGCACCCCGTGAGCTAGTGTTTTACGAAGGAATTATGAATACTATAATATACCATGAGCCGTGATTTTTGTTTATATCAAGGCCCTTCCATCAGTCCCTTTGGCAATTTTTTCAACGGCCTCACTTGTAGCATCATGTTCGACAGCAATTACACTCAGCGTACCAACTGAATGGGTTAGGTTTAACGAACGCCAGACATCAAAATATGGCTCTAACTCACCAAAGTTGCCAACTCGGTCGGTCAAGTATGTATATAAGCTACTCGTAGGAAGAATCAAGGTTCCACCAACAAGAACGCCTCTTAACATTCCGATGGCTATTTTGTTCAAGGCACGATGACTAGAGGATATATTTCCGGTTTCCCACTCTACAGCAAAATATTGACTGCCGATTTGTTTAGTCGCATCTATGGCGCCAGGGCGTTTCTGCACAGCACCTACGTCTAGCCGATTTTCCAGTCCCCAACCTTGGTTTTCCAAATGTGCAAGGAAAGCTTTTTTTATGGGAACCACACCATTAGCATTTCTCTCGGGATATATGGTAAAAGTCGATGCCCCTATGGGCCATACCACACGGGCTATGGCCGCTGAAATGTCTGCTTCTATCCCCTTGTATTCCAAGGTGCTTCGAAAATTCCCCTGGTCAATAAGAATCTCTTTTCTTATCAGCTTCACGATAGGTCTTCCTGACTCGTTGCCGCTGAAGATGCCAAGAGTTCATTTTCAACTAATAGGATAATTTGATGGGGAGGAACGGAGAGAGCCTGAGCTATTTGAAAAAGGGCAGATAATGAGGGGCTTTTTAACCCTCTTTCTAGCTGGCTAATATAGGTGCGATGGAGGTCGCTATTTGAGGCTAAGTGTTCCTGAGAAATTCCTTTTTCATTACGAATTCTTCTCAGTACAGTGCCAAAAGCCCGCTCGATACTCACAAAAGTTGCCCTTCCCAAAGATATTGAGGAGTTTTAGGGATTGTAGCAACCGAAGATACTGAGCACCACAGACTATAGTATTCAAGACCGAGTCAAAACTATGTTGGACCAGCGGGCGGGCGTGAACGAACCCGTCCGGTTCTCAGAGTCAAACCAGGGGCAAAACCGTTTTTGACACTATTTCGGCATTTGGGCACTATAAAAAAGCCAAAAATCGATAGAAAAAAAGAGAGAGAATGCCGTGCACGCTCTGGCATCCCCATTAAATCATGCATGTATCCACGTGATACGGGCATCCCTGCCAGCCATGCACTATACAGCAGCATCGCATTCTCACGAGACCGCCGGATGTGGCGGCTGAAGTCCCTATAATCGTGCGTGCGCCGCTCCAGTTGGTTGATGCGATGTCGTGCCTGTCGTAATTCATGCTGCAGCTTCAACAGTTCAGCAGTCATCGCCCAACCCCTCCCTCGCTCTCAGATAGGCGTAATGCTCTGTCACTCTCATTTCAGCGATATCGTAGCGTCGCTCGTCTCTCACTCCGTGAGTGAGACCTCATAGTGCTGCATACCAGTCGAGGAGTGTCGAAGCCCCTGCCTGCGGTTGTATAACAGTGCCACGATGGATGAGATGGAGGTCGCCACTAACCAATAGGGACTTTCCAATGGGTTACTTGACTAGTAATGTTAAAGGTGTGACACCCTGTGACAGGGGTGTGACACCCCCCTGTCACACCTTTTTTGCTAGTTTCTCAGAAAGAAATGATATATATATATGTTTTGTGACAGATGTGACAGGGTAAAAAAAGATATATGGTACTTATAAAACTTTTGTGTGTGGGGTAAACAACATACACACAAAAGTGGTTAGTAGGGGGGGGTTATGTTTTTTTCCTGTCACACCTGTCACACCTGTCACGCCCTCTGTAACAGGGAGGCGTTTCTCAGAGAGAAACAGGGGGTACAGGGGGTGTGACAGGGGGTGTGACGGGATGTTTTTTCCTGTCATCCCCTGTCACACTTTGAGGCTCCGATGTCTTGCTTGGTAATGCCCATTTCACCCGCAACTCGCCAGAATGGTTCAGAAAGCAGTGTAAACACCCGTTTCTGTTTTCCTTTTTCGTGCGGGTCTCGTTTACGGCTTGTTTTACTGGACACCGCATACCCACCACGCTCCAGTTCTCGGCGCAGCGTTAGCTCGTCGATAGGGAACTCTCTGCCTTCTGCCCTGAAATAACGAGTTACGACATTATAGGCTGTTTGCAACAGGTGGAGGTCGTTGTCGTCATGCCACCCGATCCGTTCGGCGTCCGTCTGCCCCTGCTCCCCGATCGGTCCGCCAAGGCTCTTAACCGCTACGCCTTTCGCCTGTATCTGGACTTTTTCTTGTCGGAGAAGAGCCACTAGCGTCTGCATGAATTGAAGAGCAGGGTCGCTTGCACTCACGTGGTCCTGTTGGTCCCGTGCGAGGCACCGTAGCGCATTGCGTGCGTCTTGCGTCATTTTGCCCACCTCTTCGTGGCTCAGGACGCCTACATGATGGGCATACGACAGGAAAAGGTTGAATCCGCACCCCAACTTGGCAACGGCGTCAGAGAGTTTCCCGTGTAGCTTATCCTTAGCGTGTAGCTTATCCTTGCTGTTGGCAGCCCGTAGCTTTTTGACATCTTTCGGTAGTTCTTTTACACATCTGTCCCAGAGTCCAGCAACGTGCTGGATAAAGCCACGCATTGCGTAGCCATACAACTCACGGTTGTCCTGTGCCTGAGTTAGCTTATCCACGTCAATATCCAGCGGCTCGACTGGCACCGTAAACAGGCGGGCATTCGTGGATTTGCCCAGTGCGCCCCGTTCAGCCGTGACAACAACCAGACCACGGGGCATATAGGTCTGTCTGAACGACGCATCTTTTTGATGATTGTTCTTATATTAGCACCACATACAGTACCACGTGGTGGCTCAGGACGAAATTAATCAGGCTGTTGATCTTGTGTTTTCCAATGGTGAAGACAAGGTCTTCATTAAGGACACAATTAATAGTGTAGCGAGTGTGTCTGTCGAGATAAATGGTCAGCAATATCTAATGTCTGTACCAATTACCATTGATATCGATTCAAGATTACCTCTTTCTAGTAGTCTTGCCTCTGTCAGCAGCGCTACCATCGTGGGTCCTTGGGCAATAGAAATCGAAGGAGCAAGTGAGTTCACAGAGAAAGTCGAGATGAGTGTTCCTGGTCTGTTTGGTAACACCCAAAAAGAGTATGAGCCAGCGATTGGGAACAAGATAGTGTTGGTTGAATTTTATGTAACAAATGTTGGAAAAATAAACAGAAATCTTTACGGGAGCGATGCAGAAGGTATTGATGCCACTGGTCGTTTCTTTCAAGAGACAGATCTGCATTGTCCAGATTTGAATCCTGGTGAGAACGGGAAGTGTTTGATGGTCTTTGAAGTGGAACAGAAAGTGGATATAGTTGGTTTGGCTCTAGAGCTAATCGAGCGGAAAGAATTAGCGATTCTAGCGTGTGGCGGAAAAAATAAGAAAATCGATAGGGACGGTCTCGCGTCAATCGCGAGACGCGAGAGACGCGACCCCAGCCAGGTGGAGATCCTCTGTGCAATGTTTTCTGATTACAAGACAGAAAAATCTGCAAACAGACGCAGAATCCCCATAGGGGACTGAACCCTCGGTGTCCGGCTGTGCCAGCCGGTGGGAGGGGCTGGCATCCCTATCCCATTTTGAGCTAGACCGGCGGGTAGTGAACTTTCCCTGAAGCAAAAAATGAAAATCAACACTTAAAATCAAAAAAAGAAGTAGACTGAGCTACAACCAGAAACATCGAGGGACCGAACAAAGCGGCAACAGGCGACTGTTGGTTTATGTGCTGTCTCTGTTCGGGGCTGGGGTGCTGGATTGCTGGAGTCGTCGCCTTCACTTCCCTAAATATGAGGCAGGGTCCCAGCGGGCGCAAAATAGTGCGATTGTTTACCACGTGCTAATGTCCCACAAAGGTAAGATACAGAGTCGTGGGGACCCCTGTTCAACTCGCCGGACAAGCCCTTGTCCCGCCCCCAAGATGCCGCGGCGGTATGTCGAGAATGCACGAGTAGCTAACTGAAATAGCAATGACTTGCGAGATGTGCGGTAAGGAGATCCAGACCAGGCCGCGCGCGGGTAAGACCCGGCTATATTGCTCTCCCGCATGTAAGCAAGCCGCCTACATGAAAAAGCGTAGAGCGAAGGTAGAGCCAAGGGATCAAGGCCGCTCAGTTGGTAACGGTCAGGGGTCGCGCGGAGCGGTCCCGATATGCGCGGTAGCGGACTGTGACAACGAAGTACAGCCGGGCAAACGTGGATTGTGGCGTATGTACTGCTCCGATAGAGGCAAAGAGAGGGCCAAACGCATAGCCCGCGCGGAGCGTAAGAGACGTATCCCCTCATTTAATCCTAAGCCGGAACAACCCGAAACGTGACTAACCGATGAGCTATTTTACTGGCGCAAGGGCCGGGGGGTTGTCCATATGGGGGTAAATCGTAACGTTACGTTTTGTGGTAGAGACACTCAAGGAATGGACACAGTTAGTAACGTTGAGGGGTTGAAAGTTTGTCAGAGATGCGAGCATACCAGAGATAATCAAACTATGTATTTGAGCCTCGGATAAATGGACTTTGCTTAAAGAGTGGATATACTAAGTGAATGGAAACGATCTGGACTGCCCCAAAGAGCAGCAAACGAGGCGTGCGGGGTCGCTGATGCAGCTACTAGGAAATATCTTACTCAAGGACACCTCTGGTATTTCCCAATCCCGCAATGGACGACTACGCTACAGGTAGTTGGTCAATTTGACAGCGAGGCCCCCATCAGTCCCGTGCGCGTGAGGCGCTACAAAACAGAAGGAACCCATGAACCACAGAATCAAGTACAGCCTGCTTCTCTCCGCAGTGGCGCTGTTGGCCTTCCTACCTTTTTCGCTGCAATCCCAAAGCGAACTCACGCTTGAAAGCCTCGCCAAACAGTTAACAGCGCTTACCGGTCGGGTTGATGCCATTGAGCAACGCATTACATCATTGGTAGATAATCCATCACCACCGACACAGAATCCTCTCGGCCAGCCAGCACAAGTGAGCCACATTGTGGATGGAGACACGATAGAGGTGGCGATCAACGGGATACCCTATCGCATCCGTTATCTCCTGATCGATACCCCCGAACGAGGCGACAACTACTTTGAGGAAGCGAACGAGGCCAATCGCCAACTCGTGGGCGGCAAGACCGTGTATTTGCAGAAAGACGTGAGCGAGACCGATCGTTATGGTCGGCTGCTTCGCTACATTTACCTTGAGGACGGCACGTTTGTCAACGCTGAACTGGTCCGCCGCGGGCTGGCTCGGCTCTCCACATATCCGCCAGATGTGAGCAAGGAAGCCGAGATTCGCGCCGCGCAGCAACAGGCGGTCGCGGCACAAGCAGGGATCTGGTCAAGACCCGCTGGCCCTGTGGCCAGCCAAAACGCCAATCTCCGCAGTGGTCCTGGAACGAACTATGCGATTGTTGATCGTCTACAAAGGAGTCAAGCCCTGCGTGTCGTCGCGCGGAATGCAGTGGGGGATTGGTATCAATTGGAGAACGGCGCCTGGATTGCGGCCTTCCTGGTTGACAATGCACCCGATTCTCTGCCTATTAGAGAGCCAACCAAGCCCCAGCCGACACCAACAGAGCCAACCAAGCCCCAGCCGACACCAACAGAGCTACGAGGGAATTGCCATCCCTCCTATCCCACCGTCTGCATCCCGCCACCTCCGCCCGATTTGGATTGCAGCGAAATTCCCTATCGGCGGTTCCAAGTGAGCGGCTCGGATCCACATCGCTTTGATGGTAATAAGGATGGAATTGGGTGTGAGCGGTGACAACCGTAAAACACACAGCCCAGGTCAGTCGGCTTTTCGACTTTCTAATTGACGTTGGGATCTTCACTTCCCGCTGTCAATTCATCACTATTATACTGCCTTTCGGCTTCCTTCCCAACTGCTGAAATTTTTCTATCGTTACACCTCCCATTCGGCTTACTGTGCCTCGGGCTTTGGCGATTACAACACCCTGATCTCTTGCCGAGCTTGCCAACGTTCATACAAAATGGTGTGTTGGCCGCCTCAAACACAGCACTTTTGTGAACCTTTTGGCGGATCGGCGGCGGTACTCATTAACAGAGAGCCGTCACCTGTTGAAACCTACAACGACCTGGACGGCGGTGTCGTCAATTTCTTTCGGGTCCTGCGCGAGCGAAAGAGGCACTCATTGAGGCAATTGGTTTAACGCCCTTCTCGAAGAAAGAATACGAACAAGCTCTCAATTACTCCGATCCGACAGTAAGCGACTTGGAACGCGCGCGACGGTTCTATGTCTGCGCGCGACAAACCCGCACCGGTCTGGCACAGAAAGGGAGTTCAGGGCGTTGGGCCCATTGTCTTCTGACCAGCCGGGCCGGGATGGCTGGTGCAGTTTCCCGCTGGCTGGGGAGTGTAGAAGCCCTGCCAGAGATTGCACAGCGGCTCTTGCGGGTCCAATTTGAACACGCACCGGCGCTTGAAGTGATTAACCGTTATAATAGCCCTGAAACGCTCTTCTACTGCGATCCACCCTATCCCCACGGCGCGCGGGGGGACAGCAATGCCTATGCTCATGAACTGACGGACGAGCAGCATCGTGAACTGGCCGAAGTGCTACATCACGTTGAAGGCAAAGTCGCACTCTCCAGTTATCACTAGTGAACCGTGCGGGGCTGGGCGTGATCGCCGCCTTGCGGCGAACTGGTGAGATTGAGCATTTCATATCGAGCCGATACCTAGCGGACCTGGCCGGAATTTCGCGGGATAGTGCCCAACGTGCCCTCCGGTTTCTATGCCCCCAATTGATGACCGCATACCAGCGCCGAGCGCGACCTACTTAAGGCGCGTGAACTGTTGGCCCGTGGAGCAATTCACAGACGGGCCGCGGCGCTAAAATTACTGACGGGGAAACAGCGGGCGACCGTAGCCGATAGAATGCGCCGGCATGAAAGCAAGAATCTGTTGGCCGAGGTTGTGATGTACTGTGCCGATCGAGTCGCCAACATCGAGCGCGAATTGACCAGGGTGAACAGCATGATCGCCCGCGGGGAGTGTGTGCCGCTCTTGGAATCCATCGCCCGCGGCGGCGCCATATGCCAACACCTACCGGCTCAATCTGGCCTATCTGGTGGACATTGAACCAAAGTGCGCGCAGCATCTGCCACAAAGTCTTAACGACGACGGCCCAGTCGAAACAGTTTTGTGGCAGATGCTGCGCCTCTGAGAATCTGCACGATGACGCTTTCCAACGCAACCGCCCAGACCCAGATAATGAACACGCGCGCCGACTGTTGGACTTGGCCCAAACCATAGGGGATGAGGGAGAGCGGCGGCGGCATTGTCGAACTGGCTGGCCGCGTCGATGTCCGGCTATTAGACAGCATCGGGCCAGCGGGCCCGTACATCATAGATGCGCTTGACCAACAGGATCACACATATGAGAGCCTCGCGGCGGCTGTTGGGATGCATGTGGGTTCGATTCGGCGTACCATCGCGCGCATGGGGCCAAAGCTGGAAGCGATCGGCATTGACCCCCTCGTTGCGATTTACACAGAAACAGGGTTTGACCAGGACCGGAAAGCACCCTACCGCAAAACAACCCTTTCTCTCTCTGAGGAATGGCGCGCGAATCTAACCACTACACGCCAACATATGACCACTGACGGAACTGTCATGAAGCGCACAATTAGACATGCGCGGGAACGGTTGTTACGTCTCTCTCTTCTGAGAGGGCAGATCACAGCGGCTGAGGTTCTGGCCGACATTGACCGCATCGAGGCCGACTGTCAGAAGCTGCTAGACACCATCGACCCAAGGCAGGCGCTGGACCTGTCCGCAGACCTGGCCGAGGTCGAGAACAAACTCCCCGACATTCAGCCGATTCGTGATGAGGCGGTATGGGAGTACCTGTTACGACTTGCAATCCAGGAGACGCGCAGGGCGAGACTGCTGAGCGTCTGCTGGACCTGGCCCAACGTGACGCCCTGAATCACTCTGAGTCCGCAGAGCTTAGGGCGCTGGCTAATCGGCTTGGGATTCCGCATTGTTTCTCTGACATCAAGAATCCGGTAGACGTTGATCGGTTGGAGGATGCGTAGCTATGGCGTGAGATTCAGCCATTTTTGGACCGGTGTAACGCACCCAGATATGGGACCCATCCGCGCGGCGGGTGCGTACGACCAGACTATTGTGGCTGGTCAGGTTCAGCAGCGTCTTGATCGCTGTGACGGCACTTCATCCCCCCTCATCGACGTCGATGACCAGACAGTCGATGCTTCTGGGGATCACCCCTAGTAGTGGTCGCTGATCGGGGGCGGCTGGGGGACTATTTAGATGCCGGCGGGAGGCCGTTTACAGGAGTTGATCTTGCCTATCCCCAAGGATAACGAACACCGCAATAAAATAATCGCTGAAACAGAAAAAGTAATCCGAATGAGGTCAGAGGCTAGAGAAATGGCACGTCAAGTTACATTAGATGTAACTCCGATTAGACCGGAGTTTCCAGAGGAGGAGCTTTAATCATTGGGAATTACCCTAAAAATCGGCGATAACCTGTTTCGTGTAGTCGCATTGACTCTCTGGAAATGGGGGCGACGACGACCTCTATGGCGGCCCGGGCGACGACGAGCTATGGGGCGGCCCGGGCCATGACCACTGCATTAGCGGCGAGTCGATTTTTTCGCACGAAAAAATCGAAAATTAGTATCATGGTGCCGTCGCGTACGCGCGACGACACGAACGCTCGCCAAGCAGAGGGTGTGATATGGATTCTTGTACACTCTCCTTGAATGCATTCACAGCGGCAAAGCACGCCTGATTCACGGGTTGCGGACAATCGATCATGAAAAAGAGCGCGATGTCATCGGATGCTGTAAAAATTACCCATTTGGTTAACTGATTGCTGCAAAAGTGATCCAACCCGACTAGTGAAATTTCAGGAGCGACACGAAAATGACAAATCCAGCGCCGACCGCATACACAAAGTTGTACAGTACGCTTACCGACTAACCTGCTGAATGCTGTTCTCCTTTCAACGGCTCGTCGGGCATTGCCAGCGATCATCTTTGGAGTGATGATAAGCTCGGGGGAGATAGGCGGGAAGCGAGTGCCACTGCGATGTACAGCCGCGCCAATATGATTGTGTTGGCCGTGGCCTGCGCTGTTGCTGTTGGCAGACGCAGCCGGTTCTTCGCAATTAACTGGCTTTCTCCAATATTCGTCGTCTTGGCAGACATCGTAGCCCTCCATGCCATCGAGGTAGTCATCATCCGGCCCGCCATCGAGGAAGTCATCGCCCTCAAAGCCCCAGAGGAGTCATCGCCACGGCCGCCTTTTAGGCTGTCGTTGCCCGCCTCGCCCAGAGGTGGTCGTGGTCCGGGCCGCCATTGATGGTGTCGTGGCCACCCCAGATTTGGTCGTGGCCCGGACCGCCATCGATGGTGTCGTGGTCCGGGCCGCCATTGATGTAGTCGTGGCCCGGACCGCCACAGATGGTGTCGGCACCCGCCTCGCCCCAGAGGTTGTCCTTCCCCCCCAGCCCCACAATCAGGTCGTTGTCAGCGGTGCCATATAAGTAGTCGTTGCCAGAGGTGCCGACGATGAGTGTCCCCGCGAAGGCCGGCTTTGCATAATACTCGCCTTTCCCTTCCTCTGAAAATCTCGTAGTTTCCGCACGTCGTGATAAATCCGTCCCCTTCGCCGAAGCGCCCCTGGAAGAGCGCCAGCAGCAAAAGGCAGACAGCACTAGGAAGAAGCGCCCCGGCCCGCCAACCGATGGGTTTCCAGGCAGCTGGACCAGATGGCTGGACTTGAGCGCATGGAGTTGCGTTTGCGTTTTTCATGAGTTGTTTCTTTTCTCTAATTGACCCTCTAAATGATCGATGTCGCTGGAGGGGACCACGTCTTTCTGGCGAAAGAACCCGTGATGGCCGGTCAAACCCTGCGTCTGAGGCGTAACACAGACGGTCCCCTGTCTAAGTATAGCCCAGATGCCCCGCTGGTTCAAATTTGGCGCGGCGGGAAAATCGAAAGCAAGAAAATGGCGGTCTGGACCGCGACTAAAATCAAGCCTGTGTTGCTTTGGGGATTCAGCGTGCGAAACGGGCTTATACACTGGTATATGTGGGTACCCGATCTTCGGGTTGGGTGAGGATTGAAACTTGATGCTAAAGGTCCCCGCCGCAGGTTTACTCGTTATGCCCCAGCGATTTGTGATCCTAATGGATGGAGCCTCCTCGCTCTTCTCGATCGGCCATCAACTTACGATCCTTTCTCGAATTGACTTTCTAAA